>MVQP01000045.1 GCA_002067235.1 Syntrophorhabdus sp. PtaB.Bin047
AAAAACCCCGGAAAAGGGGTTCTTGGATAGCGTGTGTGACCCCTGGAACCGACGCTCTTACAGAGCGCTTACGATGCTTTCGCGTCGCGGTCAACCCAGGATTTACTCACACACAATACTTATATATAACTTGGTGGCAATTCTGTCAACACAAAATTAAACGATTCGTTTAAGAGCATGGGCGTTACCGGCCTATCTGGGGACAGTCTGGGGACACAAAAAAAGGCAACAAAAAAACCCGCAACTTACTGAGATTGCAGGTTTTTAAATGGTGGAGCTGAAGGGGATCGAAGCCTCGACCTCTCGGGCACCAGATATGTCGAGCGGTGTGTAGCGTGGACTGTCCCCTACCCTCTCCCGTATCGTGGCTGTCAACTACCGGTCGGCACTTGACGGTTGAGGGAGGCCCTCACCCCGCTCTGTCAATCTGGGCCGCAGTTTCGGTCAGTTCCCGCCTATGTCTCAGTATCCATTCCCCAAGATATTCGATGAGTTCTGTCCTAAGCTCGGCATTCACCATCATCTCCCCGCCTTCCTCAATCTCTGAGATCGCTGCATCTGCTGCGGCCTTGCCGACGAACCGCAAATCCTTTTCCTCCTCTTCGTCAAGGTATCCCCGTAGCTGTGACGGTGACAACAGCACCACGGGTTGCTCGTCCATCAGCACTTGGAGGCGTTTCTGTTGGGTTTCCCCGGGGGCCTCCCCGGCCTCTTCAAGCTGACGCCCCACGTCCTCGGGCTCGGGTGCCTTTTTCCCGGCTTTGATCTTCGCTTTTGCCTTACTGATTATCTCCTTCATGTCGCTATCATTTCCGGCCTCAGCCTTGATCTCCTCGACAACTTCCGCGAACTTGCCTGCTCGCCGCACGGTCCTTTCATTCACATCGTGATTCCGAGCAAGGACCTCGGCAGTTTTCAAGTGGGCATTTTGTCCACTTGATCTGTCACCGCCGTGATGTTTTTTTTCGGTGTTGTACAGCATACCCAGCAAGTAGTTTCGCTGGTCTGCGGACAGGTTGCGCCTGGCCAGCTGGTTCTTGATAATCCAACCTTTAGCCTCCTCCTCGTCTGCAAATTCCTTTCCAACGACGGGGTAATCTATGGCGTGGCGCCGGCAAATGTCGTATCTGTTATGCCCATCGATAATGCAGCCCGTGCCCGTCCATATCACTATGGGATCCCGACACCCCTCGTTGATGATACTCTCTTCCAGCCGCGTGCGTTCGTCCGCCGTCAGGGCCGGTACGAGATCGCGGAAGACGGGGTTAATGTTCGGTCCTGGCTCAACATGCAATGCCTTGTCGTTCTTCGTATTGCTCATGTCGCTACCTCCTATTTATTTGATGTTATTTGTACTATCCGTTGCCAATCTTTTCGTTGCCTGCAGTCCATCCCCGATCAAAACCAGAACCCGACTGGAGTGATTTGCGGCCACCGTAGTGCTGTGATGGAGGTAAGAGACAGTGGGATCCACGCGGCCCTCCCAGCTTTCTTGCCCTCAAAACAGCGCCTTTCCATTACAATGGATAAATAGCATCCAGAAACGTTTCTTTCTCCTGATTTGAGAATGTTTTTTGACGTTGCGGCGATATTACGGGTTCGTTGTGCGGTGAGAGAAGATTAATGGAGGTAATGAGAGGAGAACGCAATGTCTTTCGTCTGGGAGAATCATCACGCTACTCTCATGGATATGCTTAGCGATCGACACTATAATTAAAAGGCTACGGCCAGGTCAAGCAGGGTACACGGGGGACCTAAGTTCCAAGAAATGTGCAGGACGCCAAGTGGGCGAGATCCATGGACATCACCACACATCAGTTAATAATACGGCCTGCGTTGTGTACGACCTCGTTGCCTTTCACCCAGCGTTGTCAATGCGACGAGAACCCCTGCAATGGTTGGTTTGTCCATGCGCCGCCTAAGGCGACGATAACTACTCGCTATTCTTTGGGGCGGCGTTGCCCGTCATCCCGAGTTCTTTTGACGTTCGTTCAGCACGATCTCATATACTGCGTCGTCCCAAGACATGCGCGTGTTCTTGATTCTTTCGTCTACTCGTTCCTTCAAGTCCGTGGGAATGGAGAGGCGGTTCCCGTCAAAGCGTTCCTCCGCATCCCGTAGCGCCTTCTCCAAGAATGTGATTCGATGCGCCCGGTTCCACGCTTCCGTAAGAACAATCTCGGAAGGCACCACCTTCTTGACACCGGCCTCCTGCAGTTTTGTCTCCAGAAAAGCCACAAACTGCGGTGAAGTCATCGCGTTCAATTCGATCCGTGAGCCCTTCCATTGACCTGGAGTCCCGCCGCTTCTCAGGAAGACTGCTTCTTCATCGGATGCACCGCTTTCCTTCAATGAGATCCGCGGGTCTATCTTGCTGTCATATTCAACGGCCTCACCCTCAAGGTGCATTTCCTGCGAGTCGTGAAGGCGGAGGCCCAAGTCTATGACGTTCGGTTCGGTCTTGTACTTGTACCGCCGCCCGCTGGCCTTCAGTGTGTGGACTATGCTGAAACCGGCCTTGTCCAGGTCGCGCAACACCAAAATGGTGACGCCCCGTTCGCTCAGTTCCTCTACCAGTGTCCGTGCCGCCGTGACGCTCATGCCCTTCGTCGACATGACAGCAAGGTCGTACCGTTCGGCGACGTGCATTCGCTTCAAGAGTTCATCGAATCCCTCCTTCTCTATGAACATGGCGTATGAATAACGGTTCGCTGGGCCGGTCGTGTCAAGCCTGCAGGGAATGCCACCAACATCGAGGGCTCGAACCGAAGAGGTCCAGGCGGCCACATAGTTCCGGACGGCCAGTGTCCCCAAGTCAACCCGTCGACCTGTATGAGGTTCGACCAGTTTCCCCCTCGCATCATATACAACATCCCACGTTTTCGTCCTCTCGTGATTCTCCTCCATATAGTCTGGAAGCAGGATCTGCGTGAAATAGGCGGTGTTCTTCCATGGGGGTATCTTCCCGGTCAATTGCTGCACCAAAGGCCGGGCGACGTACATGATCTGCCGGGCATTAGCCGGATAGCTACCGTTGCCGCTGGCCTTCACATAGGCTTCCTCCATGCTCGCATAAGCTGCCTCCTTCGTGGAAAGCTGGGACCTTCTTTCCCGTCTAAAGATTCCCACAAGCTGTCGCTTGCCGAGACGTCCGTTCCAGTCGGCCCGGCGTTTCTCTTTTGCGAAATCTTTGGTCACGAATGAAACAGCCTTACCCAAGCCGTCCATCATTTCTGCCGGCAACCTTAGCCTGCCCTTCCCCCTGTCTGTGAAATCAAAACGCGGGCAGGCTATGTGAATCGCCAAGGTAACAGGATCATGGCTATTAACCTGGGCATCTTCCAAGATGTGAACCAGTCCGTCTATCGGCATTGACAGACACGGGGACCAGTTAAGGCCTGTAATGAGCGAGCGGTCACGGTCTTGGTGTTCCTGGTCATAAACCCCGAAGGCAGCCTCGATGACATATGGCAATCCCTCCGTCGTACCTTCGACCTTTCTGTATCGAACGTCTGCGGAGTTAGTGTAGGGCAGTGTTTGTCTGAAATGCTCCTCGCCGATCACACCCAGCAACTTGGGTTTCAGCGGCTTGGAGCACTCGTTCATGGCCGACAGAATACTGTCTACTGCAACATCGGATATGTCGTCTCCGTCCACCAGATCATGCAGATAGGTTCGCTGCATCCCCAGAAGGTCGGTGACCTCTTTTCGCTTTCTGGAACCAGTCAAGCCACGGAACTGCGATATAAAATCCCCGACAGTTTTCGCCTGCCCGCCTTCCCGTTCCGAGGACACATGTCCTGCAATCAGACCCCGGAGGCTATCAAGTCCGTACCAATAGGAGGACATCGGATCACTTGGGATCCATTTATTCATAGAGTCGGATGTCCTTGCGTTCTTTGATTCCATGGTTCCGTGCAGGGTGAAGCTGGCGTGGGGATTCATAACGACGTAAGCGGTTATCAGACTCATGGCATTGCAAATGTAAGATTGTCCAACCGGAGGAGCAGAGAGGTATTTGTGAGCTTGCTCATAGATTGTTATGGAGGTACCGGTTTTTACAAAATCTCCGTTCGTGACGGTGCGAGTTATCCTAGGACTCCCAAATATCCGCTCGAGCATGATCTCAATAGTGTGCAATTCTCCACCGGTTTCTATCTCAACCTTGCCATATTGGCCATGAAGCACAAAGGGGATCGCATACAGACACATTAGGGCGTTCCCAAGCTGACCGCGGGATGGCGAGACGTAGAGGATCTTGTCACTCACGCGCACCATGTAGTCGAGAGAATCTTTAATGACAGGATCCGGCAGTCCTGGCCCATTGTCCCGAATCTTGAGAAAATCCTCGGCAACCTCGATTTCTATTTCAGGCAAGATTCTCTTCGACTCGCAGGCGTCCAGACTGTTGTCTATCAACTCTTTCATAATTGCCAGAAACCATCGATCCCTGTCGGCGCCGATCTGTGTTGCGAGTTCCCTCTCAGAAAAGAACTCCATCGTCCGGTTAATGCTAAATAGTGATCGGGTTAAAGGCTCGTCCTGTCTCATTCCCATTCATCCATCCTCCCTCCTGCTCGATGTACTGGTGATTATTGTCGGATGTAACAGCATTCTTCCCTGCTTGCTTTTCTCCGGATTCCTCAGACTCATCCAGTATCAACAGCGGTTGGTTAGACCGTAGAGGTCGTCCTTGGGCATCGATATTTGTCCCTTCCTTTGCGATGCCCTGCTACCTCTCTTTATCGACTTTTCTCACAAATTCTCAACCTTCTCCAAGTAGTTTTTGTATTCGCGTTCGTCTGTCATGGCAAGGATCAAATTGTACTCTACCGACCCGTCGGAAATTCTGCCTAAAGGAATGCTATTCAACAAGTGTGGACAAAAATACGCCATGTTTGGCGCAAAATAGCCAAAATCGGTTGACTTCCTCGCCGGGGGGATACTACAATCCGTTTATGCCCCTCAGAGGAACAATCACCTGCCAACGTTGTGGCAAGAAACGTAATATCCTGTCAAAGTTCTGTTCCTGCGGTTACGACAACGTGTTCCTTAAACTGGACTATAAAGGACAGAGGTACCGTTTCTTTTACGACAAGGAAGGTCGGTCTTTTACCATCACGACCGCCATGTCCGCACAGGTACAGATCGACAGCGCTATCCGGCAACACGCCTTTGACCCTTCCGAATGGATACCCTTCAACGCAAATGAGAGAATGTTCAGCGTCCTATTCGAAAAGTTCCTTGAACAGAAAAGAAAAAAACTGCACCCTGGGACGTATCACGTCTATGATGTCTACTACAGGATTCATTTCCCGCCCCTACATAATACGGACGTTCGCGACATCCGACTAAAGCACCTTCAAGGATGGTACGATGGCCTTCCTGTCAAACTGTCAGGCAAATACAAAAAGAACATGACCGACTGCCTTCGGGCCTTCTTCAACTGGCTTGTTCGATGGGGCGACCTCAAGGAATGTCCTATCATGCCCGACATCGAATCGCCGGACAGCGTACCCCGCACCGCCCTTGAGGCTGACACGCAGATCGAACAGCTTGCGAAGATACCGGAGCCTTTTCGCGATTTTATCGAATTCCTTATGGAGGCCGGACTGAGACCGGCCGAAGGTTGCGCCCTCAAGATACAAGACTATCAACGAGGAAGGCTTCTCATACAGAGGACTTACAGCCGGAATGTCCTGATCGAGACAACCAAGGGGAAGAACAAAACGTGGCGCACCTTATCGACACGGGCCAACGCGTTGGTATTACATGCAATCGGCAACGACATTAACCCGGACAGGTTCATTTTTGTTAACCCGGCGACAGGCCGAGGTTACCTGCCCGAGTTCTTGCGCAAGATGTGGCGAACCCATACGACTGTTCCCCAAGACCTTTACTCGTCAACCCGCCATTCTCTCGGCACACAGCTTGCGGAATCAGGCACCCCGAAGAAGTACATTCAGGAGATCTTGGGCCACAAGGATGGAAGGAGCACTGATGTCTATATGCACCCTTCCGACAGCCGAAAAAGGGAATATCTGGACAACAGGAATAAGGTCGTTGACATCAGCAAGAAAAGACAGAACGACAGATAGTCGACAGACATATCGCTCCAGTCCTACAGCATCAATGGTCGCCGTGGGTTCGAATCCCACCCTCTCCGCCAATCAAGAACGGTCTCAGGTTCCAAGTCTCAGGTTGCAGGTTTCAGACAAAGACAGAAGCAGCGCTTTGCGGCATCAATCACAGGACAGTCAAGGCTGGCTGGTGGTTAGATTATTTCGTTCTTTTCTATGTGGCGGTATTCGCCTGGGTTGAGGTCCCCGAGGTGCAGTTTGCCGATGCGGATGCGCCTGAGTCTCAGGACGGGGTGGCCGAGGGCCGCTCCCATTTTCCGTATCATCCTGTTCTTTCCCTCATTGACGATTATGCTGTACCAGACGTTCGCGGGGGCCTTCCTCACGAGGCGCACGGCCTCGGCCTGGTAGAGCTCGCCTTCTATGAGCATGCCCTTCTTCATCCTCGTGACGGCTTCCGCGGTAAGCAGGCCCTTGAACTTGACGAGGTATTCCTTGGTGACATTGTACCGGGGGTGCATGACCTCATTCGCAAGGTCGCCGTCATTGGTGAAGATCATGAGGCCCTCCGAATGATAGTCAAGCCTTCCCACGGGGAAGAGCCTCAGGTCGTGTTTGATGAGGTCTCTCGCCAGTTTTCTGCCCCTCACGTCCCTGAGGTCGGACATGTAACCGTCGGGTTTATTGAGGGCGATGTAGACCTTGATGTTCTCGGCTGACAGGGGCCGCCCGTCGAGCAAGACACGGTCCCGGGGACCCACCTGCAGTGATGGTGACAGGGCCGGGGCTTCGTTGACCCGTATCCTGCCTTCGCGGATCAGTGCTTCCGCCTGTCTGCGCGGGAAGGAACCTGCACGCGCGAGGAACTTGACGAGACTTTCCATGCAGCCCTGCGATCGATGAGAACGCGCCCTTAGTCCTTGAAGGTCTCCACCGGTGTCAGCGTCTCTCTCTTCAGCACCGGCTTCACGACTGTCGTGCTCCTGGTGACCTTCCGGTACATCCTGAAAACGATGCTCTCCTTCCTGGGAAGCGGATTGGCTTCTATCTCTATGACCAGGTCCTCAGGCTTGTCGATGGAGAGCGTGGCAGTCTTCTTCACCACGTTAGGTTCGGACAGGGCAACGAGAAAGGTGTCATTGTAATAGAAGCCCTTCTTGAATGATGCCGTAATCTCGTGGTTCCCGGTGGTAAGCGGTATCCGGAACTCGTGGCTCTTGTCGAAGCGTATCTCGTTGCCATCGATGCGGACCGAGAAGTCGACGGGGGCTACTATATTGAACTCCGCCCGCCTGAGAGTATACTCCAGGATGGGGTTGTTCTGTGTTTCATAGTTGATGATGCTGTTGCGTTCGTCGCGGCTGTCAGTCTTGTGGTAGACAGGCTTGTACACCACGTCGCAGGCCACAGTCTTCTCCTTCTTCCTTTCCTTGTAGGGAACGGTCACCTCCGCTGCCATCGCGGCATAGGGTTTGGCTGTGATGGTGGTGTCGAGGGCTATATCCTCCCAGTTCTTGTCTATCTTGTAAAAGGATAACTGGACCTTGTCGCCCACGATCCTGTAAGTTCCGGCTATGATAACATCTATCCGGTCACGCTTCAGGTAATCCTCGATGGTCTTGTTGTATTCGTTGTATTCACCCGGCAGATACGCAAATACCGCCGGGCTTATCGCCTTGCCCGCCGACTTCATCCTTTTCTTCTGGAAAAAGACCCTGTTAACTTCCCTCTTTATCTTCTCTGAAAAACGCGTGATGTTATGTTTCTCATCGAAGAACTCATGGACATAGACGACGATCTTCTTTTCCGGCGAGTAAGGCTCCACCACCTTCGTCAAAAGCGCGAAGATGGGCGGAAAGAGAAGGGCATCGTCGTACGTCATCTTCTTGATGGTGACCGTATCGAGTCCGACCTCCCGGCTCATCTCGATGATCTCGCAGACGCTCTTCGAGTCGTAGATCTCGACTACGGCACACTCGCCGATGGGCTCGACCCTGTTCGTATCCGATTGGTGGTAGACGGTGAGGATATCGCCCTTTATCACCCCCGACTTGCTCCCCAGGTTCGTAAACGCCTTGTCGCCTGTGAGCATCTTGAACTTCTTCTCAAGGCTGGCCGTGATCTGCCCCACCACAAGGTCGTTCTCACCGGCGGCAATGCAATTGGCCGATATAAAGACCGATAAGCATACGATTACTGCCAGTATAGCTTTCATTTAGCCCTCGTTCTTGTAAACGTTCTTGACCACCCTCGGCGTGATGAAGATCAGAAGCTCCGTCCTGTCGTCGATCTTCGTCTGCTTCTTGAAAAGCCAACCCAGCAACGGGATGTTCTTCAACCCGGGAATGCCGTTCTCGCTCGAGCCTTCCTCGCGCTCATAGATGCCGCCGATGACCGCCGTTTCTCCGTCCTTCACATACAAGAGCGTGGAGGCCTGCTTCTTGTCTATCGTAGGGACGCCTTCGGAGGTGTTCACGAAGTCGGCCTGGTCCTTCTTGGCGAGTATCTCGAGCTTGATGTAACCATCCTTCGTCACCGACGGGGTCACCTCCAGGCCGAGGACAGCCTCCGCAAACTGCGTCTGCGTACCCGACTGGGAGTACGTCTTGTACGGAATCGACTTACCCTGCTGGATGATCGCCTTCTTGTTGTCGGAGGTTATGACCTTGGGATTGGAGAGTATCCTTCCCCTTCCCTCGTCCTCAAGAGCCGACAGCTGCACGTCGAGCTGGAAGGCGTCGGTCGCACTCCCTATGTAGAACCCCAGGGTTCCGCCGGCTCCTGCGCCCACTGCGGCGGGAAGGTTCACATTGTAAGGTATGATGGAACCGGACGGCCTGAAGCCGAGGAGGTTCACCGTCGATACCATTGTTCCCGTTCCACCCTCCGTCGCGGAGCTAAAACTTCTTCCGCCTGACACGAGGACCTCTTTGTTCCCGAGAATGTTCGAGGTCTGATCCGAGCGGACACCCCACTGTATGCCCAGTTCTCTCGAGAAATTCGTCGTTGCCTGCACGATCTTGCAGTCGATCTGTATCTGGTTCGGTTTCCTGTCATGCTCCTTGACGATGCGGATCATGTTGGAAACGTTTTCTCTCGTGTCCCTGATAATGAGGGCATTGTTCCAGTTCACCTGCGTGATGGTCCCGAACTCGGAGAGGAAGCCCTTTTTCTGACCTCCCGGCGCCGCCGCTTCACTCCCCCCTTTAAGCATCTTTTCCATGTCCGAGGGGCTGACGTAGCTCAGGTAGACCGTCTCCGTCACGAACTCCTCGCCCATCTTCTGTCTCTCGAGGCGGTCCTTTCTGAAGGATTCCCGCTCGCTTATCTTTCTCTTTATCTCGTCGTCGTACTCCTTGACGGTGACGACGCGGATGATGTTATCCGCCTCTATCTTCCTCAATCCACCCGTCTCGACGACAAGGTCCAGCGCCTCATCCCAGTAAACGTTCTCGAGCTTCATCGTTATCTTTCCCTTGACGGCGTCGGATATAACAATGTTCTTTCCCGAGACCTCCGCCAGGATCCTGACGACATTCCTCACATCGGCGTCCATGAAATCGAAAGAGACCTTTGAGGCAGGGGACGATGTGCGTTTCGCCGATTGGCTGAAGCACAATAAAGGTATGATTAAAAGTAACAGAAAAAATACAGCCGTTATTCTTCTACTCATAAGTCACCCTTCAGTTTTTCGAGGGGATGTCCACAACGATCTTCTTCGTCTCCCCTTTTGACTTGTAGCCAACCACCATATTGCTGGCTGAAACGTCCATCACCCACATATTCTTGTTCAAGTGGTCCCCTTTCCTGAAAAAGATACCCTTCCCCTGCGTGTCTTCCATCATGGCGATCATGCCCGTGCCGCTCTTTATCACGCCCACGAAACGCAGTTCCTCAAGTTCGTAACCAACCCTCTCGGGCTCCTTCTTCTCCCTTGAGGACGCGACGTTCACGCCACGCGAGGTCTTGGCCTTCAAGAGCAGTATGGGCTGGAAGGGGTCCCGGCCTTGCTCGGAATAGGTGAAATCCTCGACATCGAACTTCTTCGAGGCCGTTTCCTTCGCGGCCTCCTTCTTCACGGCAGGTTGGGCCTTGGGGCTCTGTGCGTAAACACAGGGTATGCCCACGAAGAGGCAGAGGCCTATCACGAGACTACTTTTTTGCAGGCGGGACATTTGCCTTTTTCGCTCCTTGAGCCGGCGCTTTCTTCACCGGTTGTTTCAGATACACGTATGCATTGGCGCTGCACGAGCCTTCGACCGTGACATTGTTGGGAGGCCCTTTCGCGTCCACCGCAAAGTCCGTGACGCTGATGATACGCTCGAGCTTCCTGACCCCGTCCAGAAAGGCTGCAAGGTTCCTGAACTTTCCCTGGAACTTCATCTCAAAAGGCAGTTCCGAATAGAAATCCGTGTGTTTGATCTGTTTCGGCTCAAACTGCTTGACCTTCAGGCGCGTCTCCTCGGTCACGGAGGTCACGCTTCTCAAGAGGTTGGGGATGTCTTTCGATTCCGGAAGCTGTCTCATGACCTCCTGGAGGAGTTCCTGCATCTGGGCGTATTCCTGGCGGTGCTTCGCAATGTTCTTCTGAATGCTCTTAAGCCGCCCCAGTTCCATCTGCAGTTCGGCGTACTCCTTTGCCACTTTGGCCTTTCTCTCGAGCTGGGGCATCATGAGAAAGTAGTAGAGGGCCGCCAGAAAGGCAATGACGAGAACGATCATGACGATGAGAATGTACTTCTGGGGTATCTTCTCTATCTTCTTTCCCAGGCTTTTCGGTTCGAACCCGACTCTCATAAGGACATATTCCCCTGAACGATGAACTTCTTGATCACGAGACCCTCTTCCGTCACGTCCTGTATGCTCTTCAATTCCACGTTTGTCATGTAGGGCAGGTTCGACAGCGTCTCCATGAAATCCGATATGGACTCGTTGACGAGCGATCTTCCCTCTATCTCGAACTTATTGTCCTTCCTCTTGAACGACTTCAGCCACACCCCGTCCTTCATCGTCGTTGAAAGGTCATGGAAGGACCGTGCCGCAAGCGCCCTGCCTGCCTTCAGTTGATTGACCACCTTTATCCGCCGCTCTATCTCCTTCTTGGCCGCCTGTATCCTCTGGTATTCCTGATAGATGGGCTGCAGTTTGGCCAGTTCCTGACGGGTGGCCCTGATATTGTTCTCGTAATCACCGATCTCCCGCTCGTTGTAAAAGTAGACGGCCCAGAAGAATATGTTTCCAATGATGAGCATCAGCACAAAGGTGACGATATTGATCTTGAGGGTGCTCGTTCTCGTCTTCTTGTAGGGTAGAAGGTTAACCTTTATCATATCATCCCATAAGGTCCGTTACACGCGTCGACAGGTAGACGGGTACCGCCATAACCTCTTTGAGCTCTCCGTACAAACCTGTCTGGGCCCCCGCCTGAACGAGCAGAAAAGGATCGACAACCTCCACGGGAATGCCCGTCTCATCGACGATCTTTTCCTTTATTCCCGGCAGGAGCGACGAGCCGCCTGTCACGTAGATCTTTCCTATGTTCTCCTTCGGTTTTGTGGCAAGGTAGAACCTGACGGTCTTGTTGATCTCCGACGATATATTAAAGATGAAGTCCTCAAAGAGATAGGTTACATCCGCGTCGGCGGCGACCTTCTTCTCCTCCGCCTCCTTGTACTTCACCTTAATCGACCTCTGTATCTGGGTGGTGAGGTACTTCCCGCCCATCAGGATCTCCCGCGTGAACTCGATGTTCTCTCCGTTGAGGATGGCGATGTTCGTGACTGACGCGCCTATGTCGACGATGAGGACCGAGTATTCCTTCGGCGCGTATATCTGTTCCACCACGTTCGATATACCGAACATATCGACGTCCAGTATTTGCAGGTTGAGCCCCGCCATATTGAAGGTGGCGATGTAGGCGTCCACAATCTCCCTCTTTACCGCCACAATCTTCACGTTCATCATGTTTTGCTTCTCAGGGTCCACACCGATGACATAATAGCTGTAATAGATGTCCTTCATGGGGAAGGGGATCGCGTTCTCCACCTCGACGCTGATCATGTTCTCCAGCGCCTCATCGTCCATGAAGGGGACGGTTATCTTCTTCGATATCACCGAATAGCTCGACAGCGCGCAGGCCACGTTCTTCGACTTGATGTTGTTGTCCTTGAATATGCCCTGCAGTTCTTGGGAGAGGAAATCGATGTCGACGATATGGCCGTCGCTGATGAGTTCCTGTTCGTACGTCTTCTTGACGATGCTCTGGATGGAGAAGACACCCTTGGAGCTTTTCAGGCTGCATATCTTGATGGACGTCGTGCCGATGTCGATGCCGACCAGTTCGTCCACCTGCTTGATGACGAAACTGCTGAACATCCCCGATTCCTTTATGGACTCGAAGATGCTCCTTTTCGTCTTGTACTTTTTCTGCCTGACGTCGGAAACCACGGGAGCGGGCGCTTCCTCGAGAAACTCTGCCTTCTGCTGATCCGTCACGGACGGCACCTCCACCGGTCCTGCGGCTTCGATCGTCTTCTCCTCGGCGTACTGTACCGAAGCGTCCGGCGGGAAAGGTTCTCCCGGAAGGGGCTCACGCACGAGTATCTCTCCGCCCGCCGGCCTCGATGAGTCAAAGGCAAGGATCAGTACAGGTATCCCGAAGATGAGTGTAGTGACCCCGTAAAGCCAGTAGCTCTTGCCCAGCCTTTCGGCGATGCTGCCCCATATGTTGATGGTCGAGTATATGTTTATGGGAAACACCATGAGCCCGAGCACATTCCAGGCCGACACATCCCCGCACCTGCACATGAGAACCATATTGTATATGGGAATGAGATATTGCCAGAAGGAACCGATTCCGAACTTGCTGCCGATCCTGTAGAGGACATAGCTGCCAAACAGGTAGACCACGACGGGCAGAACAAAGATTAGGATACCGAACGATTCAAATGGATTTGCCATAGCCACCCTGTACGCGCCTCATGCGCCCGGACTGACGGGCTGCAATTTCCCTCGATGCGTCAGACGGAACTTAAGGGTACAATGCACGTCTCTCAAGCCCCTATCATGTTGACAACCTAGCAGAAGCCCATTTTTTTGTCAACACTTTTTTACCCACATTTCTTTAAATGTTAGACTTCATATTAATCTCATTTCCTCACGTTTTACCTCTAACGTTTTAAAATGATACAATAATCAACTGCATAATCCTGCCCTCAGAATAAGATTATTTTCTTGTAATGGCTAATAAAATCAAGGAATCATATGAACTGCAGGAGAAAGTGCTTGAATAATCATTTCACGTTGTCTCCGGCTGTCTTCTGAGGGGAGGGTTTCCGGAAGTCCACCTTGAGGTTATAGTTCGCGATTCCTCCCTTCCCATCGCTGACCTTCACCTTGATGGCACGTTCCCCGTAGTCACTCTCTTTCAACTGCCATCTGATCTCGCCGTTCTGGGGATCTATCGTCATGCCCTCGGGCGCGTCCTCAAGTGCGTATGACAGTGTATCGCCGTCTTGATCCACCCCTTTAACCTGATAAGAGAACGTATTGCCCTCGAACTTCATATCCTGCCCGGCGGTCACCCTGGGCGGAGTGTTCTGCACCAGGAAATCAAGAATCTTTGACGAGCCGGCCTTCCCGTCCTGCAAGGGCGTGATCTTCACCGCAACCCTGTCCCCCCGTTTGAACCCGCTCAGGCTTTCGCCTCCGTCACCCGCAGGCTTGCCGTTGATGGTCCACTCGAACCTGTACACGATGTCCGAGTCCTCCGTGCCGGCCGGTCGGTCGATGACGACCCTGGCAATATCCTTATCACCCGAAGATTCAAGCTGCAGCTTTGCCTTTCCGACGGCAATGCCCGGCGCGTCTG
The DNA here is from genome assembly GCA_002067235.1 of Syntrophorhabdus sp. PtaB.Bin047. GTDB lineage: Bacteria > Desulfobacterota > Syntrophorhabdia > Syntrophorhabdales > Syntrophorhabdaceae > Delta-02. Next base: position 13,951 of record MVQP01000045.1, read on the forward strand.
CCGATGTTCCCGATGCTGCGGCGCCGGCTTGTCCGCCGGCGTCTGCAGTGTCCGCAGAGGACTGTCTGTCCTGTCCCGATGGCCCCCTGCTCAGGAACCAGTACAGGCCAACAAGGATGGCGAGCACAACGATGGCTACGATGATGAGAGCCTTCCTGCTGCCACCCTTTGTCACCGCTGACGGAGTTCGCCTGATAGGCCTCGTGGGTTGTACGGGTCGTTTAGTAGGCATAGAGGACTTCGATGTTGGCACGTTCCGTCGTGCTGTTCTGCGGCCGTGCGTCCGTCATGATCGTGTAGAGAAAGGGAAAGTGCTGGATCTTGATGATGGACGATGCGTCATCCACCACCCCGCTCGCTGTCTCCAGTATCGTGCCTGTTCTATCGGAATTGCCTGTGACGGTATCCACTATCTTCATGCTTACCACGAAGGGCTTCGTCGCGGCGGACGTGCTTTTCAGGTTGAAGACGATATCGCTGTTCACGGTGGCGTCGGGGCTGCTGTCGCACGTTCCTCCGGGCCAGGTCGACGTCACACCCGACAGCTTGGCACGGAAGCAGGCATCTTTCCCCGCGTCAGCCTGGATAGCCGGCAGAACGCTGGGGATCACCATACCCGTTACGGCCGCCGAGAGCTCCGTTCCCGACATCACGCGGGGCAGGATATCCTTCGTGAGGATATCGATGGCACCGAGGGAAGCCTCCTTCGAGCTCTGGTATTTCCTCTGCAGGCCCGAAAGCTCCGACCCCGTCATCGCGTAGTACATGATAGCCGCAAAGATCCCTGCGGCAACGGAGACAACGATCAATGCCGATATGAGGGCAACACCGCGGTTCATTCTGCACCCTTTCATGTCATGCCGGGCCATCATTCTGTCCTCACCCGATCCTTCTCTAGTAGAAACTCTTCGGTTTCACGATCAACGTGTACGTCTTCCACCGGTAATGGTTCCAGTCGGTGCCGAAGGCGCTGAGATTCACGCTCGTGCCCATTGCCACGGAAGGGCCCACAGTTACCGGGTTGGCCCCGCCGTATGTGAATCCCCGGTCCATGATACCCTCATGACCGAGTATGTATATCTGCACTTCCTTGACCTGTTCCTTGACGGTGAGGGCATCGAGACCCGATATGTCGTTCACCGTCTGGTCGGGGACCCCATCCAGATTCGTGTCCAGCCTGAATACGACCTGCATGTTCGCGACGCATTCAACGAGAGGAAACTCTTCCGTTGCCCCTCCCGTGCCCGCCGGTCCATGCTTCACGATGGCTTTGTACAGCGTTCCCGTGCCCGGCGCGCAGTTTGCGTTCGCGACGGCAGGCTGCTTGACGTAGTAATCTGCCCTGTTGAAGGGCATCGTCGGAGAGATGCTGTCCTCGACGCCGAAGGCAAGGTACCGCTCCCCCGTGCTTGATGAGGGCTGGAAGGCGGCGTCCAGGGTGGACGTTATGTACTGTACGGAATAGGCGCCACTGGAGGAGACGATGAGCTTGGACCGTCCGCCCAGGGCCGAACGCGGCTTTATGACGATCATGTAATCCCGCCCGTTCACCATGTCGAGATTAACATCATTCCAGATGTGCACCGTTGTGCTCGTAATGTTCGTCCACTTCCCGGCGGCAGTGTTCATGCCAACAGCGGGAGACCTGATAACGAGGTAGTCGGAGTTGGCTATGTAACTCGTGAACGCTCCCACGTTATTGTTGTGCATGAGAGCTCTTGGCACGTTGGGAGCGCTGTTGAACTGCTGGGCAGGATCGGCGGTGGCCTCCGTGTATGTCCCGGGAGCGCTGGCGAATTCATCGGCCAGCCCGAATCCCGCGTTTGAGACATCACTTCTTAACATCTCCAGCCCCAGTGAGGTCTCAAACTGGCTTGTGACCACACCGGCCTGCTGGCGCTGTCCCCTGATAAGGTCCTGAAGGAGCTGGCTGTTCATCGCCATGATGATCCCCATGATCACTATGGCAATGAGTATCTCCAGCAAACTGAACCCTCTGCTATCACTCGTCATAGATCCCTTCACCTCATGCATCGGTGCTGATGATCGACGCCGCATCGTGCCTATGTGCAATGTTCCGATGGTTCCATGTGACGCTCACCTGGACAGCGACGCTTGTCGGTGTCGTCACACCTGTTGCGGCAACGTTGTTTACCGTCCAGGTGACAGTATAGGACACACCGACATTCCGAACCCTCCTGACCTCAGGCGAGGTGATCACAACGGCGTGGGTCTGCACATCGCTGAACCTTGCATTACGCAAGGTCTCCAGGGTCGACTCGGCAATGCGCATGGCCTCGTTGCGCATCTGGTTCTCCATGTTTATCCTTATGTAATTCGCCAATCCATCAAGCATGGCCATGAGGCCGATGGAGAGGACCAGCATCGAGACAAGAAGCTCGATGAGCGTGAAGCCCTTCCTGTTCCTAATTGCACGCCGCAGCATTGCACCCTCCCGCTGCTCCGCTGTACTTTCCCATCCTGATCCGCGTGGGCGTGACGACTATGCAGTTCGTATTGGGCCTAAGGTTCACCGAAGGTATGCAGATCGCTCCCCCGGACACATTCAGAAGCCCCGTCGCAATCCCGCGGGAATCGAAGGTCACGAGATTGTTCGTGAAACCTCCAGCCTGGATCTCGATTGCTTCCATCCCGGGATCGATGTTGGCGTACGTGAAGGGAACCATGGCCGTCCTGGCAAGCCGCACCGTATCGGAGGCGCCTGCGTTGTTGGCGTTGTTCCCATCCGTGTCCTCGACAACGCGGTACTGATTTCCCGCGAGGCCGAACTCGACGAAATGCATCCTGTTGGTGTTCATCGCCATGATCCTCGTGTTCATGATGTCATTGTAGATCCGTATCGTCTGGTTCTGTATCCTATTCTTCCTCACAAAACCGGACATGCTCGGCGCGGCGATGGCCGCGAGGATCGCGACTATACCGACTACGACAAGAAGCTCAATGAGTGTAAAACCCCTGCAATCTCTCATTTTTCCTTCATATGAAGTATCTTCCTCAACGGTCTCGGCGGACCCAGAAGCGAGAAGCCTCCGCCGATGTTCACACCCTGACCGACCGCCATCGCCTTTCCGCCCGCAACCGTCAGGGCCGACCCGCCGCTCGTCGTCTTCAGGATAGGCGTCGCTATCTGGCCCGTCGAGAGCTGCGTGACGACCATCCCCGACAGGGCCGCGACCGGGGGAGCGCCGCCATTACTATACCAGACCGCCCAGAGGTACGTGTAGCCACCCATGGAGCAGACATCTGTTGATGGCGAGCTTGTCAGAAAATAGACCACACCGTTGTACGATGCCACCGGCTGGGCCAGGACACGGTGGGCCTTGTAGCCGGAATCGGGCGTCGGGAAATTGATGTACCAGCCGAGTGCCGTCGGAGAGAGAGTGGAGGACGAACCTGTCTGGTTCTGGAGATCCCCCACGGTGCGCGTCGTTGTGCACGTCAGGTTCATCATGTTCGTCGATGACATGTAACAGGGTTCAATTACTCCGTAGAATGCCTGCTGGTTGTCGGGGTCGTCGATCGTCATCCCGTCGTCAAGACGGTAGTAGTATCTTCCCGTGCCGAAATAGAGCCAGAGCTTCCCGTTCTTGCGGTCCTGCAGCTTGGCAAGACTTGTCGTAACAGGGCCTATATTGTCTATGACGGTGCTCACAACCCAGTTGGTGGGGTTGGAATCGTTTCGTGTCATGAGACGGAGGACCCCGCCCTTTGTCCACGTACTCCCATCCTTCTTGACATATCCCATGTAGATCACATCGTCCGAGTATGGCGTGGCACCCGACGCGTTCGGGTCACCCCTGTCCACGTCGAAGGAGGAATTCGCGAGGCTCGCCCCGAAGGCGTTCGTGATACCCGTGTCGATAACGGTCACCGCTGCCTGCGGCCCGGCGAGCAGGTCAAGGACGAAGAACTTCAGGTTCTGATCGGAGGACCCCATGAACTGGTGATAGGTCGTATTTATGGGGCCGGTGGGGCCGCTGGCGAAGACAGCGAACCATTTTCCGTTCTTCGCGGGATCTCCTATCCGCACAATGGCGGGGCCTGTCGTCGAAAAACCAAGGTCGTCCCTCGAGAACTCCCAGAGCAATGTCGGATTGGTGGGATCCGTTATGTCAAAGGCAAAGTATGAGGAATACCCGACATCCGCAACGGGCGTCTTCACGCAGTCGCTTGTCGAGCTGCAGCCTGAGGTGCTGTTGCGGCAGGCTCCTCCCATGCCCATCCCGCCGATGAGGATGGTCCTCCAGCTCGAGCGTGTCTTCGTGTAGTTCGGATCCTGGCTCAAAGACCCGCCCGCGTTGACGCTTGCATCGACGATCACCACGGGTTGATTCACGTAAAAGACATGGCAGTAGTTAGTGTTCATGAGGTATTTGAGATAGGGCAGAGCCCCTTTCGGCACATAGGCCCATCGTTCCGTGCCAAGAGGCACGTCCACCGTCTCCAGGCGGGCCGCCTCGTTGGCCGAAAGGTTGTTGAAGGTTAGTTTGCCCAGCTCGAAGGCATGGAGCATACCGTCATTGGCGCCCACGAATGCCATTCCCCTTTGTTTGTAGCTGCCTGTCGCGTTGCCCGAGGCATCGACATCGTTCACGTACTGATAGTACGTACGGTCATTGTATCCTTCCGACGGATAGAGGTGGTATGAGTTCAGAGGGAAGGACGCCTTGAGCCGGGGCGTGGACGAAACGATGTCGCCCAGCTTCCAGACATGGGTGCCGGTCGCACCGGAGTAGGAGGTGGTCACAGTCCTGTTCCGGTAACCGGTGATGTCATAGCCGTGCACATAATTAACGATGTTCTGTGCCGTTGCGGGGTCTCCAGACGCCTGGAGATAGGTCTGCAGGGTCCCGTTGGAGGCGGCTTCCGAGGCGCTGAAACTGATGCGGTTCACGCCGTCGACGGTGGTATAGATCGTGCGCGGTGATGTCGCCAGGTCCCTCGCCCACAGTATGATGCCCGCTTCCCAGAGGTTCTTCGTCTCGTCAAGCTCAACAGGAGAGGGGATATCTTCGGTGCCCTTCTGCGCGCTCGTGTTGGTCTGGTACCTCCTGACCTTCGTCTTACCAAGGCCCGTATCGAATTCGTATTCGATGATGTCATCGCTGTAAATGTCGAGGACATTGTTGCGCGCCGTGTCCTCCCGGATGGTGCTGTTGCCGATCTGGGGGTCTATATAGTACCAGAGGTTCTGCATCTCTCCGGTCCAGTCTATCTCCGCGTCGTCGAACATCCGCTTGGGAAAGAAGAAGGCCTGCAGGATGTTGGCACCGCTGCCCTCGGAGGATGCCAGCACCGATGCGGCCGTACCGGAAGAGGCTCGCCGGAGCATATCGAGCAGGGCGGCCTCGAGCTGGGTGGCCAGCTCATTGCCGTCATCCGCCTCGAAGTAGTTGTAGGGCAGGTTGACCTTGTTCTTGTCCCATTCGACGCATTGCGCGTCCCACCGCGTCGGAGAGTCGCACTGAGTCAGAGGGAAATTAATGCCGAGACTGTTCGTTGCCGGCCAGGTCGTGTAGGGATAAGGAAAGGTGTCGGTGGTCGTATAATCGAATCCGCCGAACATGGCCGTCGCCTTCATGGCCTTCTTCCCATCCACGTCAGTCCCGAATGCGTATACCGTGTAAGTCGTTACATTCTGCGAACCCTGCAGCTCGGAACGAAGATCGGTGGTGCGCATGGTATGCGCCACCCTCATGGGATCCACGGAACCATTCCACGCCCCGTCGGAGATAAGAAGCACGAACCCCTTCCGGCACCATATGGGCGTCGAACCCGTACCGGAACCATCATAATAAGGATCTTTCAACCCATTGCCTTTCCCAAGCGCCGCCGTGTTGCTGGCATAGCTATGATCGTTGCTCTGGACATAGAAATCGTAGGCTTCCCACATGGCTTCGCCGGTCGGCGTTCCGTTGTATGGCACCTCGTTGTTGATGGAAGCAACAAGCGTGCTCAACGGCTGGTCCTTGCCGGAACGAATAACTCCATACCTGTTATACGTGCCGGTACCGGTGGAATAGACCATGAACTCCATGTGCGCTTTGTCATAGAAACGCTGGACGACACCTTCCACGGTTGTCCCCGAAGGCACGTTAACATAGATGCTGTGGTTCGATACCCCATTGAGAACACAGGGACCACCGTTATAGCTTGTGATGGACAACTTGCGGTTGGCAGTGGTGTTTGCGGTGATCGTGTACTTGCACTTGTTGTAGTTGTCCTGAATGACGTACCGGGAACCTTCGCTCTCGAGCTGTGTTGTGCCCGTGTTGGTCCTGCCTCCTGTGAGAGCCCGCCTTGCCACGTCGATCCGTGTTGCCGTGAGCCAGTTCAGGAAGTTGCCCGATATGCAGGTCGTGCCGGTACCGATCCGGTTCGGCTCCGTTGCATCCGTCGCACAGGAGCTTTCAGTGTACTTGCTCGAAGACTGGGTGTAGTATTTCGTCGGCTCGAAGAGGCCGTAGTAATCGCGGGTCTTGTCGTATCTCCTGGAAGAGTTCGATGTGGAGCTTATGGTGGACGTACCACAGTCGGCAACGTCGCTGGTATCATAGTTCCCGAAGTTCTCCGGCAGATAAGCCGGAAACTGCATGCTTCCCGAGAAGTCCATGACAAGAAGAATATTGGGTTTTACCGCATTGCTCGAGAATATGGGGTTGACGCAATAATCGTTGTTGGTCGCTGCCTGTGCAAAGACGGAAATCCCCAGAAACATAAGGCAAGCGAGAACAAAACAGATCTTTTTCATGTACCCTCTCCCCTATCGATGCATCAAGAACTCACTGACCGCATGGACCACCCCTGGCCCGAAAAAGAGATACAGCACGGCGCACAGGGACAGGAACGGACCGAAGGGAATGGCATACTTGCCACCCTCTTCCCTGCCCTTCATGAGCATGAGGGGAATGCCGACCAGGGTGCCCACAACGGAGCCGCCTATGAGGGAAAAGAGCACCCCTTTCAGCCCGCTGAAGGAGCCGATCATGGCAAGGAGCTTGATATCGCCGCCGCCCATGCCTTCCCGCTTGGTGATCAATTGATAGCCGTAGGCGATGACAAAAAGGACGCCGCCGCCGATAAGCACGCCCCAGACGGCCTCCATCACCTGGAAACCGGGCCTCACAAAGGATATGATCAATCCCGCGACCATGCCCCCGACGCTGAGTATGTCGGGGATGATCTGGAAATCGTAGTCAATGAAGGAGACGACGATAAGGATCGCCGTGAAGAATATCTGGATGAAGAACTCGTAGGAAAGCCCCCACCGGCGGTAGATCATCATGAAGACAACCGCGGTTATAAGCTCGACGAGAAAATAGCGGAAGGAGATCTTCGCGCCGCAATCCCTGCACCTGCCCTTGAGAATGAGATAACTCACGAGGGGGATGTTGTCGTAGAACCTCACCGGCTTTTCGCAGGCGGGGCATGCCGATGAAGGGTGGATGATGGATTTCTTCCTTGGTATCCTGTAGATGCAGACGTTAAGAAAACTGCCGATGACCGCTCCGAAAACGAAAACAATTATCAAGTGTAGGGTATGCATCGTCTCTCGTACTCACTTCACGTTCGCCAGAACCCCGTTCTCATCTATGGTCCAGGTATCGTCGCATATCTTATCGTTGTTGAGGTCGCCGTTCGCTTCGGCGACAAAACGGGTCGAGCTGGCATGACGTATCCTGAAATGGTATCGCTTTGTCCTCTGTTTCCAGTTAGCCAGCTTGCTGGCGTCATCCGTGTAATATCCATGCCGCAACCTGTACGTCTCTTCCGCCTCCCTGATGCAGTGGAGCTGCGCCTTCACACTCACCTGTTCAGTTCTCTTGCTGCGCATGGCGTGCATGGGAAGGGCGATAAGAACAACAAGAAAAACAACAACGGCGCCTATGAGCAGTTCTAAGAGAGTAAAACCTTTTCGGTCCATGAACCTCGTAAGAATGCGGCGGGGGGGCACTAATGCCCCCCCGACTCGTTGCACATTTAGTTCTTCGGCACGTACTTCGCTTCTAAGCCGCCCGCAGCTGCCCAAGTCCAAGTCTGAAAGTTCTGGTCGCCAGCGCAACTCAGAGTGAGCCCGGCACCAGCCGTAATACCCTGAATGTTGGCAATCGTCCAGGTGATCGTGGCATTGCCAGCAGCGGAGTCCGCCGTCACCGTTACTCCACCGAGATACTTCGTAGGCACGGTAACACCGAGGGTGTCTCTCACGGCAGTGTCATCTGCCAGGTTGAGGGTTGCCGTACTCTGCTGCTCCGATACCCACGCGATAATCGCTGTCTTGATCGACCCCATTGTATTGGTTACTTCCGTAAGCCTTGTCTTCCTCGTATAGTCCATATACGCCGGAAGTGCTATCGCCGCGAGGATGCCGATAATGGCGATAACGATGAGAAGCTCGATCAACGTAAAACCTTTCTTGTTCCTGTGAAGCTTTACCATACTACACCTCCTGAGAATTATGTAAGATAGTAATTCTAATTATCGGTAGTTTAGCACAACTGTTAACGATGTAAATGATTTTCGTCACATTTCTGAGAAAAGGCATCCACCTCGGGAAGGCTTTATGGACGGGGGTTAGATGTTCTTTACCCTTTGACGTGGTTGGGGCCGGAAGAGAAAAAAACGCGATTTCATTGTCTGACAGGAAAGCCACTAGGCATGAAAACATGCAACTCTATGGTCCTCGTTACCACTGAGCTCCGGAACTTGACCGGCGCATTCCCTCTTCCTGTCCTCGCATTTGTCATAGTAGGGGCATCCCGAAGGGTCGGCGCCGTTCGTCGCCTCTTCCCTTAAGGTGAAATCTCCCTGTGATGCCCGGATGAGCATGCGTGTGTAGGGATGAAGAGGGTTCAGGAAGACCTGGTCGCGGCCGCCGGTCTCTACCACCTTCCCTTTATAAAGGACGAGGATGCGATCCGACAGGAAACGGACGATGTTGAGGTCGTGAGAGACAAAGACCATGGAGATATCGGTCCTCTCCCGGATGTCGAGGAAAAGGTTGACGATCTGGGCCTGTATGGAGACGTCGAGGGAGGAGACGGGCTCGTCGGCGATGACGAGGGCCGGCTCGGTCGCCAGGGCCCGGCCTATGGCCACCCTCTGCCTCTGGCCGCCGCTCATCTCGTGGGGGTACTTCTTCAGGAAATCCTCGTCGAGGCCGACACTCCTTAGTATCTCGCCGACCCGCGCCTCCACGTCCGTCTTGCCCTTCGCCATGCCATGGAAACGGACGGGCTCGGCGATGATCTCGCGCACCTTCATTCGCGGGTTGAGGGACGAATAGGGATCCTGGAATATGATCTGCATCCGCTTGCGAAGCCGCTTGACCTCTTCGCTCCCCGCTGTGAGGAGGTTCACGCCGTCAAAGACGACCTCCCCGCTGTCGGGCCTCTCGAGGAGGAGGACGCACCGAGCCAGTGTGCTCTTTCCCGAACCGCTCTCGCCGACAACCCCCAGGGTCTCGCCGGCACCGAGATGGAAACTGACGCCGTCGACGGCCCGTATCGTCTCTTTGGCCACGGAGAACAGGGTCCTGCGGACCTCGTAGTGCTTCCTGACGTCTAGAACAGATAGCAGCGGACCCATTGATCCTTTGCGACCTCCTTCATGGCCGGCTCGTCCCCCTTGCACACGTCCATGGCGAAAGGACACCGGGGATGGAACTTGCAGCCCGCCGGCAACTCGGACAGCTTCGGCACCGAACCCGGGATGGCCTTGAGTCTCTTCGTGCTCCCGGAGAACCCGTAGACCGATTCCAGAAGGCCCCGGCCGTAGGGGTGCAGCGGCTCCCTGAAGAAATCCTCCACCCGGTTCCTCTCGACCATCCGTCCCGCGTACATGAGGCCCACGGACCGGCCCATGGACTTCACTATCGTCAGATCGTGGGTGATGAATATCATCGACATCCCCAGGGAATCGACGAGACCACGGGTCAGGCCCAGTATCTGGGACTCCGTCGCGACATCGAGGGCCGTCGTGGGCTCGTCGGCGATGATGAGGGAGGGATCGCAGGAGACTGCCATCGCCATGAGGACACGCTGTCTCTGCCCGCCCGAGAGCTGATGGGGGTACTGGATGTACCTCTTTTCCGGGTCGTCGAACCCCACCTGTCTCAAGAGCTCAAGCGTCCTCTCCCGCACGCCGTTCCCCTGCCGGACCCCGTGTATCTCGATCGTCTCTGCTATCTGCTCGCCTATCCTCAGGACAGGGTTCAGGGCAGTCATAGGCTCCTGGAAAACCATTCCTATGCGGCTGCCGCGGACCTCTTCCATCTGTTTCTCGCTTAAACTCAGGAGGTCTTTGCCTTCGAAGACGATCCTTCCCGAGACGATCCTGCCCGGCGGGTGCACAAGGCGCATTATGGAGTGGGCCGTCACTGTCTTGCCCGAACCGCTCTCCCCGACGAGCCCGAAGACCTCCCCCTTCCCGACGGTGAAGGTCACATCGTTGACG
>MVQP01000046.1 GCA_002067235.1 Syntrophorhabdus sp. PtaB.Bin047
ACGCCGGTAACCTTACTTTCATTCTTCTTATCATGGACTGCCTGTGATATTCCATTGGGAGTAACATACAAGGTTTCAAGTTCCAGGCCAAAAGAAGACGGCGGAATTCGGGGTCAGCCGATAGGTCATATAGGTCCTATCCATCCTATCGGTCCTATTGCACTCAACTCCCCTTGGAACCGATGACATGAAAGGCTTTACTTTTCTTTCCTGCTGGAGTATAGAATAGTGAGTTGAGGGAGATGTGGGTTGGAAAAAAAATCCCCCTCAACTCTGGCAGACGCCGATCGTAATACGGGTACGATCGACAGAAGTCTCCTTGAAACACCTGAGAATATCAGGAGAAGGACCCGGCCATAGACTCACGTCTGGCCGGGTCCTTCTTTATTGCCTTATTTTATCTTCTTTCTTTCCGCTACCAGGTCATCGACAACGTGAGGCTCGGCCAGTGTTGAGGTGTCGCCGAAGTCCTCGAATTTCTCGGCCGCGACCTGCCTGAGCACGCGGCGCATGATCTTGCCGGACCTTGTCTTGGGAAGCCCGTCCGCCCACTGGATGAGGTCAGGTGTTGCGATGGGGCCGATCTCCTTGCGCACCAGGGCGATGAGATCCTTCTTCAGGGCCTCGTCTTTCTCGACGCCCGTGTTCAGGGTCACGTACGCATAGATGCCCTGGCCTTTGATGTCATGCGGGAAGCCTACGACCGCGGATTCCGCGACCTTCGGATGGGAGGTCAATGCGGCCTCGATCTCGGCGGTTCCCAGCCTGTGGCCGGAAACGTTGATGACGTCATCGATCCTTCCGGTGATCTTGTAGTCGCCGTCGGCATCTCTCTCCGCACCGTCGCCGGAGAAGTAGAGGCCGGGGAACTGGGAGAAGTAGTTTTCCTTAAAGAGTTTGGGATTGCCCCATACACCCCTCATCATGCCGGGCCATGCGGTCTTCATGCAGAGCGCTCCCTTGCCCGGGCCCACAACCTCTTTGCCGTCCTCGTCCATGATGGCCGGAACGACGCCGAAGAAGGGCCTCATGCACTTCGCCGGCTTGATATCGACCGCGCCGGGGAGAGGAAGGATCATGTGGCCGCCGTTCTCCGTCTGCCACCACGTATCGACGATCGTGCACCGTGAGCCGCCGACCTTGTTGTAGAACCACCACCAGGCTTCCGGGTTCAGGGGCTCGCCCACGGAACCGAGAACGCGCAGGGAGGAGAGGTCATGTTTCTCGACCCACTCGTCGCCTTCCTTGGCAACGGCGCGAATGGCGGTCGGAGCTGTGTAGAAATTGTTGACGTTGTATTTCTCCACCACTTCCCAGAAACGGTCGAAACCGGGGTAGCTGGGGACACCTTCGAAGAGGATGCTGGTGTGTCCGTTGGTCAGCGGGCCGTAAGCGACGTAGCTGTGGCCGGTCACCCAGCCGATATCGGCCGTGCACCAGTAAACGTCTTCCTCACGCACGTCGAAGGCAAGCTGCTGCGTCATTGATGCATACAGCAGATAGCCGGCGGTCGAATGCTGGACACCCTTGGGCGTTCCCGTGGAACCCGACGTGTAGAGGATGAAGAGCGGGTCTTCGGCGTCCATTTCCTCGGGTTTGCAGTAGCGGTCCGCTTTTGCCATCAGGTCATCCCACCAGACATCCCGGCCGTCCTTCATGGTGACGGGCGTGCCGGTACGCTTCACGACGATCTCGGTCTTGATGGAGGGGCACTGCTCGGCTGCCTTGTCGGCGTTGTCCTTCTGCGGGACCGCCTTTGCGCCGCGGTAGGTACCGTCACAGGTGATGAGCACTGTGGATTTGCAGTCGTTGATCCTGTCTCTCAAGGCCTCCGCCGAGAAACCGCCGAAGACGATGGCATGCACCACGCCTATCCTGGCGCAGGCAAGCATGGAGATGACGAGTTCGGGGATCATGGGAAGATAGATCGAAGCGACGTCACCCTTCTTGAGGCCGAGGCCTTTCAGGACGTTGGCGAACTTGTTCACTTCCCGGTATAGATCCCAGTAGGTGAAGACCTTCCAGTCATTGGGGTCGTTGCCTTCAAAGATGATGGCAGCCTTGTTCTTCTTCGTTTCCAGGTGCCGGTCGAGGCAGTTGTAGCTGGCGTTCAGCTTGCCGCCCTCAAACCATTTGACGTGGAGGTCATCGCCGAAAGACCAGTCGGAGATCTTTTTCTTGTCGAAGGGTTTGAACCAGGTAAGCCGTTTTTCAGCCTCTTTCGCCCAGAAGGCGTCAGGGTTTTCGATGGACTCCTTGTAAAGCTTTTCGTACTCTTCCCTGCTCTTGATGTACGATTTTTCCCTTACCCTGTCAGGCACGGGAAATACTTTGTCGTAGAAATCGGTTTCGTTAGCGTTTGCCATTCTTCTTCTCCTTGTCCTTCAGATTTACCGATGCGGCACTCACAGCCGCATTCTCTCATCAGTTACCAATCCCACGGTATCAGGTTAGAATAAATCCTGAGTATTTGGTATCGGGATGGGGATGAATTAGATGTGGGTGAAACGCCTACAAACCATAGTCGCAGGACTGACCTGCCGGCGAAGGCAGGACCGGTTGCAGCGCGGCCGCCAGGAAAATACCTCCGGGCCAAACCCGTCATCCCCGGCCGCTACGTGTCTTTTCGCTTGCATGCCGCGGAAAATATAGAGAGAATAAGGAGTCCCCGACAACGGACCAGCGGCCGGACACGTATTCCGAGCGTGTCGCCGGCACAATAATGAGAGAGGAGTCCATATGAAGACCGTATCAGGGATCGTTCTCACCATCCAGGTTCTGGGATGGCTGATGGGTGTCGTCATCGCTGCCCTGGCAGCCGGCGATGATGGAGGGACAGGAGTGCTCGAGGAACTCCGAAGGGAGACCGCCCCTGTCTTAAGGCAAACGGGACGGCCGGCACACCTCTTCCGCCTCGACCCTTCGAAGGCGGCCCTTGTTATCATCGACATGCAGACCTTTTCCTGCGCGCCCTCCGGGGAGCCGGCCATGCCCGGCATCGCCTCCGCCGTGGCGAGCACGAACAGGCTTGCCGACCACTGCCGATCACTGGGGGTTCCCGTCATATGGGTACGGCAGAACATCACCTGCGGGCCGGAAGGCAACACCGGAGGCCTCTATGGGGCATTCCACGACAAGGACCACGTGAAGGCCATATGCAACAAGGGAAAAGGGACGGAGATATTCCGGGACATGCACTTCGATCCCGCGAAAGACCACGTCGTGTTCAAGAACCGGTACAGCGCTTTCCTCTCCGACCCTCCCGAACTCAAACAGACGCTGGACAGGTTGAAGAGGACCCATCTCATCATGGCCGGTGTCGCGGCAAACGTCTGCGTCGAGTCAACCGCGCGTGACGCCATGCAGCTTGACTACGAAGTGACGCTCGTCGCCGACGCCACAACCTCACCCGACACAACCCTCCTCAAGAGCACCTTGAAGAGCATCATGCTCTTCTTCGGAGATGTCCGCTCGACAAATGAGGTCGTGGAAGAGCTCAAAAGGAACGGGGGCGGAGATGGCCGATAAGCAGGAGGAAACGCTGGAAGAAACCCTTTCCCGACAGGCACGGGAGATGGCAGGGGAAGCGATCGATCCCGAGACACTCCACCTTCTGAAGCGCAACATCCTCGATGCCTACGCCGGGATATGCGCCTCGCTGAGGGATACCGCAATGATAGGGACTTTCGACCGTATGACGTCGCTCGCCACAGACCGTGAGGGTATCACCGTCTGGGGAGTCGGCCGCAAGGCGCACCCGTCTGAGGCCGTCTTCATGAACACGATCCTCGGCCGCCGCAGCGACCTCGTGAATACCTACATGTCCCCCACCGGCATGGGCGGCTGTCATCCGTCGGACAACATCTCCCTCATCCTGTCGCTGGCCGACTGGCTCGGCAGGACAGGCACCGACGTCCTCGCCGACACATGGCTCGCGTACCGGCTTTCATGCATGTTCGCAAACCACTATGACCCTGAACGAGACAACTACGACCACGACGCACAGGCGCTCTTCTTCACTCCCCTCGTTATCGGGTTCATGATGGGTCTTTCCGCTCATCAACTGACCGAGTCTCAGAGGATAGCCGGCATGCTGGGGCTCACCATCAACCAGGCAGCCGTGGGAGACGTTACGGACTGGAAACACTGCACCTTCGCGTCCTGCGCGATGCGCGGCCTCACATCCGTCCTCATGGCCCGCGCGGGCTTCACCGGTCCCGGCGGGATATACGAGGGTGAAGCAGGCATTGACCGCTTCCTCACTCACAGCCCTTCCCTCATGGACCCTCCGCCCGATCTCGCATCCATTACGTTCAAGAGGTGGCCGGCACTCGTTTTCTGCCAGACGCCGATCGATGCCGCCGTGGACATCTCGGGCAGGGTCGGCGATCACAGCAGGATCGAAAAAGTCGAGGTGCACGTTTACGACAAGGCCATCAGGGAAGCCGCAATCCCGTCGTCATGGCATCCCGCGAGCCGGGCGGCACGGACCCACTCTCTTCCCTACTGTGTCGCCGCGGCCCTTGTCAGGGGCACCATCGAATACGAGTTCTTCAATGATGATTTCGTGGAAACGGAGAAAGCGGTCATCGACATGCTCCCTATGATAAAGGTCGTTGAAGACGGCGAGATGACCCAAGCGTTCCCGAAGGGCGCCCCGTGCAGGATCGTCGTCACGCTGAAGGACGGGTCCGTCCTCGAGTGCTGCCGCAGCTACCCTCGCGGTGACTCCAGCGACCCCCTTGAGGACGGGGAGATCGAGGAAAAGGTACTCAAATACCTCACGGACCTCACGGGCAGAGATACGGCAAAAACCCTGATCGGCCGCATCTGGGGCATGGAGAAGGAAAGGACCCTGGACTGGCTGGTCGACCCGCTGAAGCAGAAGGTCACAACCAAAGACTGACGGAACCATGAGGAGGGAAGGAAAATGCAGGGACCCGCAATAGCATCAGCCCGGGACATCGATGATTTCTTCAGGGCCTTTAACAACCATGACTGGGAGACGGTAACGCGGTACATGACCGAAGACTGCGTCTGGGACGCCTCCGAAAAGCGTCTCACCGGCAGAAAGAACATCGTGGACTACTGGACCAACTACCATGCCTCGTTCAGGGAGACACTGGGCAAGCCGGAGAGGATAGTGTTCGGCGACCGTGAGGTCTATCTCCAGGTGAAGATACGCCTCGATTTCATCGAAGATGGCTCCTTCTTCGGCAGGACATACAAAAAGGGAGACACGCTGGAGTTCGGCTGCGCCGACTTCTATGAACTCGACGATGAGGGAAGGATACGGTCCGGATGTGTATACGTGAAGTTCTTCAATTGACCCCTGCCGCGCCTCTCGAGAGAGTTGAGATTTCCCGCACGTCATCCGATTCGGGGGACGTCAATCACCGGCCTTGTATTGGTCCCGCCGGTCGTAGTACTCTATAGGCCGGTTCCTACATTATCCGGGAGGAAATGATCATGAGTGTCGCCGTTAGATCCATCCTTGTCCTTCAGCTGATCGTCCTGTCTTTGGCACTTTGCGTTCCCGCCTCCGCCGATACGCCCGCCCCTCCCCGCGATTACGCAAAGGAGACAGAGGACGGGCAGTACATCTTCATCATGCTCGCGCCGCCCGAAAGATGGGTAAGCAAGGACGCGGAACTCAGAAAGACCTACAAGACATCGGGCCTGTACAGGAATGACGGTTCCACCACCCCCCTGTGGACCGTCTACTGGTACTCCTTCTCCGTCTATCCAAGTTCGGACGGCCGCCACATCGTCCGCATGGGGCCCTGGGCATCATCCGTCGACCAGCTGGCGCTCGCCTTCTACGAGGACGGGAAAGAGCTGAAAAGCTACCGTATCAGGGACCTCGTCAAGAACCAGTTGAAGCTAAAGCACACGGTGAGCCATTTCTTCTGGCAAAAGGAATTGAAGTTCAACGACAAAGAGAACACGATCCTCATCAAGACCCACGACGACCAGACCTACCTCTTCTCGGTGAAGACGGGGGAGATACAGAAAGAATAGTTTCAGGTCTCAGGTTCCAGGTTTCAGGCAAGAAACTGGAAAGAATAGTCCCAGGTTTTAGGCATCCATCTTCGCTCTTCAGGCCTTCAACTTGAAACCTGAGACCTGAAACCTGAAACGGGCTTTTCGCTAGAAAAGACCTTTTACTTTTCCTGTCTCCACGTCGACGTCTATCCGGCGGAATGCCGGGTCGGAGCTTGTTCCGGGCATGAGGCTTATGGCACCGGTGACGGGGCAGAGAAACCTTGCTCCCGTAAAAACCAGGACGTCCCTGACAGGAAGCCTCCATCCTCTGGGCACGCCCTTGAGCTCCGGTTTGTGGGAGAGGCTCAGGTGGCTCTTGACCATCATGGTGAAGTAATCGCTCTTCCCCGGGTCGGCCTCCAGTCGCCGCGCCTTCTCCTCCGCCTCGGGGATCCACAGAACACTGTCGGCGCCGTAGATGTTCTTTGCTATCACGTCGACCCTCTGCATAAGGGGCATCTCCAGGGGATAGAGGTATCCGAAGTCGACCTTTTCATTGCAGGCGTCGATGACGGCATCGGCAAGTTCCAGCGCACCCTCCCCGCCTTTCAGCCATTGCTCCGACACGGCGACGCGCGCGCCCTCGGCCTCCGCCAGCCTTCGCACCATGGCAATCTCGTCATCCGTGTCCGTCGTGAACTTGTTGATGCACACCACGGGCTTGATCCCGGACATCTTGACTATGCGCACGTGGTGAAGGAGGTTCGGGATACCCTTCTCGAGGAGTCCCAGGTCCTCCCGGGTGTATTCCTGCGGCAGCGGGATACCGGGAGCGACACGCGGCCCTCCGCCATGCATCTTGAGGGCCCTTATGGTCGCCGTGATCACCGAGACATTGGGCTTGAGACCGCTCAGCCTGCACTTCACGTTCCAGAACTTCTCGAAACCGATGTCCGCTCCAAAACCGCTCTCGGTGACGTGATAGTCGAAGAGCTTGAGGCCCAGGAGGTCGGCAATGATCGACGACTGCCCGATGGCTATGTTCGCGAAGGGCCCGGCGTGCACCATGATGGGCTGGCCTTCCACCGTCTGCATGAGCGTGGGGTTGATGGTGTCCTTCATGATGGCGCACATCGCCCCGGCGACCTCGAGGTCTTCGGTGGTGACGGGATCGCCGTTCTTACGATAGGCGACGGTGATCTCGCCGATGCGTTTACGCAGGTCGTTGAGGTCCCGCACTATCGACAGGATGGCCATCAGTTCGGAGCTGACACCGATATCGAAATGTGACTGCATCGTGAAGCCGTCCATCCTGCCGCCCATGCCGACAACGATGTTGCGGAGCGCCTGGGCGCAGAAGTCTATGACCCATCCCATCTGGATATTGGTGGGGTCCACGTCGAGACGCGCAAGACCCCTTTTTGCCAGCTCTTTGTCGCCGTAGTTGCGCTCGTGCTGCATCCGGGCGGTGAGGGCGACCATGGCGATATTGTGGGCGTTCATGATGCGGTCTATGTCACCGGTCAGGCCCAGTGAGAACTCCGTCAGCGGCACGACCTGCGCGTTCCCTCCGCCTCCCGCGCTCCCCTTGACGTTCATGGTCGGGCCCGTCGACGGCTGGCGAATGGCCCCTCCCACGTTCCTGCCTCTCTTGCCCAGCCCTTCGAGAAGACCGATCGTTGTCGTCGTCTTGCCTTCACCAAGCGGCGTGGGGGTGATGGCCGTGACGTCTATGTATTTCCCGTTTGACTTTTCCCGCAGGCGCTGCATGATCACGGCATAGTTGAGGCGGCCCACCTTCCCGTAGGGTATCACCTCGTTATCTCCAAGACCCATCTCATCGCTGAGCTGTCGGATACTCTTCATCTTCTCCTCGGCGGCCTCGGATATCTGCCAGTCCGCCATTTTCGTCGCGTCATAGGACATATACAGGCTCCTTTTTCATGAGAGAGGTTTGAACTTCACTTCAAAGCATTGATAAATATACAGGTTTCGGCCCCATTTCTCAAGTCCGGTGAGACGATGTCCCGTCCTTCGGATTGGATACACCCTTCACTTCCGGCACTCTCCAGAGCGGCAGCACGAGGGTTGAGCATATCGGGAGATCTTAAGGATTCGGGGCGATGAAGCGTGAAGGGATGAGGTGGTTGTCCATCTATGGCGCCGGGACTGCCCTTTCCTCATATGCCGATGCCAATCCAAGGTAGTACTCCGCCTCTTCCTTCTTTCCCCTTTTCAGGGCACCACCCGCATAGATGCGGCATTTTGTTCGGAGTTCCTCGACCGCCTTCCGGGCAAGATCTGGCCCCAGAATGCCGCTGCCCAGAATCTTCACGATACTCGCTATCCTGAAGCGGTCCATCCCGTCATAGGCCCGTGAAAGCTGGTCGGGATGGCCTCCCCGCTTGATGATAAGTTGTTTTTCGATAAAGGTCACGGGGAACCGCGCGGTTATCCTGAGCCACATGTCGTAGTCCTCGCACACGGGCAGGGACTCGTCGAAGGCACCCACGGCATCGAAGACGCTCCGATGGATGACCGCCGACGACGGGCTGATGATACACAGGGGCAGGCAGCGCTCGAAGATCTTCCCCGAGAACTTGCGGTGCCGCAGTTTCTGGTTCAGCCTTTCCCCGTTGCGTATCCATATCTCGTCCGTATACGTGAGCGGTATGCCCGTCCTCTTCATTTCGTCCATCTGGATGGAAAGCTTTCTCTTCTTCCACAGATCGTCGACATCGAGAAAGGCGATGTAGTCGCCGCGGGCGGCATCGAGCCCCTCGTTCCTTGCGCTCGAGATCCCGCCGTTCTTTTTCCAGACATACCGCACCGGGAGGCCGGCGACCTCATCGGGTGTCCCGTCCGTGGAGCCGTCATCGACCACGATTATCTCTTTGTCCCTGTAGTCCTGGGCCAGGACCGACGCGACAGCCTCCTTGAGGAAATCCCGGCGGTTAAAGGTGGTTATGATGACGGAAACCATGGGCATCAGCTGAGTCGATCCACCGTTCCATTATTGATCGGGATTGCACGTCCCGTCAGGGCTGACGGGTCTCATCCATGCGAACCTTGAGTGAGATGCGCTTCGGGTCCCCCGTCAGATCCACGTGCCAGACGGGCATGACCATGGTGCTCTGATAATTGCGTTCGAAGCCGTTTTCCGAGAGGGAAACAACCTCTACGGGGAAGGTCCAGAGTTCCGCGGCCTCATCGAGTTCCAGGAAGACCTCGATGTTCTGGTAGGGATCATGGAATCTGAGGTTCGCCGCCGGCTCAAGGACCCCATGCAGCGTCAGCGGATACCTGCCCCTCTCCGTCTCCAGATAACGGTCCCCTCCGCTTCCCAGAAAGGCAAAGTTGAACTCGATCCCGAAAAGAAACGGGACGTCGACCGCTCCCGCAAGCTCATAATCGACGGTGAATTCCGCAGTCCCTTCACCGACGGAGACCCGTTTCGCGATGGAAAGTGGCAGGGCCCTGTCGGCCTTCCGGAAATGTCCGTCCCGCCGGAGCACGAGGTCCACTTTTCGTTTGCTCTTCTCCATCTCCGCGGCGTAAGGCTCCATGACGAAATCGCCCGGTTCGACGCACTCACACCGGTAGAACCTGTCCAACGTGGCGTCCGTGCCCAGAACGTGGTCCACGAGGGAGGCCCTGCGGTACCAGTCATAGTGCAGGAAACGGTCGAGGCCCTCTTCCTTGGCCATCACCATGTCGTGGATGGTCTTCGTACCGTCAGCCGAAGACTGACTGACGGCCTCCCTGATCTTCTCGTGGTACCCTTCGTACCGTCTCTTGAGCGTGGCCATGATATTGACGGACGAAGGCTTATAGTCGAGACCGTAGAGCACCCCGCCCTCCCTCAGGCGAAAGGACGCCTCCATCTCGTTGTTCTTGATGACGGCCTCGTCATGGCCGTCGAGGTTGATGTCTTCTATATACCCCTTGACGAAGGGCTTCTTCGGATCGAGCAGTTTCGCCGCCTCGATGAGATGGCGCCAGACCGACCCCCGCAGGTGCGGCAGGTACAAACCCCCGAAGACCCCGTGCCAGTAACTGTCGTTGGCCTGTGCCATGTAGACGTGTCTCTTCGCCTCGGGATTCATCTTCGCCGCTTTCGAGACGCGCATCATCCTCTTGTGCATGTCGTTGCTCTCGCCGTACTTCACGAGGAAATGCCTGTAATAGCCGCCTTTGAGGAAATCGCGGTATTCGAGGTTCTCTGCGTGGAGGAGCTCGGAGTATTCTCTCGCCCGCGGCGCCGGAAGACACCATTCCTCCATCTCCCTGTAGGATTCACAGGGAAGGTATATCCGGCTCCTGGGAGGCGTCGCGGCCATATGCTCACCGAACGTCACCGTCTGAAGCCAGTCGGAGTTCTCGCGAAGATACCGAAAAAAGGATTCGAGCCAGTGCTCCTTGTCGTAAACGTAATCGAACGTGCCCGGCCAAAGCCCGAACTTCTCCCCATCGTCGGCGAACACTGCGACGTCAGCCCCGGCAGCCGCCATGCTCCGAAAACTCTCGTCCACTTTCTCGATGCTCTTGAAGGGGATGGCATACCGAAGGACCTCAAGACCGGGGAAGATGAAAAGCTTCTCGCCATCGGCCTCTGTAACGAAGTAACCGTAAAGCTCCTCATCCCTCAGACCGACGGATTTGAAATGATTATCATCAATGACGGTGTATTCGATCCCGGCCCTCGCCATCACCTTCGGCAGCTGCGGCTCGTAGACCCGCTCCGCCAGCCACATGCCCCGGGGGCGAGCGCCGAACGTCTCTTCCATCAGATCGAGATGAAGCCGCATCTGGGCCCGGGCGTCGTCCTCGGGAAGAAGCGCGAGGATGGGCTCGTACATTCCCCCCGAAAGGACCTCAAGCTGCCCCCTGTCGAAGAGGGTCCTGAGGAGCGCTACGTATTCTCGCTTGTTCTCCTTCAGCCATTCAAAAAGGAAGCCGGTGAAGTGGATGCTGACCTTGATCTCCGGGAAGTCCTTCAGGACAGAAAAAAAAGGCATATACGAACGCGTATAAGCCTCTTCCAGGATGTGGTCCATATTGCCGACTGGTTGATGATTGTGTATGCAGATGATCAGCTTCATAGTCATACAGACACCAGTCTATTTATCAAAAATGGCGGGGTCGACGAGAATTGAACTCGCGGCCTCCGGCGTGACAGGCCGGCGTTATAACCAGGCTTAACTACGACCCCGCGTAAATGGTAGGCGGAACAGGTTTTGAACCTGCGACCCTCGGCTTGTAAGGCCGATGCTCTCCCGCTGAGCTATCCGCCCAACAGGGGTGAATATAACAGGTTCACCGTGAAATGTCAATCTCTCACGCACTCTCGGCCTCTTCTTCGTAGATGAGGATAGGCCTTTCGTGGTTGACGATCACCTCTTCGCTGATGACACACTCTTTGACATTGGATAGCGAGGGTATCTCGTACATGACATCGAGCATCACCTTCTCCATGATGGACCGCAAACCACGGGCTCCGGTCTTCTTCTTCATGGCCTCCCTGGCGATGCCGCGGAGCGACCCTTCAGTGAAGGTAAGCTTGACGTTCTCAAGGTCGAAAAGTTTCTTGTACTGCTTCACAATGGCGTTCCTCGGCCTCTTCAGGATCTCCACAAGGTTCTCCTCGGAGAGTTCCTCAAGGGTTGCCGTGATTGGCAGACGGCCGATGAACTCGGGTATGAGCCCGTATTTCAGGAGGTCTTCGGGCTGGATGTCCCGGATAAGCTCGGAATACATCTTGTCCCTTCCGCCCTCCACATCGACACCGAAACCGATGCTCTTCTTCCCTATTCTGCTCGCGATGAGGCCCTCAATGCTGTGGAACGCGCCCCCGCAGATGAAAAGTATGTTCGACGTATCGACCTTGATATAGTCCTGCTGGGGATGCTTCCGGCCGCCCTTGGGAGGGACATTTGCAACGGTGCCCTCGATTATCTTGAGAAGGGCCTGCTGGACACCTTCCCCGGAAACGTCACGGGTTATCGACGGACTGTCCGTCTTGCGTGATATCTTATCGATCTCGTCGATATACACTATACCCCGCTCCGCCCGTTCTACGTTGTAGTCGGCTGCCTGGAGCAGGTACAGGATGATGTTCTCCACATCCTCGCCAACATACCCGGCCTCGGTGAGCGTTGTGGCGTCCGCTATGGTGAAAGGCACGTGGAGTATCTTCGCGAGGGTCTGGGCGAGGAGCGTCTTCCCCGAGCCCGTGGGACCGATAAGCAGAATGTTGCTCTTCTGGATCTCCACGTCATCGAACTGTGTCTTTGACTCTATCCTCTTGTAGTGGTTGTAGACCGCCACGGAAAGGACCTTCTTCGCGTGGTCCTGTCCGATGACAAAGTCATCGAGGAGTTTGCTGATCTCGTGCGGCTTCGGGATGGCCGTTTTGATGTAATCGAAACGCTCCTTCTTTGCCTCTTCCTGTATTATCTCGTTGCACAGCTCGATACATTCGTCGCATATGTAAACCATCGGGCCGGCTATCAGTTTCTTGACCTCATCCTGGCTCTTTCCGCAGAAAGAGCAGTTGAGCTTGATGGTCCTGCCGTTTGTCTTCTTGATCATGTTCTACAACCTCTTCTCAAGGATCTGATCTACTATACCATACTCTATGGCCTGTTGCGCGTCCATGAAATAATCGCGTTCCGTGTCCTTCGCGACCTTGTCGAGGGGCTGGCCGGTGTGCCTCACGAGTATGTTGTTGATCGATTCCCGCATTCTCAATATCTCTTTTGCCTGAATGTCGATATCGCTCGCCTGCCCCTGCGCGCCGCCAAGCGGCTGGTGGATGAGAATCCGCGAGTGAGGCAATGCGAAGCGCTTACCTTTTTCTCCCCCGGCGAGGAGCACCGCTCCCATGCTTGCCGCCTGCCCGATACAGGTCGTCACGACCGGTGCCTTTACATACTGCATCGTGTCGTAGATGGCAAGCCCGCTGGTGATGATGCCGCCGGGGCTGTTGATGTAAAGATATATGTCCTTTGACGGGTCTTCGGATTCGAGGAACAGGAGCTGGGCGATGATGATGTTCGCCACCATGTCGTCGATCCCCGTGCCCAGAAAGACGATCCGCTCCTTGAGGAGACGAGAGTATATGTCATAAGCCCGCTCGCCCCTGCCGTCCTTCTCGATGACTATTGGTACAAGACTCATTCCTTCTCCTTCGGTGCATCCTTTACCACGGCATTCGCGAGCACGAAGTCTATGGCCTTTTCTTCGACAATGCTGTCCTTGAGCCCTGCCGTGAGGCCGTACTGCTCGTAAATACCCTTGACTTCATTGTATGTCTTATTGGCGTCTTCTGCAATCGTTTTCAGACGTTCCTCAACGTCCTTGGCGTCCGCCTTGATGTCTTCTTTCTCCGCTATGCGCGCGAGAACGATCTCGGCCTTGATCCGCTCCTCCGCCCGTTTTCCGAAATCCGCATGCATTCTCTCGGATATGGACTGCAGCTCCTCGGCGGAGAGCTTGTCCGTCTGGTAGCGCGACTGGGCTTCTTCTATCATCCCGTGCACACGTTTCTCCAGGAACCTTTTCGGAACGGGGATCTCCCTGTCCTTGAGAAGAGCCTCCAGGACCTTCCGGGTAAGCTCGCTCTTGCGAAAACCTTCCTTTTCCTTCACCAGTTCTTCCCTGACACTCTTGCGCATGACCTCGAGGTTCTCGAAGCTCATGTCCCTGGCGAACTCGTCGTTGACCTCGGGGAGCACCTTCTGTTTGATCTCTTTCATGGTGACCTTGAAAAGGATCTTCTTCGAGGCGATGTCCTTGTCGGGATAATCGTCGGGAAAGGTCACTTCCACGTCCCTCTCCTCGCCCTCTTTCATACCAATGACAGCATTTTCAAACTCGGGCATGAGCATCGCGTTCCCAAGCTCCAGGGGATATCCGTCAGCCGCGATCTGTTTCAAGGCCTCGCCGTCGCGGTATCCCTGATACTTGATGACGACAAAGTCGCCCTTTTGAGCAGTCGCCTCACCTTGCTTGGCCTCGAAACTGGCATGAAACTGGCGCATGCTCTCGATGCGCTGTTCCACATCCGCGTCGGATAGATTGATGGGCTCCGCCTCGATCTCTATACCCTTGTACTCAGGCAGTTCGATCTCGGGAAGAACCTCGCAATCAAGCGTGTAACCCGGTTCGTCGCCTTCAAGAAAATCGGCCACGGGCTCCGTGATCGGCTCCACATTCGCCTCTTTCAGAGCGTCGAACATGGTGTTCTGAAGCATCCTCTTCCGCGTCTCTTCCTCGATATAGTCCCTGTAATACTGAGTGATGATGGGTCTCGGGACCTTCCCCTGCCTGAACCCCTTGATCTTCGCATTCCTTCTTATCTCATCGTAGATGGATTCCCTTATACCTGACACGGTCTCCCGGGGAAGAAGAACTTCAACTTTCTTTCTCACGCTGTCAAGCGCTTCAACCTGAACCTTCATAATACCTCCGACATGAAAAAGGGACTTTAAAGTCCCTTGAAAACTGCCTTATTATAAACCTAATTTTGCGAAATTAGCAATAAGAACCACTTGAACCGCTTCAACGGCCTGGATCGCTCGAATGTCAGGACAACACGGGTCTTGCGTGCCATTCCCGGGATCCCGGTCCCTCGATCGGGACTGGAATTCGGCCCATCTTCCCCTCAAGCCACTCAAACCGCCTTCACTTCTGTGGTGCCGCCAGGACGGCCTGGCAGATCAGGCGCTGGGGGTCCACCTCTTCGCGCAGTATCTGGAGCTCACCGGGGGTGGGGGCGTCCGCCTCCACGGCCATGGATGTGTCTATCGGGAAACCGGTGCTCTCCACTATCTTCCCTATGGTGACCCCCGGGAAATACTCCGCGAGGTACATCTCTTTCGTCTCCTCGTGAAACCTGAGAACGCCGAGATTCGTCACAACGGCCAGGGCACCCCCGCGCCTGAGGCCGAGCTCTTTCCGCGAATTCCCGCCCTTGTACCAGCCGACGCTGGTGAGATAATCCAGTTTCTCGACGAACCGGCGCTTCTCGTGCTGCATGAAGGTTATCACTCCCGACGCGAACGTGGCCACGTCACAGGCCCCCCCGCTTCCGGAAAAACGGGTCCTGGGCTTGAAATAATCGCCGATGCACGTGGTGTTGAGGTTCCCGTACCGGTCTATCTGGGCCGCCCCCAGAAAGGCGACGGTGTGGAGCTTGCGATGGCCGACTATGGAGAAGGCCTCTATGAGCCCGGAATTCAGCGACGTGCCGGCCATTGCCCTTAAGTCCGCCACAGCCATCGGTATCTCGTCGAGAGACGGGTCGATGCCTCCCGTTTCGAAGAATATGACCGCTTTCGGAGCGAAGATCCTCTTCGCGGCGGTGGCCGCCAGTATGGACACGCCCGTTCCCGCGAACACTATGTCGCCGTCCTTTATGAACCGTCCCGCCGCCAGGGCCATCATTTCATTATCACTGTACTGGATCATGAGATAACCTCCTTATTTCCTGTCGAGTCCCGGCGCGTAACCTATCACCGGATTGGCCTTGATCTTGAGGATCATCTCCATTCCCACCTTCGTCAAATAGTCTTCCCAGGAGCTGACCCCGTAGACCCATTCGTCAAGATACTCCCTGAAGAGGGCATCATCCTCGGCCATCTTGCGGTAGAGGTTGAGATGTTTCGGGTCGTAATCATAGAAACCGTAGCATGCCGTCGGGTGCGCACCATAGGGGACCTTGACTATGGCATCCACGAAAAAGGGAGGCAATGAGTTCTGGTCGGGGTCGGTCCGGATGAACGAACGCGGCACGATGTCCTCGCAGGTTACGATGACCGCGTCCGCCGCCTTCGCCTGCTCGATATCGGCAAAGGTCAGGCCCTTCATCCGCACCGTGCCGTCGTCACCGACAAACTGGGCATGAAGTATGGTGACGTCAGGGGTGAGCGCCGGAAGGAGAACAACTTCGTCTCTTTGCTCACTGAAAGGATTTTGCATCTTCGCGTACTTTTTGCTCGCAACCTTCTTCTCACGCCTGATATCGGGCGGGAAACCTTCGTAGTTCATGAGGTCCGAACCGAGCCCGGATTTGGTCGGGATGAAGGGAATGCTCAGCGCCCCCGCGAGGAATCTCAGCGACATCTGGTAGTTCGAGTAATCCTCGAACTCTATCTCCGACCGCTGAACGGCCTTCTTGAACCTGACGCACGTCGGCGCATAGCGCCCGTTGCCTCCGTAGGCGATCTCCAGTCTCCTGACGCATCCCGCGCCTACAAGGACATCGAGCGCCTGCCCGTTGGAGTGGCAGACGAGGTGTATGTCCTTCACCCGCTGGCGTACGATCTCGTACGCAACCGCCATTGGATTGCGGGTTATGGTGAACCCCCCTATGGCGAGCTGGCAACCATCCTTTACGAACCGTGAAACGGCCTCATCGAGACCCATCAGCCTGTCAGCGATCTCTGGATACCTGTTCATTCGCTCTCTCCTTTACGAATATTCGGCTCAAGATCATCTTTGATTCGGTGGATCAGTATTCAGTTTTAGGTCGAATATGACACTGTGGAAAGCTCGCAAGCTGATTATAGCATAGAACCACAGGCAGGCAATACTAAATTATAGCCAATAGTCAGGACTTCGCCGTCAGGGAATGAGGCCGTTCCTACTGCAGGGACAGGAGGTAGGACCTTAGGTTCACCTTCGCCTTGCCGAGGCCCAGTTTATTCCTGATATGATGGCGATGCAGCCCAATGGCGCTGCGTGTCACCTTCATGATATCGGCGATCTGCTTTGTCGTCTTCCCCTCGCGGATCAGCGTGGCTACCTGGATCTCCTTGGGCGTGAAGTGGTACTGCTTCGACGTTATCTTCTGCAGGAACGACGAGAAAACGTTCTTGATCGTCGTCTCTATGATCTCGAGATAGGTCTGCTGTTCAACGCTGAGCCCTGTCAGCTTGAGTTTGTCCACGTAGGGAAGGACAAGTTCCTTCACGTTCGATTTGATCCTGTCCTCAACAAGCTTCTTATCGTCCTCTCCGCGGGCAAGGAGGATCTTCAAGGCCTCATTCGTTTCTTCGAGACCCTGTATCCTCATCGCCATGTCCTTGTCTGACTTTCTCGCGGTCGTTGTCCTGGGGGAATCGCCCGGTGCTGTGGATTTCATGATGGTCACCTCTCATGATGCATTAACAGGATGATGAAAGCCGAGGTTCGTTACGGCTATTCTCAAAGACCTTATATAAATATAAGGTATGCTACTTTGTCAAGAAAATCTTATCAAAAAACCGACAATCACATGAATCTGGCCTGTCATCGCGATTTCACGGGGGGCGGGTATGCGACTGCGGTCATTCGGGGTCAATCCCCGCTCGCGGATGGCATTTGAAAACAAGCCCCTGCAAGCCGGAAGAACCCTTGTATCCCTCCTCAAGCCCGGAATTGCGGCAGCAACCTATCCTCCCGTGTGCCCGTTTGCCCGCAGGGCAGACCCGTAGGCGCAAGGCGCCGACCCGTTCGCGCGCCTCGCGCAGGCGCGCAGACTCCTGGAAGGTTTTGTGATAAAATAATCGGTCCGGCGAAGGACGCATCCGTCATGAACATACGTGAGATAACTGCAAGGAACGCACTTGCGAGAACTGGTATCGAGGGCTACGATTACTGCCTGAACCCCTACGTGGGCTGCGGCCACGGGTGCAGGTACTGCTACGCGACGTTCATGAAACGGTTCACGGGGCATACTGAGCCGTGGGGCGACTTCGTCGACGTGAAGGCCAACGTGGCCGACGTCCTGCGGCGGCAACTCAGGCGCATCAGGGGAGGCACCCTCCTTATCGGCACTGTGACGGACCCCTATCAGCCGCTGGAAAAGAGGTACTGCCTGACGCGGGACTGTCTGACAGCCCTCGTTCCGTCATCCCTCGAGGTCCATATCCTGACCCGCTCCCCGCTCGTCGTCAGGGACACGGATATCCTCACACGACTCTCCCGCGTGGAGGTCGGTCTGTCGATAACAACGAACCGGGAGGACGTGAAGCAGATCTTCGAACCGCGGGCGCCTTCCATCGCCTCCCGCGTTGAGGCCCTGAAGGCCCTGCACGACGCGGGACTCAGGACATACGTGTTCGTGGGGCCCCTGCTCCCCATGGACCCCGCCCCTCTTGCGTCGATGATCGAGGGCGCCGCTGATGAGGTCCTTATAGACAGGCTGAACTACGCCGGAAAGGTCGCCGGTCTCCTTCGCTCCTCGGGACTCGCCCCCTTGATGGCCACGCCCCACGTGAAGGCTGCTGCCCGGGAATTGCATGATATACTGACGGAAAAGGGAATCCCCGTATCGGTCCTGTTCCCTTAACGACCATCCATCCATGGCACCCGGCACACCTCCCCCGTTATCCTGTAGCGGCAGTGATGCCTGTGGCTCACGACACACCCTACTTGAGGGACAGGAGGTACGAGCGCAGATTGATCTTCTTCCTGTTCAGACCGAGTTTGATTCTCATGTTGTTCCGGTGGGAATCGACGGCGCTCGTCGCCACACCGAGGATCTGGGCTATTTCCTTCGTCGTCCTGCCTTCCCTGATGAAAGAGGCCACCTCGATCTCCCGGGGGGTCAGGTTCAACTGTCGTACGGTGTTGAGAAAGGGCGATATGATCTCGTTGAGATTGGTGGCCACGATATCGAGGTAGGCCTTTACCCTGGGATCCCGCTGACCCTTCTGCATCTTCAGGATGTAGGGAAGGATCATCTCCTTTACGTTCGAAACGAACTTCCCCTCAAGCTCCCTCCGGTCCTCTTCCCGTTGCTTCAAGAGGACCTTGAGCGCCGCGTTGACCTCTTCCAGCGTCTGTGACTTGGCAACGAGTTCCTTCTCCCGTTCCTTCAATGCGTCCATCATGCCCTTCTGCTCTGTGATGTCCTGGCAACTCCCGCGATAGCCCAGGAGGTTACCTGCCTCATCGAAATATGGGATACCATTGGCCTGAACATATATGGAATGCCCGTCTTTGTGGCAGCCCATGGTCAAAAAGGCGGCAAAAGACTGCTTCCGGGAAAGGAGATCTTTCAGAACAGGCAGCACCCGGGCCCTTTCCTCCGCGGGAATAAACTCGAAAGGGCTTTTCCCTATCACTTCCTCAGGCCTGTACCCAAGCGCGTCATACACCCTGGGACTCACGTAGGTGTGCACGAAATCCGCATCTGTCTCCCATATCCACTCTCTCACGGACTCCACAAGGGCCAGGTATTGCTCTTCCTTTTTCTTCCTCCTGGCAACCTCCTCCCGGATCCGGGCGGTGCGCTCCGCGACCAGCTTGCCCAGGTGGTCCCGATGCATCTTCAGTTCATCCTCCATTCTCTTGTGGTCCGTAATGTCCCTGAAGATACCCTGAACCAGCGTCCTGCCACCGTATTTGACCGGAGAACCCGTTATATCGACGGGGATGATGTCTCCCTTCTTTGTCAGCACGCTCGTATTGTACAGGGCTTCTATCTGACCCGCCGCTATTCCGGCAAAGTGCTGCGTGACCCTCTGATGCTCCTCCTTCGGGTGGATGTCGAGCGGAGTCATTCCCACCAGCTCCTTCCTCGTGTAACCCAGAAGATCCGTGGCACGGCGGTTGACCTCCAGGAAGTTTCCCTTCACATCGGCAATGATGATGGCATCGCTTGCCTGCTCCATCAAGACCCGGTATTTCTCCCGGCCACCCCCGCCATTCTCCGCCGTGTCCCAATCCCTTGTCTGGCTGCGCGCCGCGTGCAGCTCCAGGGCCTTCTGAACCGCGGCCTGAAGCCGGGACTCACCGGTGTCAGCTATGGCATATCCGTAGCAGACCGGGTCCCCGGTCCTGCCCGGGATATCCTGTCCGGGAGAGGTGGGCTGGAAATAGAAGAGAACCGGCATGTCCCTTTCCGAGAGGATGGCCTCGACCGCCTCGGGCCCGTTCATGCCGCCGTCCGGGTCGACACCGGCGACAACGAGATCGATGCCGCCGTCCGAACGGACCCTCTCGACAGCATCTCCACCCGTCGCCGCGATGATGACCCTGTATCCGTATCCTTCAAGGGCCTTCGCGCGCGCCCGGGCGATGGCAGTCTCGCTCTCCACGAGAAGAATGGTCCTCTTGTGACTCATCCGGCCTCCGGCGAACATTCAATGTCAGGAGATTGATTCCATTATCGCAAAATGGCACGTGCAAATCAAAAGGAATCTCGCAGTCGAAAAAGCAAGGACCTCTTCCCGGTGTTCAGCCACGCTGAAACTCGCTGTCCTTCGATCGGGCTTTGAAACCTGAGACATGAGACCTGAAACTTGAGACCGTCTTTCACGATAGTCGGTTCCGGTAATCCCTGTAGCCGAATCGCCTGACAACCTCCACACTGCCGTCCTTTCTCAGCACCGCTATGTCGGGAAGACCGATGCCGTTGAAGGTAGTGCTCTTGACGATGCTGTAGAGCGCCATGTCGGTGAAGACAAGCCTCGTCCCGCGTTCCAGGGGTTTGTCAAAAGAGTAGTCTCCGACCACATCTCCCGCCAGGCAGCTTGGGCCGGCCAGCCGGTATGTGTGTTTCTTCACTCCCGGTGCTGCGGAGCCGATGACGTGGGGCCTGTAGGGCATGAGAAGCACATCGGGCATATGTGCCTCCGCGGAAGTGTCGAGTATGGCTATTTCCATCTCGTTCGTCAAGATATCGACAACGGTGGAAACGAGGACCCCCGCATGGTACACACTCGCTTCGCCGGGCTCGAGATAGACCTCCACCCCGTACTTTGCCTTAAAAACATCGATGAGACCTATAAGGCGTTCGAGGTCGTAGTCGTCCCTGGTTATGTGGTGACCGCCTCCGAAGTTCACCCACTTGAGGCCCTTCAGGTAGCGCCCGTAAAGACGCTCGAAGGATTTGAGGACCCTTCGGAGGACATCGGAATTCTGCTCGCACATGGCGTGAAAATGCAGGCCCTGAACCTGCCCGGCAACGGCGGGAAAGCGCCGTTCGAACTCGTCGTGCACGATCCCCAGTCTGGAACGGGGGGCGCAGGGGTTGTACATCAGGGTCTCAACCTCCGCATGCCCGGGGTTCACACGAAGCCCCACATCGCGTCCGAGACGCCTCGCCGCCTCCCCATACCTCTCGAGCTGATGGAAGGAATTGAAGATGACGCAATCAGAATACTTGAGGACCGCCCGCAAGTCCTTCTCGCCATAGGCCGCCCCGAAGGTGTGGACCTCCTTTCCGAACTCCTCGCGGCCCAGTCTTGCCTCGTTGGCGCCGCTGGCACACACCCCGTCGAGGTAAGGCCTCATCACTCCGAAGGTCGCAAAGGACGCGTAGGCCTTCAGGGCATGGAGTATCCTGCACCCCGTCCTGTCCTTCACATACCTCAGGACACGCATGTTCTCCTCGATGAGGTTCTCGTCGATGAGGTAGGCAGGGGTGCGCACGATACCGCCCGCGACACCGGGAAGCCTCTGTTCCGCTTCCCGGAAGGACTTCTTGCGTGTGCTCTTGACCAGACTCGTCAGCGTTCGCAAGTCCTTTCCGCCAAGGGCCCCGAGGACCCTGTGCCTGTCCCGGTCGCTGAGAGCATGGTACATCGTTGCGGCGCGTTCATCTTTCGTGGAGATACGTTGCAGCGTTTCTTCTATGTTCAGTGCGGCACCCACGTGTTGGTCACGGCTCCTGCGGCAGAGGCGTGTGCTCCACGACCTGCCAGGGAAGGCCGTATTTCATCAGGGCCTCCATAAAGGGGTCGGGATCGAGATCCTCCATGTTGAACACGCCCGCGCCCTGCCACACACCCGTGAGCACCATCATCGCCCCGATCATGGCGGGCACGCCCGTCGTGTAGGCGATCGCCTGCGTGCCCGTCTCCCTGAACGCCTCTTCGTGGTCACAGACATTGTAGACGTAGCGGGTGATCGTGCGACCGTCCTTCATGCCCGTCATGATGTTGCCGATGACGGTCTTCCCGGTGTATTTGGTGCCCAGCGAGGCCGGTTCGGGAAGCAAGGCCTTGAGGAACTTTATCGGGACCACCCTGTGCCCCTCATAATCGACCTCGTCGATCCTCGTCATTCCCACGTTCCGAAGGACCTTAAGGTGGGTCAGATAATTCTCGGAGAAAGTCATCCAGAACCTCGCCTTCTTCAGCCCCTTTAAGTTCCTGGCGAGGGATTCCAGCTCCTCATGGTACAGGAGATAGCTCTCCTTGTTCCCGGCCACGGGGTAGTCGAAGGTGAAATGAACGCTGCCGTCCTCGATGATCGCGGGCGTCTCGATCCACGCACCCTGTCGCCAGTGGCGCACCGTCTGCGTGACCTCGCGGATATTGATCTCGGGGTTGAAGTTGGTGGCGAAGACGTGGCCGTGCGTCCCCGCGTTGCAGTCGAGGATGTCAAGGTAGTGTATCTCGTCGAAAAGGTGCTTCTGGGCGTACGCTGCGAAGACATTTGTTACCCCGGGGTCGAACCCGGAACCGAGAAGGGCCATGATCCCCTTTTCGCGGAACCGGTCCTGGTACGCCCATTGCCAGCTGTATTCAAAGTGGGCCTCGTCGAGGGGCTCATAGTTGGCGGTGTCTATGTAGTGCACACCTGTCTCGAGACAGGCATCCATGATATGAAGGTCCTGGTAGGGCAGAGCAAGATTAAGGACCACGTCGGGTTTGAAGGATCTTATGAGAGAGACAAGTTCCGGGACGTTGTCGGCGTCCACCTCAGCCGTCCCGATCTCCCTGCCGTATCTGCGCCTGATGTCGTCCCTTATGGCGTCGCACTTCCCCAGGGTCCGGCTGGCGATGAGGATCTCCCCGAAAACTTCGGGCACCTGCGCGCATTTGTGGGCGGCTACCGTGGCGACCCCTCCCGCCCCGATTATCATGATCCTTCCATGGTCCTTGTTGTTCATAGTCCTTATCTCCTGAAAAACGATATTGATCGTGGTCTATTTGATGCCGGAATGCAAGAGCATGACGATCTCCCTCGCGACCTTGGCGGCGCATACGGAGGAAACAAAGGTGGTATCGTAGTCCGGGGCCAGTTCCACGAGGTCGGCGCCGACGATATCCATCCCCTTGAGGACGCTGAGGTAATCCATAACTTCCTTGAACATCAGCCCTCCCGGCTCCGGGGTCGTGACACCGGGCATGAGAGATGGATCGAGAACGTCGATGTCGAAGCTGATATAGATGGGGACATCCCTGTCGAGGCCTTCGGCCAGCGCTTCGGGTGAGCGAACGGGGGACAACTCCGTGAACTCCTGCCTTGTGCCCGACCGTATGCCTATCTGGTGCATCCGCGACACGCCGAGTTCCCTGACGCGCTTCATCACCGTGGCGTGAGAGAGTTTCTCGCCCTCATATTCGTCTCTCAGGTCGCAATGGGCGTCAAAATGGACGAGCTGAAGCAGAGGGAAGAATCTCATCATGGACTTCACAAGAGGATATGTCACGAGGTGTTCTCCGCCGAGGAACAGGGGCTTGCGGCCGGGCGCCACCAGCCTCGCAGCCGACTTCTCGATGCGGTCGAGGGACCCTGCGAGATTACCCTGGGGAAGTTCGAGGTCCCCCGCATCGAAGAGGTCCATCTCGTCGAGGTCGAGGTTGAGATATGGGCTGTAGGTCTCCAGGGTCCAGGACGCCTTTCTCAGGCTCTCGGGGCCGAATTTCGACCCGCCCCGAAAAGAGGACGTGACGTCGAGAGGACAGCCCAGGACCACGATACCCGGTCCCCCCTCGTCGGGCCGCGAAGATATATACCTGTTGCGAAAAACACCTTCCATCACAATAGCCTCCGGGAATCTCCGGTTACACGAACGCTGCCGGCGTGAAGCCCCCGATCAGGGGGCCGCCGTCAGTCCCACAGTACGACACCGGCGAACACGGCGCCGATGGCATCGACTCTAAACGTGGCCGATATGGCCATTATATCCTTGATGGGC
>MVQP01000047.1 GCA_002067235.1 Syntrophorhabdus sp. PtaB.Bin047
TGATGAAGAACAAAGCAACATGGGCGGAGGCCCGTTCATGAAAAAGAAATCAATTGACATTCAACACAGTTGCTGGAACCTGAAACTTGGAACGGTATTTTTATGTCCAAAGACAAAACCTACGTTACCCCCGCCGTCCGGTTCCTTCGGGAGAGGAAGGTGGAGTTTTCGGAGCACCCCTATCAGTATGTGGAGCACGGGGGAACGGAGACCTTCGCGAAGCAGTACCATGTCGACGAGCACATGGTGGTGAAGACCCTCATCATGGAGGACGAGGACAGGCGGCCTCTCGTCGTCCTCATGCACGGCGACAGACAGGTCTCCACGAAGGAGCTCGCCCGCGTCATGGGCGTGAAGAAGGTCGGGCCCTGCACACCTGAGACCGCGCAGAAGCATTCAGGCTACATGGTCGGCGGCACATCGCCCTTCGGCACCAGGAAGGCAATGCCCGTCTACATGGAAGAGACCATCCTCGCCCTCCCGAAGATCTACATCAACGGCGGCAGGCGCGGCTACCTCATAGCCATGGACCCCCACGACATAGCGAAGACGCTGCAGCCGAAGCTGGTGCGGGTGGGGATAGAATAGAGGCGGTCTCAGGTCTCAGGTCTCAGGTCGCAGGTCGCAGGTCGCAGGTCGCAGGTCGCAGGTCTCCAAAGAGAGATGGTGGAAGGGGATGGGTTGTCAACACAATTGCTGACCGGTGCATCTGGACAATCGGCCGCAAAGCTATTATAATGACACGAAACTACAACAGGTGCCATGCGTCCCATACGTCCTATGTGTCCTATATGTCCCATATGTCCCATACGTCCTATCCCTCCTATAGGTCCTATCCCCCCCTTTAAGACCAAACTCAAGGACCACCATGTCGCCTGAGCTGTCCGCCCTTCTCGTCGCCGCCGTGTCCATCGGGTTTTTCCATACCCTTTTCGGGCCTGACCATTATGTGCCCTTCGTGATGCTGTCCTGGTCGAGGAAATGGTCGACGCTGAAAACCGTATTGGTGACCTTCGCCTGCGGCATCGGGCATGTCCTCAGCTCCATCGTGCTGGGTCTTGTCGGCGTCGCGCTCGGCGTCGCGCTCGAGAGGCTCGAGCTCATAGAATCAACGCGGGGGACGATCGCGGCGTGGCTCCTTATCGCCTTCGGGCTTGCCTACACCGTGTGGGGCATACGCAGGGCGTTCCTCAACAAACCCCACAGGCACATCCATGTCCACGGCACCGCAGACGTCCACGAGCACGAGCACACCCATCACGGCAGCCATGCCCATCTCCATGAGGACGAAGGAAAGGCCGTCACACCCTGGGTCCTTTTCATAATATTCGTCTTCGGCCCCTGCGAGCCCCTGATACCCCTTCTCATCTATCCCGCGGCGCGGAAAAGCTCTCTGGGGGTCGCCATGGTGAGCCTCACTTTCGGTGCCGTGACGATCGCGACGATGATGGCGGCGGTGCTGCTCATGAGGGCGGGCCTTAACTTCAAGGTCCTGAGCAGGGCCGAGCGCTACACCCATGCCATCGCGGGACTGACGATCCTCACCTGCGGCCTCATGATCCAGTTCCTCGGGCTCTGAGGGAACGATGAAAGAACCCGGCGGCAACGATGAATTCCTTCGTGTGATCAACGAAATGTTCAGCGAGCAGATCCCTTTCAACAGGTTCCTCGGGCTCAGCATAGAATCGATGGGCCCCGAAGGCGTGACGGTGTCCTTTCGGATGCGCAACGAACTCATGGGACACCGGAAGCGCCGCATGGTCCACGGCGGCGTGATATCCTCCGTCATCGACGTCACGGGAGGGCTCGTCGCCTTCATGGGCGCGCAGGAAAGAATGGACGAAACGCTGGAGGCCAAGCTTGAGAGATTCGGGCGGGTGAGCACCATCGACCTGCGCGTCGACTTCCTCCGCCCCGGCACGGGCATGACCTTCACCGCCACCGCACGAACCCTGAGAACGGGCAACAAGGTCGCCGTGACGAGAACGGAACTGACCAACGAAACGGGAGAGCTCATCGCGGTGGGGACGGGATCGTATACGGTCTCCTGAAGACAGGTAATGGGTTCCGGGTCATGGGTCATGGGGAAAAAAGCAAAGAACAGTGGAATCAGGGCTTCCCCGGTTTTCCCATCACCCATAACCCACATCTGTCCAAGACAGATCTACGGCAACGAACATGCTGACTCTCAGGAGCGATCCAGGGTAACAAAAATAACCAATAATCAAATTCCAATGACCAATGATAATGATAATGACCAATTTACCAATAACCAATTGAACAAAGCGAAGGGCGGACTGCCTGTACCGTTTTCCTTTGG
The DNA here is from genome assembly GCA_002067235.1 of Syntrophorhabdus sp. PtaB.Bin047. Classification (GTDB taxonomy): domain Bacteria; phylum Desulfobacterota; class Syntrophorhabdia; order Syntrophorhabdales; family Syntrophorhabdaceae; genus Delta-02. Next base: position 2,321 of record MVQP01000047.1, read on the forward strand.
TTATTGGTTATTGTCTGTTTTTCTGGTCATTGGAATTTGGTCATTGGTCATTATTCTCTTGAGAAGAGATGAACCTCGTCCGGAATGGACGATGTACCTGTGCCGAACCATTGCTTTATAAGGAGGGCATTCCGGGAGATGAATTGTTTTGGACAGCAGTGCCCATAACCTATAACCCATTACCTGGTCTTCCGTTTCTGCTATACTATTGCCGATGAAACCCGACCTTTCCATGCTTGCGCCCTGCACTGTCTGCCCCCGTCGGTGCGGCGCTGACCGCCTTGCCGGGGAGACGGGGTTCTGCGGGGCGGGGAAGGATATCCTTGTGGCCCATTTCGGGCCCCATTTCGGAGAGGAGCCGCCCATCTCGGGGACACGGGGGTCGGGGAACGTCTTCTTCTCTTTCTGCAACCTGCGCTGTGTCTTCTGCCAGAACTACCAGATAAGCCACGAGGGTCAGGGAAACCCGGTGACCCTTGACGAACTTGTGGAGATGTTCTTCTCCCTCGAGGCGATGGGGTGCCACAACGTCAATCTCGTGAGCCCGACGCCATATGTCCCCTTCGTGGCCGCGGCCATCGGAGAAGCAAAGAGAAGAGGGGTCGGGATACCCTTCGTGTACAACACGAACGGCTACGACAGTGTTGAGGCCCTTCGTTCCCTCGAAGGCCTTGTCGACATCTACCTGCCCGACCTCAAGTACTCAAACCCCGCCATCGCGCGAAAGCTCTCCGGCGCGGCAACTCACGCCCCCTACCCCGAATGCGCCCGCGCGGCTCTCGTCGAGATGAAACGCCAGGTGGGGGACCTCGTCGTGGAGGACGGCATCGCGAAAAGGGGCCTGATCGTCCGCCATCTCGTCCTCCCCGGCGGCCTTGCCGGATCCCGTGCGGCACTCGCCTGGATCGCCGAAAAACTCGGCAGACAGACCTCTATCGGTCTCATGTCCCAGTACCTCCCCCTCCACCGCTCCGGCGAGCACCCGATCCTCTCCCGACGGATACGCCAGGAGGAATACGACGACCTCGTTTCCTTCCTTATAAATAATGGTATGGACAACGTCTTCACCCAGGACCTCGAAAGCGCCCCCCTGTACGTCCCCGACTTCGGCAAGGAGCAGCCTTTCGGCGAAGGGGGAGAAAAGGCGCGTTGATGGATAAAGCAGTTTAGGGGTGATAGGTTATGGGTTATGGGGGGAAATCTGTTCTCTTTCCCATCACCTATCACCTATGACCCATGACCGGTATTAAGAACAAAGGAGGTACAATGGAACTCAAGACCGTAAAGATCGACATACCTGAAGGACTGAACATCATCATCGGCCAGTCACACTTTATCAAGACCGTCGAGGACCTCTACGAGATACTCGTCGGGTCCGCGCCGTCGCTCACGTTCGGCGTCGCCTTCTCCGAAGCGAGCGGGCCCTGCCTCGTGCGGTACGAGGGCAATGACGAGGCCCTGGCGAAGCTTGCCGCCGAGACATCCTTCACTCTTGCCTGCGGGCACACCTTCGTCATCTTCATGAAGGACGGCTTTCCCATCAACGTCCTCAACGCCGTGAAGGGATGTCAGGAGGTCTGCCGGATCTTCTGCGCCACCGCGAACCCCCTCGAGGTGGTGGTGGCAGAGACCGAGGGCGGCCGCGGCATCATGGGCGTCATCGACGGCGCGAGACCGGCAGGCGTGGAGAAGGACGAGGACAAGAAGGCCCGGAAGGAGATGCTGAGGAGGTTTGGTTACAAACTGTAACGAGTTACAGTTTGTAACCGTAGACGGGCATACGGGTCTGCGTGCTTCGCACGCAAACGGGCATACGGGGAGAAGATGAAAAGAACCGAGGATGTTTTTGTAATAGGACCAATAGGACATATAGGACCTGTTGAAGGCTTCAGAGGGTTCTCGGGGGCAAGGTCTTTATCTTTTTCGCGTGTGCCCGTAGGCGCTTGAACGCCGACCCGTGTGCCCGTTCACGTTCCAAAACCCCGCCCCGGGGTTTTGGAACAATTCTTGCTTGGCTTTTATATTGATTGTATTCGCTTGAATGTGGTAATTTTCAACGTAAATGGAAGAATTTTACAGGATATCCCGGTTGCCGCCCTACGTGTTCGGCATCGTACGGGACCTTTTGATAGAGGCGCGGAGAAAAGGCGAAGACATCATCGATCTTGGCATGGGGAATCCTGACCTGCCGACCCCAAAGCATGTCGTTTCGAAGCTCGTCGAGGCGGCGCGGAACCCCAGGAACCACCGCTACAGCGCGACACGGGGCATAACGAACCTTCGCCTTGCCATCGCCAACTGGTACAAGAGTCGCTATAACGTGGACATCGACCCCGAGGACGAGGTGGTCGTCACCATGGGCGCCAAGGAGGGCATCGGCCATCTCGTCCTTGCCACGATCAGCCAGGGCGAGGTCGTCTTCGTCCCCAACCCGGCGTACCCCATCCACTCCTATTCTGTGGTCATCGCCGGCGGGGATTTGAGGACCATTCCGCTTCTGCCGAAGGAGGAGTTCTTCGAGAGGCTGAACATTGCGGTGAAGACCACCTGGCCGCTGCCGAGGATGCTCATCATCAGTTTTCCCAACAACCCCACCACGGAGGTTGTGGAAAAGGATTTCTTCGAAAAGGTAGTCGCCTTCGCGAAGGAGCATGACATGATGGTGGTCCATGACCTCGCGTATGCGGACCTCGCCTTCGACGGCTACAGGGCCCCGAGTTTCCTCGAGGTCCCGGGTGCGAAGGATGTCGGCGTGGAGTTCTTTTCCATGTCCAAGAGCTACAGCATGCCGGGCTGGCGGGTCGGCTTCGCGGCAGGCAACAAAAGGATGATAAACGCCCTCGGCAGAATAAAGAGCTACTTCGACTACGGCGTCTTTCAGCCGATCCAGATCGCGTCCATCATCGCCCTCAATGAGGGCGACGCGGATGTGCCCGATATCGTGGAAAGGTAGAGGGTGCGCCGGGACGTGCTCTGCGAGGGGCTCTACCGCCTCGGGTGGGAAGTGGAGAAGCCGAAGGCCACCATGTTCGTCTGGGCGAAGATACCCGAGAAGTACGCGGCGATGGGGTCCGTCGAGTTCTCGAAGCTCCTCCTGACGGAGGCAAAGGTGGCCACCTCGCCGGGGGTCGGCTTCGGCGAGTTCGGTGAGGGATACGTGCGGTTCGCCCTCGTGGAGAACGAGCACAGAATAAAACAAGCGGTGAAGGGGATCAGGGGTTTCCTTCACCCCACGGGAAGATCATGATCGGAATAGGAATAATAGGACTGGGAACAGTGGGAACCGGCACATACCGGATACTCACGGAACACGCCTCGCTCATTCGCAGGAGGACAGGTCTCGACCTTCGCGTCGTCAGGGTGGCCGAGGTGGACGCCCGCAAGATCAAGGGGAAGGGTCTGCCGCGGAACATCGTGACCCCCGATGCCCTGGAGCTCATCAGGGATGAGAGGGTCGACATCGTCGTTGAGCTGATTGGCGGCATGCGTCCTGCCAGCGACTTCATCGGCGCGGCCCTCGGGCTCGGCAAACAGGTCGTGACGGCGAACAAAGCCCTCCTCGCGGAGAAGGGCGACGAGCTTTTCAGACTCGCGGCAAAGAAAGGGTCCGAGATCGGGTTCGAGGCCTCCGTGTGTGGAGGCATTCCCGTTATCCGGGCGATCCGCGACGGGCTGGTCGGCAATGAGTTCAGCTACATCCTGGGGATCCTCAACGGGACAAGCAACTACATCCTCTCGCGGATGACCGACGAAGGTATATCCTTCGCCGAGGCCCTCAAGGACGCCCAACGGAAGGGTTATGCCGAGAAGGACCCGACCTTCGACGTCGAGGGGATAGACGCGGCACACAAGCTGTCCCTCTTGGTGAGACTCGCCTTCGCCTCGCCCGTGACCATGAAAAGGATAACGACGCGGGGTATCGCGAAGATAGACCCCGTCGATATCGGTTTCGCCCGGGACTTCGGGTACAAGATAAAGCTTCTCGCCATAGCCAAGAGGCGGGGGGCAGGCATCGAGGCCCGCGTCGAGCCGGCGATGCTGCCCGTCAACCACCCCATGAGCAGCGTAAACGGGGTCTATAACGCCGTCTACATAGTCGGGGACATGACGGGCCCCAACCTCTTCTACGGGAAGGGAGCGGGGAGTGATCCGACGGGAAGTGCCGTCGTAAGCGACATCGTCGATATCGCGAAGAGGATCTCCGGGGCGGGCGGCACCGGCGCGGGGCGCTTCGCCCTGGCGGGGAAGTTCAAGGAAGGCAGGGCCTCTTCGGTCCCCTATTACCTGAGGGTGATGGCAAAGGACACGCCCGGCGTACTCTCGAAGATATCGGGCATCCTCTCGAAATACCGGATAAGCATATCGGCGGTGACGCAACAGGGCCGGAAGCTGAGCGGCTACGTCCCCGTGGTGATGGTGACCCACGATGCCCCCGAGGAAGGCCTCATGAAGGCGAAGAAGGAGATAGACGCCCTTTCCCTGACGAAAGGAGAGAGTGTTCACATAAGGATCGAGGAAGGCAACCTGTGAAAGGGCGGGGGCCTTCCGGCCGCGTGAGGTGCGGCAGCGCATGAAATACATCGTTCTCATCGGCGACGGCATGGCGGATTTTCCCATCGGGGAGCTCAGGGGGAAGACGCCGCTCATGGCCGCAGACAAGCCGAACATGAACATGGCGGCTCGAAGGGGTCTGACGGGAAAGGTAAAAACGGTGCCCGACGGCTTTCCTCCCGGCAGCGATGTGGCGGGCATGTCCATCTTCGGCTATGACCCGGCGCTGTATTACACAGGACGTGCACCCATAGAGGCCTTCGGCATGGGCATCCCCATGGGGCCCAACGATGTCGCCTACCGGTGCAACCTGGTCCATATCGGCACGGGGGGCGGCGGCGATACCATGGGCGACTACTCCGGCGGGCACATCTCCACCGAGGAAGCGCGGCTTCTTGTCGCCTCCCTCAACGAGAAGCTCGGCTCCAAAGAGATAACCTTCTTCCCCGGGGTCGGGTACCGCCACATCATGATATGGAAGGGCGGCGCCTCAGAGCTGTCAACGACCCCTCCCCATGACATCACGGGGAAACAGACCGCCGGGTACCTCCCCGACGGCGACGGAGCCGCGACGGTCCGTTCCCTCATGGACCGCTCCCGCGAGGTGCTCGGGTCCCACGACGTCAACAGGAAGCGCATCGACGCCGGCAAGCTCCCGGCGAACAGCATATGGCTCTGGGGCCAGGGCAAAAGGGCCGGCCTGCCGTCGTTCCGGGAGAAGTTCGGGCTTGCGGGGGCGACGGTCTGCGCTGTAGACCTCGTGCGGGGGATCTCGAGCCTTGTCGGGTTCACCACCCCCGTCATCGAAGGGGCCACGGGATACCTCGACACCGATTACGGGGCGAAGGCCCGGGCGGCGCTAAAGCTCCTCGAAGACCACGATATCGTTTACATCCACGTGGAGGCGCCCGACGAGGCGTCCCACAACGGCAGCATCCCGGAGAAGATAAAGGCCATCGAGCGCATCGACAGGGACGTGCTCGGCGTCCTTCTCAAGGAAACGGACAGGGACACGCGGTTCCTCATCGTCACCGACCATGCCACGCCGATCGCGATGAGAACCCACTACGCCACCCCGGTGCCCTTCGCCGTTTACGACAGGAACGATCCCCCCTCCGAAGAGGGCGGTGATTACGACGAGAACGCGGGCGGGGCGGTGATAAGCGGTGAAGAGATGATACGCATACTGATCGGGGGAAGATAGTGAGACAAAAATTCATCTTTGTCACGGGCGGCGTCGTGTCGTCGCTGGGGAAGGGCATAGCGGCCGCGTCCATCGGCGCGCTCCTCGAGTCCCGGGGGCTCAATATCACCATAAAGAAGCTCGATCCTTACATCAATGTCGACCCGGGCACGATGAACCCTTTCCAGCACGGCGAGGTCTTCGTGACCGAGGACGGGGCCGAAACGGATCTCGACCTCGGGCATTACGAGCGCTTCACCACTGCGGCCTTCTCGAAGAAATGCAATTTCACCACGGGCCAGGTCTACGACACGGTCATCTCCCGGGAACGAAAAGGGGAGTACCTCGGCGGGACCGTCCAGGTCATCCCCCACATCACGGACGAGATCAAGCGCAGGATCCTCGATGTGGACGAAGGCATTGACGTCGTCATCGTCGAGATCGGCGGCACCGTCGGCGACATCGAGGGGCTGCCCTTCCTCGAGGCGATACGCCAGCTCCGCAACGACCTGGGGAAGGAGAACTCCCTCTTTGTGCACCTGACGCTCGTCCCCTTCATCAAGACCGCCGACGAGATGAAGACGAAACCGACCCAGCACAGCGTGAACGAGCTCAGAAGGATCGGTATCCAGCCCGACATCCTCCTGTGCAGGACGGAGCGGGCCCTCTCGCAGGGCCTCAAGGACAAGATCTCCCTTTTCTGCAACGTCGAAAAGGACGCTGTCATCGCCGCCAAGGACGCCGAGGTCATCTACGAGGTCCTCATCGCCTTCCACAACGAGGGGCTCGACGAGAAGATAACGAAGCTCCTCAACATCTGGGCGAAGAAACCGGACCTTTCCAAGTGGGAGGCCATCGGCGACACCATTAAACACCCGAAGAAAGAGGTGGACATCGCCCTTGTCGGGAAATACGTCAAGCTCAAGGACTCCTACAAGAGCCTCAATGAGGCCCTCGTCCACGGCGGCATTGCGAACGACTGCAGGGTGAACATCCGCTACGTCGACTCCGAAGACATCGAAAAGGGCATAACGGCCGACCTCTTCAACATCGATGGCATCCTCGTCCCCGGCGGCTTCGGGGACCGCGGCATCGAGGGAAAGATCAACGCCATCGAGCATGCGCGGGAGAAGAAGATACCCTTTCTCGGCCTGTGCCTCGGCATGCAGCTTGCCGTCGTGGAGATAGGCCGCAACCTTGCCGACTGCAAGGGTGCCAACAGCTGCGAGTTCAACGAAAAGACGCCCTACCCCCTTATCTATCTCATCGAGGAGTTCACGGACAGGGAGAACAAGGTGCAAAAGCGCGACCAGTACTCCGACAAGGGCGGCACCATGCGCCTCGGCGCCTACCCCTGTGTCCTCAAGCCCGGCACCCTCGCCCACAAGGCCTACGGGCAGGACATCATTCACGAGCGACACCGGCACCGCTACGAGTTCAACATGAAGTACCGCGAGCGCCTCGAGAAGAGCGGCATGATCGTGTCCGGCATCTCCCCTGACGGCACGCTTGTCGAGATCGTGGAGATGAAGGGCCATCCCTGGTTCCTGGGATGCCAGTTCCATCCCGAGTTCAAATCGAAGCCCTTTGACCCCCATCCGCTGTTCCGGGATTTCATCAAGGCCTCGCTGAAACGAAGGCAGGAAAGGTTGAAGTGCAAAAAGAGATAATCATAGGCGGCGTCACCATCGGCCGAAGGCCTTTCGTCTTCATAGGCGGCCCCTGCGTCATCGAGGGCAGGGACATATCCCTGAGGACGGCCGAGAGCGTCGCGCGCATAACGGCCCGGCTCGGCGTGCCTTTCATCTTCAAGTCCTCCTACGACAAGGCGAACAGGACGTCCATATCGGGCTTCAGGGGGCCGGGGCTTGATGAGGGGCTTGCCATTCTCCGGGACGTGAAGGCTGCGGTAGGCGTTCCCGTCCTCACCGACGTCCACTCCGCGGGTGAGGCGGCGGTGGCGGCCGAGGTCGCCGACATTCTCCAGGTGCCGGCGCTCCTGTCCCGGCAGACGGACATACTCACCGCCTGCGGCAGGACGGGCAAGGCCGTCAATATCAAGAAAGGTCAGTTCCTCTCCCCGGGCGACATGGCCCATGCCATCAGGAAGGTGGAATCCACGGGGAACAGGAACATACTGGTCACCGAACGGGGCACGTCCTTCGGGTACCACACCCTTGTCAATGATTTCCGTGCCATACCCATCATGCGTGACTTCGGGTACCCCGTGGTCTTCGATGCCACGCACAGCGTGCAGCAGCCCTCGGCGATGACGGACCGCTCCGGCGGGGAGGCCCGTTTCATCGTCCCGCTGGCGCGGGCCGCGGTGGCCGTCGGCGTGGAAGGGATATTCATGGAGGTCCATCCCGATCCGGCGCAGGCCCTCTGCGACGGGGACAATTCCCTTCCCCTCGACGAGCTCGAAGGCGTCCTTCGGACCCTCAAAAGGATAGAGGAGGCCCTGTGGACGACGTGAGGACGGGCAGAGACATCCTGAGGAAGGAGGCGGAGGCCATCCTGAAGGTGATGGAAGCCCTCGACGACTCCTTCACCAGGGCGGCGGAGATCATATTTGCCTGCACGGGCAGGGTCGTCCTGACGGGGATGGGCAAATCGGGGCTCGTCTGCAAGAAGATCGCCGCCACGTTGTCGAGCACGGGTACGCCGGCGCTTTTCGTCCATCCCGCCGATTCCCTCCACGGCGACCTGGGAATGCTCCAGCGCGGCGATGTGCTCGTCGTCGTCAGCAACAGCGGAGAGACGGAGGAGGTGCTCAAGATCATACCTTGGGTGAAGCGCCTCGACATCCCGCTCGTCGCCATAACCGGGGATGCCGCGTCCACGACCGCCCGGCTCAGCGACGTGGCCCTCGTCGTGAGCGTGGAGGAGGCCTGTCCCTACAACGTGGTGCCCACGTCGAGCACCACGGCGACGCTGGCACTCGGCGACGCCCTCGCCATCGCCGTCATGGAAAGGCGCGCCTTCAAGGTGGAGGATTTCGCCTCTCTCCACCCCGGGGGCTCTCTGGGCAGGAAGCTCTTCCTCAGGGTGGAGGACCTCATGCACACCGGCGGGGCCGTCCCCCGCGTGTCCGTGGAGACGTCCATGAAGGACGCCATCCTCGAGATAACGTCGAAGAGGCTTGGTGTCACCGGGGTCTATGACGGAGAGGGATGCCTCGCGGGTATCATAACGGACGGGGACTTGAGGCGCGCGATCGAACGGTACGACGATTCCCTCCTGGCGAAGACGGCGGGCGAGGTGATGACCGCAAGACCAAAGGTCATCCACAGGGATGCCCTGGCCGCCTACGCGCTTAAGAAAATGGAGGAATTCTCGATCACATCCCTGTTCGTCGTGGACGAGAAGGACAGCGCGCGGCCCGTGGGCATCATACACATCCACGACCTCTTAAGGGCCAAGGTGGTGTGAATGGCGCATGAGGACACATGAGCAACAGGAAGATCATCATCTTCGTCTCTCTCGGGTGCATAGCGGCAAGCCTCCTGCTTGCCCTATACTACTTCATAAGCAAGCCTGAAAGGCAACCTGTCCCCGTTGCGGAGGACAGCAACAAGGCGATCGTCTTCAAGAACGTGAAGTACACGGGGGAGCGCCGCGGGGTGGTGGACTGGGAGCTCACGGCGAAGGTCGCCCGCAAGTACATAGACAAGCCGCTTATCGAGCTCGAGGACCTGAAGGGGCTGTACAAACCGAAACCGGACGTCTCCATAGAGTTCACCGGCACGAAGGGCTCCATGGACACCGAGAAAGAGTCGGGCAGGGTCGACAGCGTGGAGGTCTTCTACAAGGGCGAGTACACCCTGAAGAGCCCCTACATGGATTTCGATTTCAAGAACGGCATCACGGCGACAAAGGATGTGGTGGACATCAAGGGAGAGAAGGTCGACATGCGCGGCATCGGGCTTCTGGCCAATACCAACGAGGAGACCCTGCGGCTCCTGTCCGATGTCGGCGGTATCATAACGACGGAAAAGGCGAAATACCACTTTCAGTCGGACACGCTCCTGTACCACTTTCAGAAGGCCACTTACGTTCTGGAAGGAAAGGTCATCCTCAAGGGAGAGGACCTCAACATGGTCTGCGATATCGTCCACATATACAGCACGGACAACGAGGTGGACCTCATCGAGGCCGACGGCAACGTCCGCGTCATATCGAAGGGCACTGTTGCGAAAAGCGAGAAGGCAGTATATCATTTTAAGGAAGGCAGGATAGTGTTCACCCAATCTCCGAGGGTATTCAAGGACAATGTGGAAATGAAAGGGGAACGTGTGATCTACACGACGAATGACGGCAAGCTGTCCGTCGAGAGGCCGAAGATAAGAATGGAGAGGGGAAAATAGCGGGAATGAAAGCAACTCTGTCCGCGCAGGGCCTCCTGAAGACGTACAACGCGCGAAGGGTCGTCGACGGGATCAGCATGTACATGGAGACGGGCGAGATCGTGGGGCTCTTCGGCCCCAACGGGGCCGGGAAGACGACATCCTTCTACATGATCATCGGTTTCATAAAACCGAACGGCGGCAAGATCCTCCTCGACGGTGAGGACATCACCGACCTTCCCATGTTCATGAGGGCACGCAAGGGCATAACCTACCTTCCCCAGGAGCCCTCGGTCTTCAAGAAGATGTCCGTCAGGGACAACCTCAAGGCGATCCTCGAGTTCCTCGGTGTGGAGGGCGACCTCATAAACCATCGCGTCATGGAGATCCTTGAGTCCTTCAAGCTGGAACACCTGGCAAACAACAGTGCCGATTCCCTCTCGGGTGGAGAGAGAAGACGCCTCGAGATAGCGCGGGCGCTCATGACGTCGCCGCACTTCATGCTCCTCGATGAGCCCTTCTCAGGCATCGACCCCATATCCGTCTCAGACCTGAAAAAGATAATCTTCAGCCTCAAGCAAAGGGGTATCGGCATACTGCTGTCCGACCACAACGTCCGGGAGTCGCTCCCCATATGCGACAGGGCATACGTGGTCAACGCGGGCAAGGTCCTCCTGGAAGGCACGCCGGAGAGCGTGGCCCAGGACCGGATCGTCCGCGAAGTATACCTTGGTGAGGAATTCAACATCGATGTTGGAGCTTAAACAGACACAGAAGCTCTCGCCTGTCCTGACCCAGCAGCTTCAGCAGGCCATCCGCCTCCTCCAGCTCTCGAAGCTGGAGCTTGTCGAGGCCATCGAACTGGAGATGAAGGAGAACCCCATCCTCGAGATCACCGAGGAAGAGCCGCGGGAGGAGGCCGAGGAAAAGGAGAGCCAGGACGAGAAGAGAGAGATGGAGGAACTCCTGGAACGATACTCGCCCTCGGAGGAGTTCTTTCCCGCCGAGGACAGGGAGGCCCCCGACTACGAGAACATGGTCAGGAAGACGTACAACCTCAGGGACCACCTGCGGTGGCAGATCGGCCTTTCGGACTTCAGCCCCCGGGAACGGGTGGTGGCGGAATGGATCATCGAGAACATCGACGACAACGGGTACCTCATCTGCAGCCTCGAGGAGATATCCCGGGATTCCGGCCTTCCCGTCGAGGTCCTCGAGCCGGTCCTCCGAAAGGTGCAGAGGCTCGAGCCCGCCGGGGTGGGCGCCCGGGACCTGAAGGAATGCGTCCTCATCCAGTACGAGGCATCGGGAGAGAAGGACCCCGTCTTCGAGAACGTCGTCGCCAACCATTTCGACCTCTTTCAGCACAACAATCTCAGGGGTATAGCGAAGGCGACCGGTTTCCCCCTGGAGAGGATCAAGGAGGTCTTCGAGAAGATCAAGTCCTTCGATCCCAAGCCGGGAAGGAATTTCAGCGACGAGTTCATATCCTATGTCGTCCCCGACGTCTACGTCGTCAAGGGCGAGGAGGGGTTCGACATCGCCCTCAATAACGACGACATCCCGGAACTCAGGATGAGCCGGTACTACCTGGAGCTCGCGACGGACAGGAAGGTGAGCGGCGAGACGAAGAGATACATAAAGAACAAGATGAAGCAGGCAGAGTGGTTCATCAAGAGCATCCAGCAGAGGCAAAGGACGCTCTTTCTCGTCGCCCAGAGTATCGTGAACTTCCAGCGCGAATTCTTCGAGAACGGCCTGAGGAGCTTGAGGCCGCTCATACTCAAGGACGTCGCCCAGGATGTGGGGGTCCACGAATCGACGGTGAGCCGCATAACGACGAGCAAGTACATGAGCACCCCCCATGGCGTGTACGAGATGAAGTTCTTCTTCCCGACAAGCATCAACAAGGGAGAGGGGGACCCCCTTTCGACGAATGTCGTCATGGACCTCATAGCGGAACTCGTCAAGAAGGAAGACAAGAGGAAGCCGCTGACCGACGACGAGATAGCCCACATCCTGAAATCGCGCCACGACATCAACATAGCGCGCCGTACGGTGGCGAAATACAGGGAGATCCTGAATATACGGTCTTCACGGGAAAGGACGGTGATAGACTAAAGGAACAGATTCCGGATACGGGGAGACTTTGGCGGAGCGTTTACGCTCCTCAGCGATTAACGTAATACTTTCGGGGAATTGGATTGACACGATCCGGCATATCTGTTATTAATAAGCTCCAAGGTTGGTGCGCGCCAACCTTATTTTTATAAGCGGAGGCACTATGGATATCACAACCAGCTTCAGGCACATTGATACCAGCGAAGATGTAAGACGCTATGTCGAAGAGAAGCTCTCCCGTCTGCAGAAGTACGTGGAGACGCCCCTTGACATCCACGTGGTCATCTCCCTCGAGCGGAAATACCGCCAGCGTATCGATGTCATGTTCACCATCAATGGGGTCGTCATTAATGCCCATGAGGTTATGGATGATATCTATGCAGCGATCGACAGGATACTGGACAAGCTGGAGCGGAGGCTCACAAAGTACCGCGACAAGATGAAAGAGTACCGCGAGAGCAAGTTGAAACGCACCGCACCGCCGCCTACGAGCGAGGAGTCGGGCATCATAGTATCGAGGACCGTGGACGCCAAACCAATGGACCCCGAGGAGGCCGTGATGCAGCTTACAGCCTCGGGGGACATGTTCATGGTCTTCCGCGAAAGGGAACGCGACAACGTCTGTATCGTTTACAAACGGAAGGACGGAAAGTTCAGCCTCATAGAAACGGCAGGGAAGGGACCGTGAGGCTTACCGACATACTGAAGGAAACCTCGGTCATCTCCGAGATCAAAGGCACCACAAAGGAGGAGATACTCGCCGAGCTTGCGGGGCAACTGAAGGTCACGGGTCTCGTGAAGGACGTCGACTCCATCGTGAAGGTCATCATGGAGCGGGAGGCCCTGGGGAGCACGGGCATAGGCGACGGTGTCGCCATCCCCCACGGCAAGATGAAGGGTGCCGGCGGGGTCCTCGTCGTGTTCGGGCGGTCGCGTCAGGGCGTCGATTTCGATGCCGTCGACGGGCAGCCGGTGCACATGTTCTTTCTCGTACTCGCCCCCGAGGACTCGGCAAGCCTTCACCTGAAGGTGCTGTCGCGGATATCAAAGATCCTCCGCGACCCTTCGTTCAGAAAGAAACTGCTGAAGCTTCCCGATGCCCATTCCCTGTACGAGAGCATCGTGGAAGAGGACGGAAAGCTGTAAGGACCCTCTCCATGCGGGAAGGGCCGGAAGTACGTCTCCCTTTGAAGGGAGAACCCTGCGGAAAGGCACATGAAGGGAATAGAGGTTCAGCAGCTTGTAGATGACGAGTTATACGGATTGGAACTCGAGGTCCTTGCCGGGAAGAAGGGGCTTGCCAGGAAGATCTACAACCCGAGGATCCAGAAGCTCGGCCTCGTCATAACGGGCCACATGGTCTATCTCCATCCCCACAGGGTCCAGATACTGGGCAACATCGAGATCTCCTACCTGAGGTCGCTCACGGAGGCGGAGAGCAGGCGCATCATCAGGGAGCTCTGCAAGAACAACGTGGTGTGCTTCATCATCTCCCGGAATCTGAAGGTCCCCGAGTTCTTCATCATCTCCGCGGAGGAGAAGGGCATCCCCCTTCTGCGGACAAAGCTCGTCACCTCCATATTCATCGAGAGGATAACGAAGCTCCTCGAGGAGAAGCTTGCCCCGTCGACCACCGTCCACGGCGTACTCATGGACATCCTGGGCGTTGGCGCCCTCATCATGGGAAGGCCCGGCATCGGCAAGAGCGAGAACGCCCTCGAGCTCATCATGCGGGGCCACCGCCTTGTCGTCGATGATGCCGTGCATGTCAAGAAGATCGGTGCCATCGACCTTTACGGCGAAGCACCGGAGATGATAAAGAGCCTGCTGGAGATACGGGGCGTGGGCATCGTCGATATCCGGCACCTTTTCGGCGTGTCCGCCGTCCTCGACAAGAAGAAGATAGACCTCGTCATCGAGCTCTTCGACTGGGACACATCCCTCGAGTGCGAGCGCGTGGGGCTGAGGGAAGAGAAGTTCAAGGTGCTCAGCGTCGACCTGCCCTTCGTCAGGATACCGATCAGCTCGGGCAAGAACGTCTCGGCGATCGTCGAGCTGGCATGCCGCAATTTCATCCTCCGCAGGCAGGGCATCAACACCGCCGTGGAGCTGGAGAAGAGAATGCAGAGATCGATGGAGGGCGGGACGGAATGAAGGACATCCTCATCGTCAGCGGCATATCCGGCTCGGGGAAGACGACGTTCCTCAGGGCCCTCGAGGACGCAGGGTTCTTCTGTGTCGACAACTTTCCCATCCTGCTGCTCCTCAAGTTCCTGGAACTCAACCGCGACGAGGGGGAGAAGATCACGCGGTGCGCCTTCGTCATCGACGTGCGCCTGAGGGACTTCTTCGAGAACGGCCGGGACATTATAGAAAAGGCCAAGAAGGGTTTCGGCGCGAAGGTCCTCTTCCTGGAAAGCTCCGAGGAGAGCCTCATACGGAGGTACCGCGAAACAAGGCGATCCCATCCCCTCTTCGATTCGTCAAACGTGAAGGATGCGCTGACGGAGGAGCGCAAGCTGATGGCCTGGCTCAGGAACATGGCCGACCAGGTCATAGACACGACCCATCTGACCCCCCACGAACTGCGGCGCCTTGCGCTCGAGAGATATGGCGCCCACGAGCAGCGGATGAAGATCAACATCATGTCCTTCGGGTACGCCTTCGGCCTTCCCCTCGAGGCCGACATCGTCCTCGACGTCAGGTTCCTGCCGAACCCTTTCTTCGTCGAGGAGCTCCGGGACCGGACGGGGCTCGATGAGGAGGTCAGGGATTTCATCAAATCTCAGGAAGTATTCAGGAAATATTTCCTTTTTCTTTCGGAGTTTTTGGTGTACCTTATACCGTTATTCGAGAAAGAAGGGAAAAGCTATCTCACCGTCTGCTTCGGCTGCACCGGCGGAAAACACCGGTCGGTCTTCATCGCCGGAGAGTTGGCGGAGCAGCTCAATGCCATGGGCTACAGCGTAACCACTGTCCACCGGGATATAGAGAAGAGATAAGGAGGCAAAATGATTGGTCTCGTGGTGGTGGCACACTTTAATCTCGCGCGGGAGATGGTGGCCGCCACTGAACTGATCGTCGGTGAGCAGGAGCAGTTCATCGCCGTCGATATATACCCCAGCGATCCGGTGGAAAAAACCAAGGAGAAGATCGTTTCGGCCCTGAAGAGCTCGGACACGGGCGACGGGGCCATCATCCTGACGGACATGTTCGGCGGCACCCCTTCGAACATCAGCCTTTCCTTCCTTGAGGAGGGCCGGGTCGAGGTGGTCGCCGGCGTCAACCTTCCCATGCTCATCAAGCTCGTGACGTACCGGGAGGGGAGGACACTCGACGAGCTGGCCGCCTTCATCACGCAGTACGGGCAGAAGAACATATATCTCGCCACGGATGTGCTGAAGGCCAGGAAAAAGGATTAAGGAGCGATGCGGGAAGGGATATTTACGATCAGGAACAGGCTCGGCCTCCATGCCCGGGCTGCGGCGATGTTCGTCAAAGCGGCGGCGAAGTTCAATTCGATCGTCATGGTCGAGAAGGACGGAATGGAGGTGAACGGCAAGAGTATCATGGGTCTTCTGATGCTCGCCTGTCCCCTGGGAAGCAAGATCGTCCTCAAGGCGGAAGGGGAGGACGAGGAAAAGGCCTTTCGTGAACTGGGGGGCCTCATCGACGACGGATTCAACGAGGAATGAAGGAAGAGATACTCGTCAATCAGACCCTGAAAGGGATCGGCGTCTCCTCGGGAATAACAATGGGGAGGGTGCGCCTCATCGACAGGGACAAGGTGGCGATAACGAAGCGCTCCATATCCCCGGGCCAGATGGACCGCGAGGTGGGCCGCATCAAGAGCGCCGTTCAGGGCGCCATCGACGAGCTGAGCCACATCAAGGACTCCATCCCCGATGATGATGTCAGGAAGCACGCCTTCATCATTGACGCCCACATACTCATCCTCCAGGACCCCTTTTTCGTCAACTCCGTCATCGACGTGATCCGCAGCGAGCTCATAAACGCGGAATGGGCCCTCGACGTGGTGGTCTCCCGCTTCCTCGCCAGCTTCGACAAGGTGGAAGACCCTTACCTCAGGGAGAGGGGCCAGGACATCAGGTACATCTACGAGAGGCTCGCCAGGATCCTCGTCGTGGGAAAGAAACCGCGCATAAGCGCCGCGACGGTGAAGGGCAAGTCGATCATCATCGCCCGTGACCTGTCACCTGCCGACACGATCCAGCTCAACCTCAACCGCATCTCCGGGTTCGCGACCGATGTGGGCGGCAGGACCTCCCATACGTCGATCGTGGCACGGGCCCTCGAGATCCCCGCCGTGGTCGGCGTGGGCAACGTGACAAGCCTCGTCAGGAACAACGACCTCGTTATCATAGACGGCGACGAAGGCGTCGTCATCATCAACCCCGTCAAGGATGTCCAGAAGGAATACATCGCGAAGCAGATCCACCTGAGGAACCAGAAGAAGGAGCACCTCAGGGTGGCGCGGCTCAAGGCCGAGACGAAGGACGGTTTTCGCCTGAGGGTGGGCGCCAACATCGAGCTCCTCGCTGAGATGGAGATCGTCGAGAAATACGGGGCCGTCGGCATAGGCCTCTACAGGACAGAGTACATCTACCTTTCGCGAAAGCACGACCTTCCGACGGAGATGGACCATTACCATATCTATCGCAAGCTGGCCCAGAGCAAGACGCTCCAGTATATTACCATACGGACCCTTGACATCGGCGGCGATAAGTTCGTCTCCGAGATCGAGATGCCCAAGGAGATAAATCCCGCCATGGGCTTGAGGGCCATACGCCTGTGCATCAAGGAGGTCCCCCTTTTCAAGGCGCAGCTGAAAGGGATCCTGCGGGCCAGCGAGTACGGGCCCCTTCGCATCCTCATCCCCATGGTCTCGGGCATCGAGGAGGTGCGAAAGGCGAAGGCCATCATCGCCGAATGCATGGAAGAACTCTCGCGCAAAAAGATCGCCTACAACAGGGACATAAAGACAGGGATCATGATAGAGGTTCCCTCGGCATGCATGATAAGTGACATGCTCGCCGCGGAGGTGGATTTCTTCAGCATCGGGACGAACGATCTCATACAGTACGCCCTCGCCATCGACAGGGTCAACGAGTACGTCTCGTACCTGTACGAACCCCTTCACCCGGCAGTCCTCAAGATGATCAAGAAGGCCGTCGATGACGCCCACGCCCACAAGATCACCATCGCGCTGTGCGGAGAGATGGCGGGGGAGCCGCGCTACGTCCCGGTGCTTTTGGGTCTCGGTCTCGACGAGATAAGCATGAACCCCTACTCCATACCACGGGCGAAAAAGGCCATTCGGGGACTCGACCACGGGTACTGCCGGGAGCTCCTCGAGGAGATCATGAAGAAGGACTCGCCGGCGGAGGCGGAGCTGCTCTTGAAGAACGAAATGGCACGATTGTTCCCCGGGGATTTCCCGAAGGTCCGGGGATAGCAGGATAGACTTTACCAAGGACCAATATCAAGGAGGATTATACAATGGGAATGAGCAGGTTTTTATTCACGTCCGAATCGGTTGCTGAAGGACATCCGGACAAGGTCTCCGACCAGATATCCGACGCCGTGCTCGACGCTATCATCAAGGACGACCCGAAAGCCAGGGTTGCCTGCGAGACCTATGTCACGACGGGCCTCGCCCTCGTAGGCGGCGAGATAACGACATCGAGCTACGTCAACGTCCCCGAGATCGTCCGCGAAACAGTGAAGGAAATCGGGTACAACGACTCCTCGATGGGCTTCGACTGGGAGACCTGCGCGGTCCTCACGGCTATCGACGAACAGTCGCCCGATATCGCCATGGGTGTCAACGAGACGAGCGACCACGAACAGGGCGCCGGCGACCAGGGTCTTATGTTCGGGTATGCCTGCAACGAGACGGCGGAATTTATGCCCATGTCCATCATGTATGCCCACAAGCTCATCAAGAGGCTCGCCGATGTCCGCAAGGACGGGACCCTTCCCTTCCTGCGCCCCGACGGCAAGAGCCAGGTGACCATAGAGTATATCGACAGGCAGCCCGTCAGGGTGGACGCTGTCGTCATCGCGGCCCAGCACAACCCCGACGTGACCATCGAGAAGATACGCGAAGGCGTCACGGAAGAGGTCATCAAGAAGATCGTCCCGGCGGAGCTCATGGACGAGAAGACGAAGATCTTCATCAACTCCACGGGAAGGTTCGTTGTCGGCGGCCCCAAGGGTGACTGCGGCGTGACGGGACGAAAGATCATCGTCGACACCTACGGGGGTGTCGGGAGCCATGGCGGCGGCGCGTTCTCCGGGAAGGACCCGTCAAAGGTCGACCGCAGCGCCTCCTACATGGCCCGCTACATCGCCAAGAACCTCGTCGCCGCCGGCCTTGCCGACAGGCTTGAGCTGCAGATAGCCTACACCATCGGCGTCGCCGAGCCCGTCTCCGTCATGATAGACACCCAGGGCACCTCCAAGATAAGCCCTGACAAGATCGCTCAGATAGTCAACGACCTCTTCGACATGAGACCGAGGAAGATCATCGAGAGGCTCGACCTCCTGCGGCCCATCTACAGGAAGACCGCCTGCGGCGGCCATTTCGGCAGGAACGAGCCGGAATTCACCTGGGAGAAGCTCGACATGGTGGAAGAGATAAGGAAGGCCGCGGGAATATAGGCCTGCCCGAACGATATTGATCGAAGGAGAATGTATATGGATTATGATGTGAAAGACATAAAACTGGCCGACGCCGGGCTGGAGAAGATAGAGTGGGCGGGGAGAAGGATGCCCGTCCTCGGCCAGATCGCGCAGCGGTTCGCAAAGAAGAAACCCCTGAAGGGCGTGAGAATCGCCTGCTGCCTCCACGTGACGTCGGAGACGGGGAACCTCATGAAGACCCTGAAGGCCGGCGGCGCCGAGGTGGTGCTCTGCGCTTCCAACCCCTTGAGCACCCAGGACGACGTGGCGGCGGCGATCGTCAAGCACTTCAAGATACCCGCATTCTGCATCAAGGGAGAGACGGACCGCCAGTACTACGACCACATCATGAAGGCGCTGGCCTTCATGCCCAATATCACCATGGATGACGGGGCCGACCTTGTCGGCGCCCTCCACATGATAGCCTTCGACCGCACCGAGGGCCTCCACGACATCATCAAGAAATGGTACAGGAAGCTCGCCAAGAAGGAGAAACAGGCCCTGATCGGCGATGTCGTCGGCTCCATGGAGGAAACGACGACGGGCGTCATACGCTTGAAGAGCATGGAGAAGGAAGGCGTTCTCCAGTTCCCCGTCGTGGCCGTGAACGACGCGCTGACGAAACACATGTTCGACAACCGCTACGGCACGGGCCAGAGCACCATCGACGGCATCCTGCGCGCCACGAACGTCCTCTTTGCCGGCGCCACCTTCGTGCTTGCCGGGTACGGCTGGTGCGGCAAGGGCGTCACCATGAGGGCAAAGGGGCTCGGCGCCCATGTCATCGTCGCCGAGGTCGATCCTCTTCGGGCGCTTGAGGCCCACATGGACGGCTTCGAGGTCATGGAGATGGAAAAGGCGGCGGCCATCGGGGACATCTTCGTCACCACCACCGGCGACATCCACGTCATCCGCAAGGAACACTTTGAAAAGATGAAGGACGGCGCCATGGTCTGCAATTCGGGGCACTTCAACGTAGAGCTCGACCTCGACACCCTGGAGAAGATGAAGAAGTCGAAGAGGCGGATCCGTCAGTTCATCGACGAGTACACCCTTAAGAATGGCAAGAAGATATTCGTCCTCGGCGAGGGCAGGCTTGTCAATCTCGCCTGTGCCGAAGGGCATCCCTCGGACGTCATGGACATGAGCTTCGCGAATCAGGCCCTTTGTTCGGAATACATGTGGAAGAACGCGAAGAAACTGGAGAAGAAGGTCTATTCCGTGCCGAAAGAGATCGACGAGCAGGTTGCCCTGCTCAAGCTCGCCTCGGCGGGCATCACCATCGACAAACTGACGGACGAGCAGAAGACGTACCTCGCGTCATGGGAGATGGGAACATGATCAAGCTTCTTGTCGCGGGGACGGTCGCGTACGACTCCATAGAGACCCCCTTCGGAAAGGCGGACAACGTCCTCGGGGGGTCGGCCCTGCACTTCACCAACGCCGCCAGCTTCTTCACCGACGTCGGCATCGTGGCCACGGTGGGCAGCGATTTCGATATGGAGGGCATATCCTTCCTCAAGGACCGCAGTGTCGACATGTCCGGGATAGAGGTGGACCACGGGAAGACCTTCCGCTGGGAAGGCAGGTACGGATACGACCTCAACCAGGCCATAACTCTCAAGACGGAGCTCAACGTCATAGAGACGTTCAAACCCAAGGTGCCCGAGGATTACAGGAACGCGGACTTCCTCTTCCTCGCGAACATCGACCCTGAGCTCCAGCTCCACGTCATCGAACAGGTCAACAAACCCGTCGCCCTCGTCCTCGACACGATGAACTTCTGGATCGAGAACAAGTACGACGCCCTCATGAAGGTGATAGGCCGGGTGGACATGCTCGTCATCAACGAGGCGGAGCTGAGAGAGATAACAAAGGAGCACAACCTCGTCAAGGGCGCCCGGAAGCTCATAGACCTCGGCCCCGTGTGCATCGTCGTCAAACGCGGGGAATACGGCGTCTTCATGATGAACCGCGACGAGGTCTTCCTTGCCCCCGCGTATCCGCTGGAGGACGTTTTCGACCCCACAGGCGCCGGCGACACCTTCGCCGGGGGCTTCATGGGCTACCTCGCCAACGTCGGCGAGGCGACCTCGGAGACGGTGAAGCAGGCGATCATCATGGGCACCGTCATGGCCTCCTTCAACGTGGAAGACTTCAGCATCAACAGGATCAAGCGGCTCACCATGCCCGAGATCAAGGAACGCTACCATGCCCTGAAGGGATGCATGCAGTTTGGGGATATAAGCCTGTAGAGGCAGGTTATCATGGGTTATGGGTTATAGGCGATGGGTCCGGGTGACGTGCTGAAATATTCTCCCATGACCCATGACCTATAACCCATAACCCGCTCTCAATGTCTCCTGCCGGCCGGCAGGAGACCGTTATTCTAGTTTTCGTGGCAGGACTTGCAGCGGTCGAAGGTTTTGTCGTGGTGACAGCCGAAGCAGGGTTCGACGGTTGCCTTTTCC
>MVQP01000048.1 GCA_002067235.1 Syntrophorhabdus sp. PtaB.Bin047
TATGGCAGACGTGATCTTCAGTTCCTGGCAGGGTGAGATAATAGACAACAGGGGCAAGGCCCGCGAGTCTTTCGATGCCCCCAAGGTAAAACTCCCCGGAGAGTTCGAGAAGGGTCTCCCCGTCAAGGCCTTCATGGGATGGGACGGCATCATCCTCTGTGATGAGAGCGTGGATATCATCGACATGTCCGTCAGGTACGTCGAGGCGGTCCAGAAAGAATCCTGCGGACGGTGTGTGCCCTGCAGGATAGGCAGCAAGGTCATTCTGGACATCCTGAAGGGCATCGCCGACGGTCGGGGGAAAAAGGATGATCTTGCGAGGATTCCCGCCATCGCCGCCGGCATAAAGGACGGCTCCAAGTGCCAGATCGGCCAGACGGGTTTTGTGCCCCTCCTGCAGGCCCTTTCCTTCTTCGGCCCCGAGTTCGACCGGGCGATAGCCGAGGGGCGCAAGGCGAAGGCCGGCGACTACAGAGTCTCCGTCACGGCCCCCTGCATGAGCGTCTGCCCCACCCAGCTCGATATACCGAGGTACGTGGAGGCCATAAGCGAAGGAAGGTTCACCGAATCCCTGGCGACGATACGCCAGAACACCTGTCTTGCGGGGACGCTCGGACGGGTCTGTGTCCGGCCCTGCGAGTCCAACTGCAGGCGCGCGAACATCGACGAGGCGGTCTCCATCAAGAGCCTTAAGCGGTTCGTCGCCGATTACGAACTGGAAAAGGGCGTGAAGCGCGACATTCAACCAAAGATAGATAAGAGCAAGAAAGTCGCCGTCATCGGAGCCGGCCCCGCCGGGCTTTCCTGCGCCTACTACCTCGCGCAGATGGGTTATCCCGTGACGGTCTTCGAGAAGCTCGGGGAGCCGGGCGGCATGGCGGCGGTGGGCATCCCCGACTATCGTCTGCCGAGGGTTATTCTCGGCGGCGAGGGAGCGTTCGTGGAGTCCTTCGGCGTGACCATGCGCTACGGCGTGACCCTGGGAAAAGACATAACCATGGACGAGATCCGCAAGGATTTCGACGCCGTCTTCATCGGCGTCGGCGCTCACAGCTCCTCACCCATGGGGGTTAAGGGCGAGGACATGGGGTATCGTGGCTTCATCCCCGGCGTGAAGTATCTTCTCGATATCAACAATGGGAAAGACCCCTATCCCGAGGGAAAGAAGGTCGTCGTCGTCGGAGGCGGCAACGTGGCCATGGACTGTGTGAGGTCATCCTTCCGCGTGGGCAAGCCCGATGTTCATCTGGTGTACAGGCGCACAAAGAAAGAGATGCCTGCGGATCCGGTGGAGATCCACGAAGCGGAGGAAGAGGGCGTCGAGTTCCACTACCTGTGCAACCCCACACGGATTATCGAAAAGGACGGCAAGGTCGTCGGTGTGGAATGCATCCGCATGGAACTGGGAGAACCCGACGCGAGTGGCCGGAGAAGGCCGGTTCCGGTCCCGGGCTCCGAGTTCGTGATCGATACGGACATACTCATCCCCGCGATCGGTCAGGCCGTCGACTTTTCCTTCCTTGAGAAGAGGGAGGATTTTGCCATAACGAAATGGAACACCTTTGAGGTTGACCAGGAGACCTTCGAGACGAACGTGCCGGGCGTGTTCTCGGCCGGTGACTGCGAAACGGGCCCTGACGTCCTCGTCCGGGCCTGTGGCAACGGCAAGCGTGCTGCCTGGAAGATCGATGAATACTTGCGAGGAGAGAAACCGAAGGCCCGCATGAGCGAGAAGTTCGTGAAGTTCTTCGGTGACGTCAAGGTTTACAGCAAGGACGAGAACGTCGGTTTTCTAGGCGACAGGGCAAGACTTCTTCTGCGGCCGATGGCTCCCGAGGTCAGGAAGTGGACCTTCGACGAGGTGGAAGAGGGTTTCCGGACCGATGAGGCGATCACGGAGGCGTCACGGTGCCTTCGCTGTTACAGAATAGGCATGATTGCGGTTGGTTGAAAAGGGAACGGGAATGATAACACTCAAGATAGACGGCAAAGAGATAAAGACCGAGAAGGGCAAGACGATACTCGAAGCTGCGCGGGAGAACGGCATTTACATTCCCACGCTGTGCTACCACGAGAACCTTCTCCCCATTGGCTCCTGCAGGCTTTGCATCGTTGAGATCGAGGGATACGAAAAACCCATGGCATCGTGTACGACGGCTGCCGTCGAGGGCATATCGGTCACGACACAATCGGAAAAGCTCTTCGCCATGCGTCAGGAGTACCTGAGGTTCCTTCTCATCAATCATCCCCTCGACTGCCCCATCTGTGACTCTGGCGGGGAATGTCGTCTGCAGGACCTCGTCTTCGAGCACAGGATCGAATCCGTTGACCTTGCCGCCGGGCGGGAGCCGAAAAAGGCGAAACCTTACGCCACGGCGCTGATCAGATATTCCGAGGACAGATGCGTGCTTTGTCTCCGTTGTGTCCACGCCTGCCGGGAAGTCTCCGGTCGCAAGGTCCTGGAACTGTCGGGGACCGGCATTGAGGCGGCCATGGCGCCGAAGATGCCTGAGGACTGCATCTCCTGCGGTGAGTGTCTCAGCGTGTGTCCCGTTGGCGCCCTCACCGAGCAGGAAAGCCCGCTGAAGAGCAGAAAGTGGCAGACGAAACGTGAGGCGACGACCTGTCCCCACTGTGGTTTCGGCTGTTCCCTGGACCTTGATGTGTTCGAGGACAGGTTCGTGACGAAGGTCGTGACCCGTCCGGAACGTCTTCCCAACAAGGGTTCCCTCTGCGTGATGGGGCGCTTCGGGTACGACTTCGTCAATAACGAAGCACGTCTTGCGGTACCGACCGTCAGGCAGGGTGCGGCAGCATCGCAGGCCACCCTTGCCGAGGCCGTCGAGGCGACGGCGTCAGCTCTTACGAAGCTCGACAAGGAAGGCAAGACGATCGGTTTTATCGTGTCTCCCCGGGCAACGAACGAGGAAGCCTACATGATCTCACAGATCGCGGGCAGGTTCTCAAAGACCCGGTTCGGGACCGCCGGGTACTACCATACGGGCAGGGTGCTCGGAACGCTGCGCCGCATGGGAATACCCTATCCTTACGAATATGACGCGATCAAGGAGTGCGATCTCGTGGTCGTCGCGGGCGCCGACCTTCTCGGCAACAACCACGTCCTTGCCAACAAAGTGCGGGAAGTTGTGAAGATGAAGGGCGCGAAGGTGGCCGTCGTCGATCCTTCCCCCGCGGCACTGACGAGAGCCTGTGACGTGTGGGTGAAGGTTGCACCGGGTTCCGACGCATTGTTCTTCAACGGCGTCGCCTCGCAGTTGATCGCGGACAAGAAGAGCGACCCTGAGGCGGGGAGTCTGGAAGGTTTCTCGGGTAGTGCCGGTGGAGGCAAAGGGGATGCAGTACTAAGCGGGGCCGACGAGAAAAGCGTGGACAGGTTCTATGCTCTTCTCGCCGCGGCCTCCCGCGTGGCCGTCATATTCGGCACGGGTGTGAGCGGCAGGACGGAGAGTATGGAAGCACTCCTCAACCTCTGCCTCGTAAAGGGCGTTCAGAAGACCGGGGTCGTGATGCCCACCGCGCTCCAATCCAACGCGGTCGGTGTACTTTCGGTCCTGCCCGGTGCCGTCTCTTCCGGGGATGTCCTGGGTGAGGCGGAGGGCCTCTTTATCTATGAGGACGATCCCTGTCACTACCTCGGCGGAAAGAGGGTGGAAGAGTCATTGAAGAACAAGGCGTTTGTGGCGGTCTGCGACATGTTCCCGACGGGCGCCTCCGCGCACGCACATGTCGTTGTCCCCTCGGGCAGCTTTGCTCAGAAGGACGGCAGCTATGTCGCCGAAGACGGTTTCATGCGCAAGGTGACGCGGGCGGAGGGTGGATCGTCACCGGGGTTCGACTTCCTGAGACTCCTCCTCGACCGACTGGGCGGAGGTCTTTACAGGGACGAACAGGAGGCTTCCACGGTCCTCTTCGGGAAGGAGGTCCTCGTGGCGGACGACAGCGGCAGGGCGATGGTCAGGCCCACGAACGGCCAGGCGCGCTTTGCGTCAGTGGCCAAAGCAGCGGCAGACAAGCCGGCGAGGCCGTTCACCCTTGTCCTGAGGAATGTCTTCATCCATCATCACCTGGCGGGGCAGGGTGTCTACTCGAAGATGGTGTACCTCCAGAATCCCGCGGTTGCCGGAGACAAGCTGTTCATCTCGCCGGAAGACGCCGCGGCACTGGGCATAGCCGACGGTGGTCAGGTCATCGTCGAATCGGACCACGGGACACTGCAGCAGCCCGTCACGGTCAGAGAAGGCCTTGGCAAGGGCGTGCTTGAATACAGGATGCTGAAGAACAGGCAGGACGTATTGAAGCTTGCCGACGGATACGGCAAACATATCGCAGTGACGGTAAAAAAAGGTTAAGGCATGGAATCGCTCTATACTTTGATTGAAATGGTGGTCAAGAACATCGTCGTGGTGCTCGTCCTCATGGGGTGCGTGGCCTACACCACCCTCCTCGAGCGAAAACTCCTCGGCCGTCTGCAGGTCAGACCAGGTCCGAACAGGGTGGGTCCTTTCGGTCTGCTTCAGCCGATCGCGGACGGTGTCAAGTCCTTTTTCAAGGAAGACATCATACCCGATGAGGCGGACAAGACCCTTTACGTCCTGGCGCCGGGCATATCCCTGTTCGCGGCGCTCTCCATGTTCGCTGTCATCCCCTTCGGAGACACCGTCACCTTCCTGGGAAGGCAGGTCAAGCTGGTCGTCGCCGACCTGGATACAGGCCTTCTGTACCTGCTTGCCCTCGCGACCCTCGGCGAGTACGGGGTCGTTCTCGGCGGGTGGGCCTCGGGCAACAAGTACGGTGTGCTCGGGGCACTGCGTGCCGCAGCACAGATGATCAGCTACGAAGTGGCGCTGGGCCTCGCGGTCATCGGCACCATCATCCTTGCCGGGTCCCTGAACCTCCGCGACATCGTTTCGGCCCAGCAGGGGATGTGGTTCGTGATCAAGTACCCGGCGGGCTTTCTCTTCTACCTCGTGGCCGGACTGGCGGAGATAAACAGGACACCTTTCGATATGCCCGAATCGGAGAGTGAACTGGCATGCGGCTTCAATATCGAATACAGCAGCATGAAGTTCGCGACCTTCATGATCGCCGAGTATGCCCACATGTTCACCGTGGCGGCCATCATTACCACCCTGTTCCTCGGTGGATGGATGGGGCCCTGGCTGCCCGGGCCGATCTGGTTCCTGATAAAGGTCTTTTGTGTCATCTTCTTCTTTATCTGGGAGAGGGGGACATACCCCAGGCTGAGATACGATCACATCATGCAGTTCGGATGGAAGGTGCTCCTGCCCCTCACCCTGGCCAACGTTGTTGTCACTGCCGCCCTCGTGGCAATGGGGGTGCTGTGATGAAACAGATACTGCCCCTTCTCAAAGGCCTCAAGCTCACGTTCACACGGGTCTTCACGAAGCCCATAACCTATCAATACCCGGAGAAGAAGCACGAGGTCCCCGAAAGATGGCGGGGCATACACTACTTCAAGAAGAACGAGGCAGGGGAGACGGCCTGCGTCGCCTGCGGCCTCTGCGTCAAGGCCTGTCCCAACCAGTGCATCACGCTGGAGATAGGCGAGAGATTCGACGGCAAGCGCTATCCGATGAAATACGAGATCGACCCGTGGCGATGCATCTACTGCGGTTTCTGTCAGGATGCCTGCCCGGTGAACGCCATCAATCTCGGCAAAGACTACGAACAGGCACATTACCGGAAAGAGGATTTTGTACTGGATATGAAGAGACTCCTTGCCATGTATGAGGATAGAAAATGATCGGCATCGGTATCGGATTCAAATGGTTTATCTTTGTTGTTGCGGCCCTTGTGGCGACGGGATCGTCGCTCATGATGGTGACAAGGAAAAACCCCATCCATAGCGCCCTCTGGTTGATCGTGACCTTCTTCTCCGTCGCGATCCTCTACGTGCTCCTAAACGCGACGTTCATCGCCGTGGCCCAGGTCATGGTCTATGCCGGGGCGATCATGATGCTCGTCCTCTTCGTGATTATGCTCATTCACCTGGAATGGGGCGCGCAGTGGAAGAGGAAGCTTTCCTTTGCCAAGCTCATAGGCGGGGTCGTCACCATAATGCTTTTTCTGCAGGTCCTGGCGGGGGTGTTCACCTATAGCGACGCGGGACAGAAAGGGGTCTACAGCGCCCAGAAACTCGCCCAGCTCGGCAACGCCCGGGCGGTGGGAACGCTCCTCTACGGCAAGTACGCCTTCGCCTTCGAGATCGCCTCGATACTTCTCCTCGTGGGTATCGTCGGGGCCGTACTGCTCGCCAGGAAAAGAAAGGATTAGGAGAGAGAAAATGTTGCCCGAGATACCGCAGACCCTCTATTACCTGCTCTCGGCGGTGCTTTTCACCGTGGGGGCCGTGGGAGTCATAACACGGAGGAACGCGATCGTGATCTTCATGTGCATCGAGCTCATGCTGAATGCGGTCAACCTGAGTTTCATCACCTCGGGAAATTTTCTCAATTCACTGGACGGGACCATCTTCGTTATCTTCATTATGGCCGTTGCGGCGGCGGAGGCGGCGGTGGGGCTCGCCATATTCGTGCTCATATTCAGGCTGAAGGGCACGGTGCACGTTGACGATTTTAATCTGCTCAAGGGGTAAAGAAGGGGTTTTAAATGGCTGACCTTATCTGGCTTATACCGGCGTTTCCCGCAATCGGGTTCCTCATAAACGGCCTTCTGGGGCTTCGTTTCCCGAAGACACTGACCGCCTGGGTTGCCTGCCTCTCCGTCATAGCATCCTTCGCGGTATCGGCTACCATTTTCGTCCAGTTCCTGCAGCTCCCGCCTGAAAGCAGGGTCTTCGAAAAGACCGTTTTCGATTGGATCGTGTCCGGGGATTTCAAGACGCAGATCGGCTTCAGGATCGACGCCCTGTCGATAATCATGTGCCTCATCGTCTCCGGTGTGGGGTCGCTCATCCACATATACTCGGCGGGCTACATGCACGACGACCCGGGGTTCAGGCGGTACTTCTGCTACCTCAATCTCTTCGTCTTCATGATGCTCACCCTGGTGACGGGCGACAACGTCCTGCTCATGTTCGTCGGATGGGAGGGTGTGGGGCTCTGTTCGTACCTGCTCATCGGCTTCTGGTACGAGAAGGATTCCGCCTCGAATGCCGGCAAGAAGGCGTTCATCGTGAACAGGATCGGGGACTTCGGCTTTCTCCTCGGCGTGTTCACTCTCGTGGGGGCCCTCGGGGCTGCCGGGGTCTGGACCCTGAAATTCTCGGAGCTTCAGGCGAACGCCCATCTTCTCGGTCCCGGCCTGGCAACGGTAATAACCCTCCTCTTCTTCGTGGGGGCCACGGGTAAATCAGCACAGATACCTCTCTACGTATGGCTTCCGGATGCCATGGAAGGCCCGACGCCCGTCAGCTCGCTGATCCACGCTGCCACGATGGTGACCGCCGGCGTCTACATGATCGCCAGGCTGAACTTTTTCTATGTCCTTGCCCCCACGACACTTCTCGTTGTCACCGTCGTGGGTCTCCTGACGGCCTTCTTCGCAGCAACCATCGGCTGCGCGCAGTATGACATCAAGCGTGTCCTTGCTTACTCTACGGTGAGCCAGCTCGGGTACATGTTCGTCGGTGTCGGCGCCGGCGCATATGCGGCGGGCATCTTCCACCTCATGACCCACGCCTTCTTCAAGGGCCTGCTCTTCCTCGCCGCCGGCAGCGTCATGCACGCCATGAGCGGTGAGCTCGACATGAGGAAGATGGGCGGGTTGCGCAAGAAAATACCGATCACCTACTGGACGACGCTGATCGCCTGCCTGGCGATAGCCGGCGTGCCTGGCCTGTCGGGTTTCTTCAGCAAGGATGAGATACTCTGGATGGCCTTCAGCAGATACCACAGCTTCTGGTTCTGGGCCCTGGGCGCCCTTACCGCGGGGCTCACCGCCTTCTACATGTTCAGGATGTTCTTCAACACCTTCCACGGTGAGTGCAGGGCGTCGGAAGAGGTGAAGCACCATATACACGAGTCTCCGAAGGTCATGACGATACCGCTCATGATCCTGGCGGTGCTCAGCATCATCGGCGGCTATGTCGGAGTACCCCACTTACTGGGAGGCTCGAACCATATTGAGAAGTGGCTCGAACCTGTTTTCGGGCACCACGCTCCGGCAGCGGCCACGCATTCGGGCGGTTTTGGGATCGTCAGCACAGCCTTTGCGTCTGCGGCTGAAGGGGGCGGGGCTGAGGCCAGCGCGGAGATGAATCTCATGATCGGGGCCATCATCATCGGTTTCCTGGGGATATTTATCGCCTGGTTGTTCTACATGAAGAACCCCAATCTCCCGAAGAGGTTCGTGGAGAAGTTCCACGGTCTGTTTACGTTGGTGCACAATAAATACTTCGTGGATGAGTTGTACGGGTTCATATTCGTGAAGGGTCTGTTCAAACTCGGCAAGGTCTGCAAGGACTTCTTCGACGAGACGATCATCGACGGCATCATAAACGGGATAGCCGCCGTTCTGTCGGGCATAGGCGGCCTCATCCGGAAGATACAGAGCGGATTCGTACAGGGCTATGCTTTTGCGATAATCTTCGGCGCGATCATCGTTATCGGCTATCTTATTTCGAGAATCTTGTGAAGGTGTGTTCATGACGGTAATGTCGGTCCCAATACTCAGCTTTCTCATATTCTTTCCGCTCCTCGGGGCGGTGATCCTGCTTTTCGCGAATCGCAGGAACGTTCAGTTCATCAAGGTCTTCACCCTTGTCATTTCCCTGATCGAGCTCGCCGTATCGATCCCGCTCTTCTTCAGGTTCGATGATGCGGCGAAGACAATGCAGTTCGTGGAAAAAGCGGACTGGTTCCCCGAATGGGGCATCAGCTACTTTCTGGGCATAGACGGGATCAGCCTTTTGCTCGTCCTCCTGACGACATTCCTCACCGTCATCTGCGTGCTTTGTTCCTGGAAGGCCATCGAGGACAGGGTCAAGGAATACTACATAACGTTCCTCTTCCTCGAAACGGCAATGATAGGGACGCTTTGCGCGCTGGATCTCATTCTCTTCTACGTGTTCTGGGAACTGATGCTGATCCCGATGTACCTGCTCATCGGTGTGTGGGGCGGTCCGCGCAGGATATACGCCGCCATAAAGTTCTTCCTCTTCACCATGGCGGGGAGCGTCCTGATGCTCGTGGCGATCCTGACACTCTACTTCTTCTACTATAACAGCACCGGCGTGTACACGTTCAATGTCCTTGAGCTTTACAAGGCGAGTGTCCCCATCGCGAAGCAATACTGGCTTTTCGGGGCCTTCGCCCTCTCCTTTGCGATCAAGGTTCCCATGTTCCCGGTTCACACCTGGTTGCCGGACGCCCATACGGAAGCGCCGACGGCGGGCAGCGTCATCCTCGCAGGCGTCCTCCTGAAGATGGGCACCTACGGTTTCATCCGGTTCGCGATCCCTCTATTCCCGGCCGCGGCGATCGATGCGATGCCGCTCATGTCGATACTGGCGGTGATCGGCATCATCTACGGTGCCATCGTCAGCATGATGCAGCCGGACCTCAAGAGGCTCATCGCCTTCTCAAGTGTGAGCCACCTGGGCTACGTCATGCTCGGCATATTCGCCTTCAACATGCAGGGAGTTCAGGGGGGTATCTACCAGATGCTGAACCATGGCATATCCACGGGCGGCCTCTTCCTTATCGTCGGCATGATATACGAGCGGAGGCACACGAGGATGATATCCGACTTCGGCGGGCTTTCGAAGGTGATGCCCATATTCGCCGTCTTTTTCATGATAATCACCCTTTCGTCCATCGCGCTGCCGGGCACGAACGGCTTTGTGGGCGAGTTCCTGATACTTCTGGGAGCTTTCAAGAGCAATGTGGTCTACGGCACGCTTGCGACCACCGGCGTCATACTGGGGGCGGTATACATGCTCTGGATGTTCCAGAGGGTGATGTTCGGGGTGGTGACGAAGGATGAGAACAGGAACCTGAAGGATTTGGGCGGCCGGGAGATACTCATTCTGGTGTGCATGGTGTTCTTCATCATCCTTATGGGCGTGTACCCGAAGATGTTCTTCAAGAAGATGGATACGTCAGTTACGGAATACCTGGCCCTTGTGAAGCAGAAGAGTGCCCAGGCGCGGATTCTGGAAGGGAACACGGTCCCGGCGAAGATGGCCGGGGAAGTGACGAACACGAATATGACAAGATAGGGGTGCCTGTTAATGGACGCTTCAATGATACCTGCCTGCGAGTTTAGATGGATAATGCCCGAGATCATGCTGACCGGGTGGGGGCTTCTGTTGCTTATCATCGGCGGCCTGACGAGGGGGTCCGTTGCCTCGAAGACCTGCGGCGTGCTTTCCGTGATCGGGTCCGCATGCGCCATGTACTTCACGGTTAACCTCTGGGGCGCGAACCAGGAGGTGTTCAACCAGCTCTATACCATTGATAATTACGGGACATTCTTCAAAGGTCTTTTCATAGCCATCCTCATTCTCGTATCGGTGGTCTCCCTGCGCTACGCGGACCGGGAAGAGATAGGGTCGGGGGAGTACTACGCGCTCCTGATGTTCGGGGTGCTCGGCATGATGGTCATGACATCGTCGCACCATTTCGTTACGATCTTCATCGGCCTCGAGGTCATGTCCCTTTCGATCTACGTGCTTTGCGGGCTCCTGAGGGGCAACCTGTCGTCGGTGGAGGCGTCCCTGAAGTACTTTCTCCTCGGTGCCTTCGCTACCGCATTCCTTCTCTACGGAATGGCGATGATCTACGGGTCCACGGGGCTCATGGACGTGGCCGAGCTCAAGAGGTTCTTTCTCCTGAAGCAACCCTTCTCGGCGACGATGTTCATAATCGGTCTGGGTTTCCTCATCGTCGGTTTCGGTTTCAAGATAGCCTCGGTTCCCTTTCACATGTGGACACCCGACGTGTACCAGGGTGCCCCGACCTCCATCACCGCCTACATGGCGACGGGTGTGAAGGCGGCGGCTTTCGGGGCCCTCATACGTGTTTTCTTCACCGCCTTCGTTCCCTTCCAGTTCGGCTGGTCGGAGATCATCTGGATACTTGCGGTGCTGACCATGTGCGTCGGGAACATCACCGCTCTTGTCCAGCACGACATCAAGCGAATGCTGGCGTATTCGAGCATCGCCCACGCCGGGTACATACTCGTCGCCTTCATAACGGGAGACAGGACGCTCGCATCGAGTATGCTGTATTATCTCATGGCCTACTCCTTCATGAACATCGGCGCTTTCACGGTGGTGATCGCTCTACAGAAGAAAGGCGAGAACAACAGCGACCTCGACAGCTACGCGGGTCTTGGCGCCCGCCATCCGTTCATCGCGCTGTGCATGAGCATCTTTCTCCTCTCCCTTGCGGGAGTGCCGCCGCTTGCGGGCTTCATGGGAAAGTTCTACGTTTTCAGCACGGCCGTCAAGGCGCAGTATTACTGGCTGGCCATCATCGGCTTCCTCAACAGCGTTGTGGCGGCATACTACTATCTCAGGGTCATGATGTACATGTACTTCAAGGAGACCATCGGAGAGCCGGGAGCGGCGGACAAGGCACCGGGATATGGCCTCGTCATGCTCATCTGCATATGGGCCCTCCTGCACATGGGCATTTTCCCCAAGACGTTTCTTCTTATGGCCCAGAAGGCGGTGGGCATCTTCAGTTAGATTGCCCCGAGAAGGATCCAAGGTTTATCATGCGGCCGTCCGTGATGCTTTGCTCACGGTCGGCCGTTTCACTGTCGGGCGGGGTCGGGCTTGTCTCCCTGCGCGAAGCGCCCTTCGGAGTAGGCGCCCGCGGCATCTTTCTTGATATTCGGGCGCAATGGTGTAAAGTATCCGGAACGGGCGCGCTTCATGCCTGTGAGAGGAGGATGATATGAAGTTAGCCATCGCAGCGCTTCTCTGCTCTGCCTGTCTTGCGGTTTTCTTCCCATCGGCCGGGCGTGCCACCGGGGCTTGCCGGGACCTGGTCATGCAGGGTCGGTTCGCCCGGGCGGTAGAGGAGTGCACCGCAGGGATAGCGTCCGGGAAGCTATCAAAAGAGGAGTTGGCCGCCGAGCACACCTGGCGGGGGTTCGCGTACGTGGGTACGGGTGATGTGCAGAAGGCAATGGGTGATTTCGACCGTGCCATAGGTTTGGACCCGAAGAGCGACACGGCGTATCTCGGCCGCGGGCAGGTCCATGAGATGAAGAAGGACTACAAGGCAGCACGCGCAGACCTGTCTAAGGCGATAGAGATCAATCCGGGTAACTCGGCCGCCCTGGCACACAGGGGGATGATCTCCTACGTGGAAAAAAGATACGAGGAGGCCCTGGGGGACCTGGGGAAGTCCATCGAGCTCGACCCGAAGAACGCCCGGGCTTTATGCTTCCGGGGGGAACACGTATGCGGCTATGAACGAGCAGCAGAAGGCGGTGGATGACTATACGAGGGCGCTGGAGTTGAACCCCGGCGACTCTCTGAGCCTTCTCGGCCGGGGCCTTGTGCAAAAGAAGATGAAGCGCTACGAAGAGGCGCTTGCGGACTACAACGCGCTCCTGAGGATCTCACCTGGGTTCTGGCAGGCCTACCAGGGCCGGGCGGACATCTATGCCGCGACGAAGAGGTACGCCAGGGCGATCGAAGACCTCTCGAAGGCGATAAAGATCGATCCGACACAGGTCATTCTCTATTCCCAGAGAGGTCTGACCTACGTTTTCTACAGGCGGCCGGACAGGGCGGAACAGGATTTCACGAAGGCCATTGAACTGAGTCCCTCGAATTCGGCACTCTATCTCACGAGAGCATCTCTTTACAAGGAGATGGACCGTCTCGATGATTCCGCCGCCGACCTCCGAAAGGCACTGGAGTTGAAGCCGGGAAACGTTGCCGCGACAATGCTCTTCGCGAGGGTGGAGTCGCTGAGGAAGAATGCATCCGAGGCGTGCGGGTGGCTCAACGCCGCCTACACAGAGGGAGGGTTGCGCAACAGGAACCTCGTCAGAAAAGAAAAGGACTTCGACAACATACGGTACAGCGAGTGTTACATGAAGTTCATGGAGCAGTAGGGACCGCCGGGACCGTTGTGGCTGTCGGAGGCGGTCGAGTTGTCAGGGGAATTTGACGCGGCCGTTCAGCAGCCCGTTGGCAGAGATGTTTCTGAACCCCCTTCATGCACCCTCGCTAAAGGCCGGAATGATCGGGAAAGAGGCCCTTTGGAAGGCGCGGTAACCGGTTCAGGCCGTTCCCCCGGTTTCAGCGGATTTGACGGTTCTCAGTGATCGGGAACGAATACGCGGTGGGCGGGGACCCACGTGTCACCCACCTTCTGGGCGGGGACTATCGCCCACTGGCCGGAGGTCTCCTTCTTACTGTACCGGGCAACGAAGTCGGGATCAGGGGAGGCGTAAGGCTGGCGGGTATCGATCGGCCTGTATGCCGGTTGGGAGACGGTCGGCCGGGTCGGCTGTCGTGAACTCTGGCTTATTGCACCGATCACCAGGGCGCCGGCCAGTACCGTGCCGGCGAGGACCGCGGCCGGTACCCAGTAATCACCGGAACACCCGCAGCATCCCCTGTACGGTCCGTAATAGTACCGCCGCGCCTCTCCAATGGTGGGAAGAGCGAGAGAGAGACAGGCAATGACCGTGAGTATCGCAGCCAGTTTTTTCATAATTCTCGTATAAGTATATCACTCTTGGCCGGGAATGTAAGCACTTTTATACCAATGTATTTCAATGCTCACCGTCCAAGCGTTCTCTCGAGGATGAGAACGGCGGATTCCACGTACTTCGGGCACAGGGTGTGGAAAAGGTCCTTCTCGAGGGCCTCGTGATAACCCGCGAGGTTTGAGATATCGCACCCGAGAAGCTCCCGGCAGGCGATGGAGCCGTGGGCCTCTGTGAACTCGCGGGCAAACCCCTGTATCCTACCGTACATGGCCTCCTTGGCGGGCCTGTCGACGTTGGAGGCGTACCCGCGGTCGAGGCCGATGACCATAAAAGCGCCCGTCACTGCACCGCAGGTGAGTCCCATCGCTCCCATGCCGCCCCCGAAAGAGCTTGCCATCTTCAAGCCTCTCTCGGGGTCGAGCCCCAGTTCCTCCGCGAAAGCCAGGAGGACAGATTGAGCGCAGTTGAGCCCGCCGGCGAATGCCTCGATGGCCCTCTCCTTCCTTGTCATGGTGTGCCTTCCCTTCGTGCTTTTGTGTGCTCTGCCTTATCCAATCGTGTCTGCGGACGCAGTGCCCGATGTGAACTGGTAAGCGGCACGACCCGATTGGGCTTTCCACTATGGTAACAGGGGGCGGCTTTGGATGTCAACCCGGCAAGCCCCGACAAGCCTTGTATTCGCCCCCCTTGCGGGTTATACTAAGGCGCGCTGTGATCATCCTTTCTGTAAGGGTCCATGATGAAAAAGTTCTTTTATCCTGAGAGCATTGCCGTGTTCGGTGTTTCCGAGGCCCAGTCGAATCTTGCCCGCGTCATCGTGGAGAACCTCGTCCGCTTCGGCTTCCGGGGGAATATCTACCCCGTGGGAACGTCCCGGGGCCTCGTTGCCGGGATGCACATAATGGCGAACCTCGATGAGGTTGCGGCCACGCCCGACCTCGCCGTGGTTCTTGTACCCGCCCGGTACGCCCCTCAAACCTTGGAGGCGTGCGGGAAGAAGGGCATACGCAACGTGGTCCTGGAATCGGGCGGTTTCAGTGAGCTCTCCGGTGACCGTGAGGCACTGGAGGCCGAGGTGCTGTCGATAGCGCGGCAAAATGGCATGAGGATCATCGGACCCAATTGCTTCGGAGTCGTCAATCTCGAGGCCGGGGTCGTTCTTCCCTTCTTCATCATAGATCCGGAATACATGAAGGAGGGGTCCGCGTCGCTCATATCCCAGAGCGGCGGGGTCTTCTACGATACCTGCATGCTCTGCTCGGTCGAAAACGTGGGCCTGAGGAAACTCGTGAGCATCGGCAACAAGCTCATGACGAACGAGAACGACATCCTCGAGTACGTCCTCGAGGACGAGGGAACGAGTGTCGTCGGCCTTTATCTGGAGAGCTTCTCCGACGGCAGACGGTTCATGGACCTTGCCGCCTCGTCGGACAAACCCATCGTGGTCCTCAAGGCCAACAGAAGCCCGTCGAGCGGCGAGATAGCCAGATTCCACACCACCGCGCTCGCCGGTGACGATGATGTGGCCGACGCGGCCATGCGGCAGGCCGGTGTCTTAAGGGTGGACAGTTTCCAGGAGATGGTGGACTGTTTCAAGGTGTTCAGTCTGCCGGTGCTCAAAGGCAGGAGGCTCGCCCTCATCTCGCGGTCTGGCGGCCACGGGGTAATGAGCGCAGATGCGGCCAGAAGGTACGGCTTTGAGTTCGCCCGACTTTCCGATGGCTTCTTCGAGGGGATAGCGCGGAAGAAGCTCAACGTCATCGCGGCGACGAACCCGCTTGACATCGGGGATGTCTACGATCTCGGCGAATACGGTTCCATCCTGGAGACGGCGCTTCAGGAGAAGGAAGTGGACGGGGTCGTCTTCGTTGTCACATATAGCTCCGAGAGCGACGGCGGCAAGGTGAGGGATTTTGTCCGCTTTGCTTCGCGGATCGCGCCAGTGTATGACAAACCGTTGGCCCTGTGCGTCGTCACGAACAGGGCCGAATGGTTCGGTGTCAAAGAGGCGTCCGATCTTCCCGTCTTCACCGATGTGGACCAGGCGATGCGGGCCCTTGAATGGTCCCTGAGGCATTACGAGGCGAAAGGCCGCGAACGGTCTGTCCCGCCGGGACCGAGTGGGCCGTCCCGGGCTCAGGCGGGCCGGGAACGGGTCCGGCGCTTCCTCGATCCTGATGAATGTTTCTCCCTGCTTTCGCGCTGTGAACTGCCAGTGGCCGAAAGCGCCCCGGCCGGTGGCCGCGATGAGGTCCTTGCGCGGGCGGAGGCCCTCGGGTATCCCCTTGCCCTCAAGTCCGGTGAGGGCAAGATGCTGCACAAGTCAGAGGCGGGGGGCGTATTCCTCGACATCAGGGACCGGGGAGACCTCCTGCGCGCGCTGGAGGCAATGGACGCGAGGCGCTATATCGTCCAGAAAATGGTCCCGCAAGGTCGGGAGGTCATTATCGGAGGGCGCCTCGACAACGAATTCGGCCCCGTTGTAGTCTGCGGTCTCGGCGGTGTGTACGTGGAGATCCTGGCCGACAGGTCCATCAGGGTCGCCCCCGTCGATGATGCGGAGGCGCGGGGCATGATAGAGGACCTCAAAGGTGCCTCGATCCTCAAGGGCGCCCGCGGCGGAAAGCCCGCCGACATCAAGGCCCTCACGGACGTCATCGTCGGTGTATCGAACCTCCTTGCGGGCAACCCCGATATAGTGAACCTCGACATCAACCCCGTCATCGTCTACGACGAAGGTGAGGGATGCGTCATAATCGACGCGAAAATCGAGATGCTGGACCGGTAGGAACACCTGCCACGTGAACCCTTGAACCTGTCTTTCTTGCCAAACCCCGTGCCTTATGTTACAACCTACCTGAGTTATGCCAAACACTCTACTGCGACAGATACCGAAGGTGGATTCCATACTTGAGAGCGCCGGTTGGGCGTCCCTTGTCTCCGCATGTCCCGAGTCCATAGCGAAGGATGTCCTTCGCGAGTTTCTCGATTCGCTGCGTCTTGACATAAGGGAAGGGCGGGTGGTCTCAGTTCCTTCCATTGATGAGATCGTGACCGCCGTGGGTCTGGGGGCGGCCGCACTCATCGAGCCGGGCCTCAAGAGGGTCATCAACGCTACCGGCGTTATCATCCATACGAACCTGGGGAGGTCACTTCTCGCCAGGCGCGCAGTCAATGCCATCATGCGTGTCGCGACGGGCTACTCCAACCTCGAGTATGATATCGAGAAAGGCGCGCGGGGCAGCCGTTACGACCATTGCCGGTCCGTCCTCAGGAGGCTTACCGGCGCGGAGGATGCCCTTGTCGTCAACAACAACGCCGGGGCGGTCTTTCTTATCCTCAACACCCTCGCGGAAGGCAAAGAGGTGATCATCTCGCGGGGCGAGCTCATCGAGATCGGCGGCTCTTTCCGGATTCCCGACGTGATGAAGAAGTCGGGCGCCGTGCTCAGGGAAGTGGGGACCACGAACAGGACCTACATCGAGGACTTCGAGCGGGCCATCGGGGATAATACCGGCCTTATCATGAAGGCCCACACGAGCAACTACCGCATCCGCGGCTTCACGCATGAGGTGTCTTCGGATGAACTCGTCGCGCTGGGTAAGAGATACAATATCCCCACCTATTACGACACGGGCAGCGGACTCTTCTACAATTTCGAAGGCCTCGGGGCCTCGGGCGAGCCCCTGATACCTCAGGAGTTGAAGAAGGGTTTCGATGTCATATCCTTCAGCGGCGACAAGCTGCTGGGGGCACCCCAGGCGGGGATCGTCATCGGCGAAAAGGGCTGCCTCGGGGCCATGAAGAAGAACCCCATGACGAGGGCATTGAGACCTGACAAATTCACCCTTGCCGGCCTTGAGGCAACACTGCTTCTGTGTCTCGACGCCGCTTCGGCCGCCGCCGGCATTCCCACCATCAGGATGATCCTCGAAAAGAAGGAAGCCGTCGCGAGGAGGGCCCGCCGGATCGCCTCGCAGCTGAGAAAGAGATGCCCCGACGCAGGAGTTTCCATCGTCGACGTCGATTCCGAGGTTGGGGGCGGGAGCTTTCCCGACATGGTGATCCCCTCCGTCGGCGTGGCCCTCGTGCCCCGGACGATGACCATCGCGGTGCTGGAGGCGAAGCTCAGGCACCTGCCTCTCCCCGTCATCGCGCGGATCGAAAGGGAAAGGCTCATACTCGACGTGAGAACGGTTCTCGCCGAGGATGAGGGCGATCTCGTCGCATCTGTCGCCGCTGTCTTCGAAAATGGCCGATAGTTTCAGGATCGTCTGTGACGTAAGTGATGTACGGCTCGACGTCTTTCTCTCGGAAAAGCTCTCCCTGACACGGACGAAGGTAAAAGAGATGATCGACGGCGGCCACGTGTGCGTGGACGGCCGGTTGCCCAAGCCCGCCATGCGCCTCAAGGAGCGCATGGAGATAGCGGGGGAGATCCCCCGGGAGGCGGCCCTCGACGTGGTGCCGGAGGAGATACCTCTCGACGTCCTCTATGAGGACGATCACTTCCTGGCGATAAACAAGCCTGCGGGCATGGTCGTGCACCCCTCTTTCGGCCACAGTTCGGGTACACTGGTGAACGCGGTGCTGGGATACCTGGGCGAGAAGCGGGTGATGGGTGATGGGTCATGGGTCATGGGAAATGAGGAGGGCGCCACGACGGTGGCGGGGGTGAGGCCGGGGATCGTACATCGGCTGGACAAGGGGACGACAGGGGTCATTCTCGTTGCCCGGGATGAGAAGACGCAGGAGAGGCTGTCGGCGCTCTTTAAGGACAGGAAGGTCCAAAAGACGTATCGCGCGGTCGTTGAAGGGGTGCCCGGTCCGGATTCCTGGACGGTCGAGGGAAATATCGGACGCCATCCCGTGGAGCGAAAGAAGATGGCCGTGCTGCGCTCCGGTGGAAGACAGGCAAAGACGGGCTTCAAGGTCCTGGAAAGGCTGGAGGGGTTTTCCTACGTCGAGGCCTATCCCGCGACGGGCAGGACCCACCAGATACGGGTCCACCTCAATCACGCCGGCCATCCCATCGTCGGTGACGAGACATACGGCAGGAGAGCGAAGAGGTCCGCGGCGAGGCCCCTTCTCCACGCCTGGCGGATAGAGTTCATTCACCCCGTGACCTCTAAACCCGTCACCATCGAGGCACCCGTTCCTGCCGACATGATCGATTTCGTTGAAAAACATCGTGGACAAGGACAGTAGAAAACCCTTAAACTACAACATGAAACATGTTTCGTAAGGATGGGGCAGGGTTGTGAAGGAATTCGTACTCGAGAGCAGGAATGATTGGGAATACTATCATGTCCCGGAGTTGACGGATGCGGGCATCCTGCACGGGTTCTTCACCCGGCGCTCGCCGGTATCCCCGCTCAAGGGACGTCAGGCGGAGGCTTTCCTTGACGCCTTTTCGCTCAGAGATGCCATCTCGCTCAACCAGGAGCACGGAACCGATATCCATGCGATCGGCAATGGCGACAGGCCTTTGAAAGGCGACGGGATCCTCCTGTACAAACGGGGCATTGCGGGAGTGATCAACACAGCGGACTGCCTGTGCGTCATCCTCGTCGATCCCGGTTTCCCCATGGTGTCCATCGTCCACGCCGGCTGGCGCGGCACCCTCAGGAAGATAACCTCCCGTGCGGTCGGCATGATGACGGAGCGGGGAGCGGCGACGCAGCGTATGGTCGCCCTCATGGGACCTTCCATCCGCGGCTGCTGTTACGAGGTCGGCAGTGAGGTCGGGGACGCGTTCCTCGAAGCTGGTTTCCCCGGGGATGTCTTCACCTCCGTCAACGGCTCGCTGCACCTCGACCTTGCGGCCGCGAACACGCACCTCGTTCGTGACGCGGGCATCGGATTCATCTTCGATACTGGATTATGCACGTACTGCAGCGGCGATGACTTCGTCTCCTATCGCAGGGGCGCCCGCAACGCCCGGCAGATGAACTTTGTGGCAATAAAGGACAGGTGATGGGAGAAGAAAGGGAAGAGACGGGTTATGGGTGATAGGTTATGGGTAATGGGAAAGGACAAGGAAGAGGCGGGCGATAGGTGATAGGGGATGGAAGAGAAGAGACGGGTTATGGGTGATAGGTCATGGGGTAATGGGCAGAGAGAAAAGAGTATCCCCTATTACCTATTACCCATAACCTGTAACCTGTTCTTATGAAACTAAAAAAAGAGCTTTCGATCATCATCGGTATCCTCGTCGCCTTCGGGGCGCTTGTCCTGATCGAGTCGAATCTCCCGAACTTCGCGCGCTTCTTCCCGGTGTGGGAGAACAAGCTCCTCGTTGTCGTCCTCAACATCAACCTCCTGCTCATCCTCTTGCTTCTCTTCCTCATCACCCGCATCATCCTCAAGGCGTACATCGAGAAGAAGCGGGGCATCTGGGGTTCGGGCCTCAAGAAGAGGCTGACCTCGACGCTGCTGTTTATCTCCATCGTGCCCTCCTTCACGCTCTTCGTGCTGGCCACGGGCTTCTTCTACGTGAGCATGGACCGGTGGTTCAGCCAGCAGGTGGAGGACACCATGGAAAGCGCCCTCGAGCTTTCCCGTCTCCATTACGAGGGGGTCTTCCAGCGCCACACGAGGATAGGAGAGCAGATGGTGGAGGAGATCGGGAAGAAGGACCTCCTCCAGGACGAGAAGGGTCTCAGAAAGCTCCTCAGGCAGTACGAGCGGACGCACCTTCTCGGCTTCGTGGCCGTCTACGATCCCCTGTCGGCGGCGATCGTCAGGGCCGGGGGCTCCGCGAAGTCGGAAAGGACGATCCTTTCGAAGCTGAAGCTTTTCACGGGCAAGGAGGTTTCCCAGGAGATCATCCCCGACGAGGGAGGCGAGATGCTTGTCGTGGGCATGCGCCTTACGCCCCCTGCGGCGGAGGGGAGTGCTCCCATACTCTTTCTCGGTGACACGATAAAGATACAGGGCAAGGAGCGCATGCGGCAGATCGCCGTCACGAGCAAGGAGTTCAGGGAATCCCGCGTCTTCAAGAAGGTCCTCAAGTACAGTTTCATCATTCCGCTGTTCCTCATCACCATCCTTACCATTTTTGTTTCCCTCTGGGTGGGTATCAAGATGGCCACGGAGATCACCGTTCCCATAGAGAAGATGAAGGAAGGCGCGGCCATCATAGCCAAGGGGAAGTTCGACATCAACCTCGAGGACAGGGGAAAGGACGAGATCGGCACCCTCGTGAGGGCCTTCAACAGCATGGCGAAGGAACTCAAGATAGCCAAGGACGAGATAGAGAGCAAGAGCCGCTCCCTGGAGTTCGTTCTCAACAACGTGGCGGCGGGCATCATCTCGACGGACAAGAGGGGAAACATACTTCTCGCGAACAACGCCGCGCGCGTCATACTCGGCGTCGAGAGGGAGAAACTGGAGGGGATGTCCCTGAGAGAGGTCTTCGGCAACGATTTCAAAGCCCTTACGAAATCCTTCCTGAGAGAGGTCAGGTCATCCAAGGGCGAGAGCATCACGAAGGACCTGAGACTTAGCGTCAAGAAGGACTTCACCTATCTCCGTGCGTCGCTCACGGCCCTCAAGGACGAGCGCAGCAGGGTGGGAGGCTTCATTATCGCCTTCGACGACATCACCCACGTGGTGCGCGCCGAGAAGCTGGCCACCTGGCAGGAAGTGGCACGAAAGCTCACCCATGAGATCAAGAACCCGCTCACCCCCATCGTCCTGTCAGCCGAGCGGATCCGCAGGAAGCTCATGGCGAAGTTCGCCGGGACCGACAAGGACGTCCTCGACGAGACGACGTCCGTCATTATCCGGTCCGTGGCGGACATAAAGGACATCGTCAACGAGCTCACCAAGCTCACCCATACGTCCCAGGCGAGGACCCTGGAGAACCTCAACGGCGTTGTCGACGAGACCCTGGACCTCTACCGGAACCTCTACCACAACATATCCATAGGCTTCGAGCCCGGGGAGGTCCCTCTCGTGCGGGTGGACCGCGACGGGCTGAAACGGGCCTTCATCAACCTCATCACAAACGCCGTCAAGGCCATCGACGGCGAGGCGGGGACCATCACGGTGCGCACGCGGTACGACAGGGCGAAGCGCACCGGCATCATCGAGTTCGCCGACACCGGCAAAGGCGTCCCCGACGAGGACAAGGAGAAGGTCTTCGATCCCTACTTCACGAAGGACGAAGGCGGCACCGGCCTTGGCCTCGCCATCGTCCATTCCATCATCCTCGAACACCACGGCAGGATACGTGTCGAAGACAACAGTCCGAAAGGCGCGAAGTTCATCATAGAGATACCGATAACGGAAACGTGAGAAAGACGGTTTCAGGTTCCAGCAACTGTGTTGAATGTCAATTGATTTCTTTTTCATGAACGGGCCTCCGCCCATGTTGCTTTGTTCTTCATCATGGTATTGAGGATGGTCAGGAGTTTCCTCATG
The DNA here is from genome assembly GCA_002067235.1 of Syntrophorhabdus sp. PtaB.Bin047. Taxonomy (GTDB): domain Bacteria; phylum Desulfobacterota; class Syntrophorhabdia; order Syntrophorhabdales; family Syntrophorhabdaceae; genus Delta-02. Next base: position 22,111 of record MVQP01000048.1, read on the forward strand.
CAGGCGGTGACGGCAAGTTTCTTGACCTTTCCGGCATCGACGAGCCTTTTGTAGAAAGCCCTGATGACAGGATTGAACCTGATCGCACTGAGGGTTCCCATGTACAGTACGGCCCTGACATGCGACCTGCCTCCCCAGATGGTCCTTTTGCCCCTGTGCTTTCCACTGTCCCGGTTGAAGGGGGCAACCCCGACGAGTGCCGCAATTTCTTTCCGGTTCAGCATCCCCAGTTCGGGAAGGGCTGCGATAAGGGTACAGGAGATGACGGGGCCGATGCCGGGCGTGCTTGTCAGGATCGTTTCCTTTTCCTTCCAGAGGGGGCTCTTCCTGATGGTCCGCGAGATGTCCCTGTCGATCTTCTTCAGGGCCTCGGTGAGATAGTATATGTGGTTCCTGATGTCCTTGCTTCCGGCAGGGGGTGATTTCTCGAGGCGGCTCTTCTCCATCGTCAGCATCTGGACGAGCTGCCGCCTGCGGGCTACGAGCGCACGGAACACCTGGGCCTCTTTCTCGGGGAGGGGCCGTATGTCAGGCTGAATGGCCTTCGCGAACTGCGCGAGGACATCCGCGTCAATGGTGTCGGTCTTTGCGAGCCTGCCCGTTGCCTTTGCAAAATCCCTCACCTGCCGGGGGTTGACGGCTACGATCGGGAGCAGGTTGTCTGCGAGGACCCGCACCACTCCCATCTCGTACCCCCCCGTCGCCTCAATGACGATCCGGCCGGGCTTAAGGGGAAGCATGAAGGCAGCGACAGCCTCCTGGCCTTCCTCGTCATTGGTGAACCTCTTCCGCGTCCCGTCCGGAATGACCGCCACGTCGCAATACTCCTTCGATACGTCGATGCCAATGAAAACGTCGTCCATGATATGGCCCCCTTTTCCCTTGTCCCGACCTTGTGCAATGCGGGATCTCCTGTGAGTCCCTGGCAACTGTCCGGGCTTGTACGGAGATGGCGTGGCGACCCGAGCTGGAACACGGGATAGGATCCCCTGGTTTAAACGGCCTGCCACGCCGGTAACCTTACTTTCATTCTTCTTATCATGGACTGCCTGTGATATTCCATTGGGAGTAACATACAAGG
>MVQP01000049.1 GCA_002067235.1 Syntrophorhabdus sp. PtaB.Bin047
CGGAAGCTGCCGCTGAAGCTCCAGCGCATCGCCAATGAATGGCGATCCTTCGAAAAGAGCCTCCAGCACACCCTTGCCGGTCCCTGTCAGAACCAGGTTCATCCAGGATTCGTCGAGCACGGGGAGGTCGAAGCGTGTGAGGATGTGGTTGTAGTACGCTACGTTTGATTCCACGGAATCAACAAGCACTCCGTCACAATCGTAGATTATCCCCTTGATCCGCCCCGCATCGATTACCACGATCTCCTCCCTCCTCACACAGGCCGTCATTTCACGTGCCAGATTCCGCCCACGCCTCTATTGTACCTGTTATGACGTCAGTTTTCAGGAATTTTCTCTGGCCGGACCCTCGCAACGGGGATGGATCATGTTATAATGAAAAACCTCGGGGAGCGTATTCAACGCCTGTGACCCGTAAGGAAGGAGTGAGCTTATGATGCCTGAACAACCTGCCGATCAATCGGCCTCCATCGTCTCCGCCATCCGGGATTATGCAAGGTCGCCGGAGAACAGTCTGCGCAACGCCGACAACGAACCTGCGTTCGGCGATCCCCTGGTGGGGTTTTCCCGGGGCGACGATCCCCTGTACGGCGAGATCAAGGCCGGCATCGGTGACTTCTACTGGACTCCCTTCGAGATATTCCACGCAACCTTTCCCCTAGTGCAGGCTTCCCCCTCCGACCTGACCGTCATCAGCTATGTCCTGCCCCAGACGGAGAATACCCGGAGGGACCAGGCGAGACAGAAGAGGTTCGCCTGCGAGCGCTGGGCGAGGTCGCGGCTCTATGGTGAAGCGTTCATCCTCAAACTCGGTGCCCATCTGGTGGGGCTTCTCGCCGACAATGGACATGAAGCCCTCTGTCCGGGGGCCTCCACCAGATGGGAAAAGACGATGTCCCAGCGTCACGGCATCGCGTCCACGTGGTCCGAGCGGCACATCGCGTATGCCTCGGGCCTCGGCACCTTCGGGTTGTGCGATGGCCTTATCACCCCCCTCGGGAAGGCCGTCCGCCTGGGATCCGTCGTCGCCCGAATCGACATCCCACCCACCCAAAGACCATACAAAGACCACCACGAGTACTGTCTCTTCTATTCGCAGGGGACCTGCGGCGCCTGCATAAAGCGATGCCCCGTCGGAGCCATATCGAAAGACGGGCACGACAAGACCAGATGCCAGCCTTACACCTCGATCACCGGCCACAAGCACAGCCTCAAGCACTACAACATCGACACAACCCCCTGCGGCCTCTGCCAGGCCGGCGTCCCGTGCGAATCAAAGATACCAACCTGGAAATAAGTTCAAGAGTTCAAGAGCGAAGGACCAACCACAAGGAAAATCCTCTCCTGCCCGCCCTCTTTCTTTGTCTTTACCCTTGAACCTTTGAACCTTTTTCTTTGTTGACTTCAACCCCTTCGGACTGTAAACTGGGATTCTTATGAGCAGCGGATCGATTCAGGAAATCCTCGGAACGAAACTCAATACGTTCACACATAACACCCTTGCGCTCGTCGTAGTCGTGGTCGTCGTAATTATGGTGCAGGTCTTTGCACCGACGGGTCCAGGGTAGATCCCTGCAAAGGAGAAACTCGAGCCCCCGGCGGTGCGGACCGCCGGGGGCTTTTTTATTCCACTGAAGAGGAGAAGAGGATGAGACGAAACGGAGCTGGCTTGATCGTTGAAGCACTGGAGAGGGAGGGTGTCAGTATTGTTGCCGGGATACCAGGGGGAGCAAACCTTCCCATATACGACGCCCTTCACGGGAGCAGAATCCGCCACATTCTGGCGCGCCACGAACAGGGAGCGGGCTTCATAGCCCAGGGTATGGCGCGCTCGACGGGGACGCCCGGCGTGTGCCTTGCCACATCGGGACCGGGCGTGACGAACCTTATCACGGCGATAGCCGACGCTAAGCTCGACTCGGTCCCCCTTGTCGCCATAACCGGACAGGTACCCTCCTCCATGATCGGCACCGATGCCTTTCAGGAGGTCGATACCTACGGGATGACTATCAATATAACAAAGCACAACTATCTCGTGAAGGAGGCCGCGCACCTTCCCCGGATCATTGCCGAAGCGTTCCACCTGGCCCGAACCGGGCGGCCGGGTCCAGTTCTCATCGATGTCCCGAAAGACGTCCAGCTCCAGGAGGTCGAAATCGAGGCGTGGCCGGAATTCTCCCGCCGGCACGGATATCTTGCCATGAATGCAGGCACGGCGGAAGAGATCGCCCGCATGATAAACGATGCGAAAAGGCCGCTGATATACGCGGGTGGTGGCATAACCGCCGCCGGGGCCGCCGATTCCCTTCGCCATCTTGCGCACAGGAACTCGATACCCGTGACGCTGACGCTCATGGGGCTCGGAGCGATGAGCACCGACGACCCCCTGTACACCGGCATGGTCGGCATGCACGGCACACCCTGTACAAACTACATCCTCGACGAGATCGATCTCCTCATCGCCCTCGGGGCCCGCTTCGGCGACAGGGCCGTCGGCAGGGTCAATGAGTTCTGCCCCCAGGCGTCCATAATCCACATAGACATCGACGCATCAGAGATAGACAAGATCAAGCGCTCCAGCATCTCCGCCCAGGCCGACGTGAAAGACGCTCTCGACAGAATCCTCCCCCTGGTGGAGGAGAACGATCGGAACACATGGATGGAGAGGATCGAGGCCATCAGGAAGGAGCATCCCATCTTCCCGGCCGTCTCGGGCGACCCGATGAATCCCCTTAACGTCATAACACGGATCAGTGCCTCGGCCGCTGCCGACGCCATCATCACCACCGATGTCGGACAACACCAGATGTGGGTCGCTCAAGGCTACCCCTTTCGCTCCCCCAGGACGCTCCTCACATCGGGAGGCCTTGGGACGATGGGCTTCGGCCTTCCCGCGGCGATCGGTGCATCCCTCGCGAATCCCGGCAGGCAGGTCATTTGCATCAGCGGGGACGGCTCCATACAGATGAACCTGCAAGAGATGGCAACCCTTGCCGACCTCGATCTCGACGTCACCGTCATCATCATGAACAACCAGCACCTGGGACTCGTCAGGCAACAGCAGGAGTTATTCTTTAACAGGAACTATGTTGCCTCCCGCTTCGATTCGAAGCTCGACTTCGCGGCGATAGGCCGCCAGTTCGGCATCCGGGGCATCAACCTCGAGGACGCCATGGATCCGCTGAAATCCCTCGGGTCCGCCCTGAAGGAAAGGGGGCCCTGCGTCATTGACGTCCCGATCCACTACGGCGAGAATGTCTTTCCCATCGTCCCTCCGGGCGCGGCGAACAGGGAGATGATCGTGAAGAACCGCCGGCTGGGTCCTTCCGTCAGTCAAGTCCCCTGAGACCGAAGATCAGGGCGCTCGACAATGTGACCAGCACACCGAGGACCACGATGCCCAACCTGAAGCTGCTGAGATCCCCGGAGACTCCCAGCAGGTAGGGTATGATGCCGCTGCCGAAGACCATGCACACGGCAAGGATCATCCCCGTGGCAAGCCCCCTCATTTCGCGGTTGAATATCTTCGCGATCGCCACAAGCCCGACGGGGAAGAAACCGGTTATGAACACCGCCTGAAGAAAGAGGACTATCCCCGTCAGCCTCACTGAAGCGAGACCCATGAGGATGGTGAAGACACCCGCGATGGCCATCATGGGAAACATGATCTTTTTCAGGCTGAACCTGTCGACAAGAAACCCGCAGGAGATCGCCACACCGACCGAGCCGAGACGGGATATACCCAGAATGGTATTGGCGTAGTCGATGCTCAGGCGCAGTTCCTTCGTCAGGTAGAGGGGTATGATGGAATAGATGCCCAGGTTCGCCCCCACTCCAAAGGTAAAGAGCGCGGTCATTATCCAGAAGGGCCGCATCCGAAGGATATCGCTGAACACCGCCCTGGGAGGGTTCTCTATCCTAACCTCGGCGCAGGCGAGGCACAGCATGATAGCGCAGGCAAGGAAGATGCACGCGAATACCACGAACATGCCGCGCCAGGGGACCAGGGCGAGAAGACCGATGGCAACAAAGGGTGTGGTAAGGATGGAGATGGAGGCCCCGGTGTCGTGTATCGCGATCGCCTTGCCCCAGTCCTTTTCAGAGTAATACTCCGTGATCAGGGGAATGACGGACGGTATATAGACACCGACGGCGAAACCGAGCACGAAGGCGAAAAGATACAGCAGGGTGAAGGTATGGATGAAGGGCACCAGGAACGTGGCAAGGCTCAAGAGGGCCAGGGAGAAGATGATGGACCTCTTGTAGCCGAACCTGCCCGACAGGAAACCGGAGACGATCACGGAAACACCGTATCCGACTGAGAGCAACACGAAGATGCCGCTCGCCCGGGCATGGCTGACAAGGAACTCGTCCTCGACGACGGGCAGGATCGGGGCCAGCACTATCCTCACGGAAAAGTTGAGGAACCACAAGAGCCAAAGAAAGAGAAGGAAAAGAAGCGCCCTGCCCCGAAGATCTGAATATCGCTCCACAGGTGAACTATAACCCGCGGCGGGATTTTAGGAAACAGAAAACCGCCTGCCTGCGCGGGATTCATCACACAGCCCGGACCCTCGCTACATAGCGTGCCCTTTCATGCCGGACTATCCAGACGATCCTGCATATGGTATACTCATCCCTCAATGCAGGGTTGTGCGCTCGCGGCCAATTTCCAGAGGCCACTGCCCCAGAGAGAGCACGACAGGGATGTTTGACGGAACGGTGTATCAATAGAGTCTCTGATAAGGAGGGGATTTACGATATGAATTCCGCCAAAGTCGCCTATTTTTCAATGGAAATAGCCCTTCAGAAAACCGTGCCGACATACAGCGGAGGCTTGGGGGTACTCGCCGGCGATACGGTCCGCGCGGCCGCCGACCTGAGGGTCCCCATGGTCGCCGTAACGCTCCTCCATCGCAAGGGCTACTTCCGTCAAAGGCTGGACCGTGAAGGAACGCAGCACGAAGAGCCCGTGAAATGGCCTGTAGAGAAATATCTTCAGGAATCCCCCGCACGCACTGCCGTAACCATCGAAGGGCGTACCGTACACATCCGCTCCTGGCGCTTCGACGTCACCGGTGAAAGCGGTTTTCAGGTGCCCGTCTATTTTCTCGACACCTGCCTTCCCGAAAACAGTCCCGACGACAGGGGTCTCACGGACCATCTTTACGGCGGTGATGAACGCTACCGGCTCTGCCAGGAGATCATACTCGGGCTCGGAGGCTTCAAAATGCTCAGAGAACTCGGACACTCGGGAATCGGGAAATTCCATCTGAACGAGGGACACTCGAGTCTTCTCGCCCTGGAAGTTATGCGTGAAGAAGCCGCTAAACAGGGACGAACCACCATCAGTGAGGACGATATCGCGGCGGCCCGCGAACGCTGCGTCTTCACGACCCACACCCCCGTTCCCGCCGGACACGACCAGTTCTCCCTGGACCTCGTGTCCCGGGTCTGCGAATACTGTTTCGACATCGCCGCCCTCAAAGACATCATCTGCTACGAAGGACGCCTTAACATGACGTACCTTGCCCTGAACCTCAGCGGCTACGTCAACGGGGTGGCGAAGAGACATGGCGAGGTATCGCAACTGATGTTTGCGGGATATATGATAGACTCCATTACCAACGGGGTCCACGCGGCCACATGGACATCGCCTTCTTTTCGCAGACTTTACGACAACTATATTCCCGGCTGGAGGGAAAACCCCCTCAGTCTTCGATACGCACTGAACATTCCCGACGATGAGATCTTAAGTGCCCACGGCCGGGCAAAGAAGGAACTCCTCGATGTCGTCGAGGAAAACAGCCGGATTGCCCTGAACACCGATGTCTTCACCATTGGTTTCGCGCGGCGCGCCACGGCCTACAAGCGGGCAGACCTCCTGTTCCACGACAGGGAAAGGTTGCGGGCGATCGCCTCCAAAGTCGGCCCTCTTCAACTCATATTCGCGGGCAAGGCCCACCCGAGGGACGAAGGAGGAAAGGACCTGATAAGAAGGGTCTTTGGGTCGGGCAATGAATTGAGCCCGGACATTCTCTTCGTCTATCTCGAGGATTATGATATGGAACTGGGCAGGATCATCACGTCCGGCGTCGATCTCTGGCTCAACACTCCGGAGCCCCCGCTGGAGGCATCAGGAACAAGCGGGATGAAGGCGGCGATGAACGGCGTCCCAAGTCTGAGCATTCTCGATGGATGGTGGATCGAGGGATGCCTCGAGGGTATCACGGGATGGTCGATCGGGGAAGACGGACCCGCGAGAGAGGTCGACGGTTCAAAAGACGCTCTCTCGCTCTATCACACACTGGAGAATACCATACTCCCCCTCTTCTACGAAAACCGCAAAGGATACGTTGAGGTAATGAAGAATGCCATCGCCCTCAACGGCTCCTTTTTTAACACCCATCGCATGCTGCAGGAGTATGTTCTCAAGGCGTATTTTCGATAAAGCCTGACACCGCGATGAATGCGAACCTCCAGGGAAAATAAACACTGGACACGCTCCATGGCAGAAAACATTCAGGAGGAACCTGACATGAAATGGTATCAGCTGGACACAAAGACCGTTTTCACCGAGAGTGGAACTCGTCCCGAAGGGCTCACAGCCTCAGAGGTACAAGAGCGGCTGCAGCGGTTCGGACCGAACGGCCTTCCCGAGGAAGAAGGACTCAGCCGTCTGAAGATCCTCCTTCACCAGTTCACAAGCCCACTCATATACATACTTATCGTGTCCGCCGCCGTGACCGCCATCCTGAAGGAATACATCGACACCGGCGTGATACTGGCCGTGGTCATCATCAACGCCATCGTCGGCTACCTCCAGGAACACAAAGCGGAAACCAGCGTCAGGGCCCTCAAGAGAATGGTCGTCGCGAAGGCGAGGGTCATCCGGGATGGCAGCGAGGTCGAGATCCCGAGCGAAGAACTCGTGCCGGGAGACATCGTATTGCTGGCCTCGGGGGCCAGGGTCCCCGCCGATTTGAGACTCATCGAGATCAATGAACTGCGGGCCGACGAGGCCGCCCTGACCGGGGAATCTCTTCCCGTGGAGAAGACCGTCGGTCCCATAACCGAGGAAGACCTCACAGCCGGGGACCAGACGAACATGACCTTCATGGGGACAAGTATCGTCAATGGCCGCGGCCGCGGCATAGTCGTGGAAACCGGGCGAAGAACGGTGCTCGGGCAGATAGCCCGCGATGTGAAGGAACTCTCCGTCACCGAAACACCTCTCCAGCAAAAGATCGTCAAGTTCGCCCACTTCATCGGTTTACTCGTGCTCGCAAGCGCCTCCGCTATAGTCATCCTGGGACTCTTCCTGGGGATCAGTCTCAAGGACCTCTTCACGACCGCCGTCGCCGCAGCTGTCGCCACGATACCCGAAGGGCTCCCCATCGTGGTGACGGTGACCATGGCGATCGGCATCACCCGAATGGCCCGTCGCAACGCCATCGTGCGCAGGCTTGCCGCCGTCGAAACCCTGGGAAGCACCACGATCATCTGTTCCGACAAGACGGGAACACTGACGAAGAACGAGATGACCGTCAAGGCCGTGTATGACGGGTGCAGCGCCTTTGAGGTCACCGGCAGCGGCTATGATCCCGAAGGAGAGATACTCCACGATTGGGAAACCTGCGGCGAGGAACCGCTGAAGGAGTTGCATACCCTGCTGAGGATCGGCCTTTTGTGCAACGAATCGAGGTTGATCCAGGACGACGGCCGGTTGCGGGTGGACGGAGATCCGACGGAGGGAGCCCTCATTGTTTCCGCCATGAAGGGGGGACTCGATCCCGGGGAAGAGCGGAGAAGATACCCTCAGACAGGTATCATACCCTTCGAATCGGACCACGGCTTCATGGCGACTCTCCACCAACACTCCGATGGAAAGGTCATTTTCGTGAAGGGGGCCCCTGAAAGAGTGCTCGACATGTGTTCGAGCCTTCCTTCGGGAGAAGCCATCGACAGGGCAAAGGTATTGAGGACAGCGGAGCACTTCGCCGAAGATGGGTTGAGGGTCCTCGCCATGGCCTACAAGGATGCCGGAACCGACGTTAACGGAGAGGGGTTCACCCGCGGCCGTCTGGGAAGTGATCTCATCCTGGCGGGCCTCCAGGGCATGATCGATCCACCCCGGCCGGAGGCGGTGGACGCCATCAGGGGATGCAGGGAAGCAGGTGTCAGGGTGGCAATGATCACGGGCGATCACGCTGTGACCGCCTCGGCCATCGGCAGGATGATAGGCCTGGGGGAAAGCGGATCCCCTGCCATCACGGGGAAGGAACTGGAACGGATGAGCGATGACGACCTCTTCGGCAAAGTCCAGGAGACCAGCGTCTATGCCCGCGTCTCGCCGCAGCACAAGCTGCGCATCGTTCAGCAGTACATGCGGCACGGAGAGATAGTGGCCGTCACCGGAGACGGCGTCAATGACGCCCCCGCCTTGAAGGCGGCGCACATAGGAGCGGCCATGGGAAGAACGGGGACGGACGTCGCCCGCGAGGCCGCCGACATGGTTGTGACCGATGACAATTTCGCGTCCATCTTCCATGCCGTGGAGGAGGGAAGGATAGTCTTCGACAACATACGGAAGGTTACGGTGTTCCTTATACCCACGGGATTCGCGGCCATCCTTTCCATTCTGGCCTGCATGTTCCTCGGCATACCCATCCCCTTCGTGGCGGCCCAGCTCCTCTGGATCAACCTCGTCGCCAACGGCCTGCAGGACGTGGCCCTCGCCTTTGAACCGGGAGAGAAGGACATCATAAAGAGACAGCCGCGCGGCCCTAAAGAAGGCATCATGTCGCGTCTCATGCTCGAGCGGAGCGTCCTCGTCGGCGTCCTGATCTCGGCGGGTGTCATTTACAACTTTCATGACGCCCTGACCGAGGGTTCCTCCGTGGAGCACGCCCGGACGATCGCCATGACCACCATGGTCATCTTCCAGTTCTTCCACGCCTGGAACTCACGGTCTGAAACCCGATCCGTCTTCCGTCTTAACCCCTTAAGCAACCCCTTCCTCTTCTACAGTATGATCGTGGCATCTCTGGCTCAGATCGCCGTCATCTATGTGCCCACGCTTCAGTGGGTTTTCAGGACGGACAATCTCTCGGGAGGGGAATGGCTGCGGATAATCGCCGTGGCGGTCAGCGCGATAGCGGCGGTCGAGATCGAAAAGCTCCTGCGCGGGAACCGCAGACCGAAAGGATGAAAGGTGGATCGCGCTCTTCACCCGGCGGACGGAGAGCGCTTGACCTCGGTCCCTTCATACTGCAATAATACGGACGGGAAAAGAACGTGACGGAACAGGCCTTTTATGAGATAGCGCTGATCCTCAGCCTTGCCGCGGTCCTCGGAGCGGTGGGGATGCTGCTGAGGCAGCCCCTTATCGTCGCCTTCCTGGCGACGGGCATTCTCGCCGGTCCCGCCGGCCTTTCCCTTATCCAGAGCCACGGGCAGATAGAGCTCCTGGCACAGATCGGGATATCGCTCCTTCTCTTTGTCGTCGGACTCAGGCTCGATCTCACCCTTATCCGGACGACAGGCCCGGTGGCGCTCGCGACCGGTCTCGGCCAGGTGATCTTCACCAGTCTCTTCGGTTTCCTCATAACTCTCTGGCTCGGTTTTTCCCTTGTAGCCTCGCTCTATGTGGCCGTTGCCCTCACCTTCTCCAGCACCATCATCATCGTCAAGCTCCTTTCCGACAAGAAAGAGATCGACGCCCTTCACGGGAGGATTGCCGTCGGGTTCCTCATCGTGCAGGACATAGTGGCCATCCTGGCAATGATCATCCTGACGGCTGTGGGGAGCGGAGGCGCCTCGGACGGCGCGACGTTCTCCCGCATCGCCTTTACGGCGCTCAAAGGGATCGGTTTTCTCATCTGCATCGGACTGCTTATGAAATATGTCCTTCCCGGCCTGACGAAACGGCTCGCCTGGAACCAGGAATTGCTCCTTCTCTTTTCCATCACCTGGGCAGTCTTCCTGGGGGCGGCGGGAGACTATCTCGGTTTCAGCAAGGAGGTCGGCGCCTTCCTCGGCGGCGTTTCCCTCGCCTCGACGCAATACCGGGAGGCCATGGCGGCCCGTTTGGTCAGCCTCAGGGATTTTCTGCTCCTTTTCTTCTTCATCGATCTCGGCGCACGCCTTGATTTCAACACCGTGGGGCCCCAGATACCCAATGCGATCTATCTGTCTCTCTTCGTTCTCATCGGGAATCCCCTCGTCGTCATGGCCATCATGGGCGTCATGGGCTACCGGAGGCGCACCGGGTTCCTCGCCGGGCTTACCGTGGCGCAGATCAGCGAGTTCTCCCTGATACTTGCCGCCCTCGGACTCAGCCTCGGGCATCTCAGCAAGGAAGCCATGAGCCTCGTCACCCTCGTCGGGGTCATCACCATCTGTCTGTCCACATACATGATCATATACTCGGGAACCCTCTACCGGTGGTTATCCAAACCGATGAAGGTCTTCGAGAAAAAACACCCCTACCGCGAACAACAGGACGCGGAGACCTGTGCCATACCCACCGTCGATTTTCTTCTCATCGGTCTTGGCAACTATGGAAGCGGACTTGCCCGGCACCTTATCAGGCGCGGGAAACGCCTTGCCGGGGTGGACTTCAACCCCCAGTCCCTCGCGGCATGGCGGTCGCAGGAGATACCCGTCATGTTCGGGGACGTGGGGGACCCCGAGTTCCTCGACAACCTGCCCCTCAATTGTTCCGCCTGGGTCGTGAGCACGGTTCGAGACAGGTCCCTCAACCTGACCCTGCTTCACCTGCTTCAGGAAAGAGACTACGAGGGCAGGATAGCCCTGACGGCCATGGACGAGGAGGAGGCCAGGGTCTATACCGTGAGAGGCGCCCACGTGGTGCTCCGGCCCTTCGATGACGCCTCCGAAGAAGCGGCCGACTCCCTGACGGAGGCGATGCACCTCCTTCCCGACGACATCGACTGGCCGCTGGCTGTCGAGGAGATACGCCTCAGGAAAGACTCCGTCATCGCGGGCCAGCTCATCAGGAACCTGGACCTCCGGGCCGTCACGGGCATATCCATCATCGCCGTCAGCAGGGCCGGAAAGGTCCATCTCGATCCGGACCCGAATTTCCAGCTCTTTCCCGGCGACCGCCTGGTGCTGATGGGAGAGCCGGGCGCGTTGAAGGACGCGGTGGAGATACTCGACGAGACAAAGGAAGATGAGTTCGGGCACGGCCCGGGGGGGTTCGCCACCGCCGAGGTCGAGGTCGACGACGCCTCGGCCCATGTCGGCCGCAGCCTGGCGGAGATGAAATTCCGCAAGGCCTACGGGGTTACGGTGATAGGCATCGTGCGGGACCATGAGCGCATACCCATGCCGCGGCCCGAGGAACGCCTCATGGCCTCGGACAGGCTGATCGTGATAGGGACACATGAATCCGTTGAAAAGATGAAAAAGCGGAAGATCTGAGGACTGATCGCGCCCGTGGCGGCGCGTTCTCTATCGACCGCTCGCCTCCCAATCGGACCTCACGAATCCCAATATCCGCTGCGCCCTTTCTGAATGGACATGGATGTCATTCCAGTTGGGAGTCGAAACGGTCTTCTGCATGAGGAAGCCGTCTTCTCCAAACCATTGCGGCAGGACCCCGCCGAAGAAGTATCCCCTGCCCCTCAGCAGATTGGTGACCCGGCCGACCCATGGCCACGACAGCTTGAGGAATACCTGGGCCACCTCCACCCCCTCACCAAGGACACGCTTCTCTTCCCGCTCGAACTCCCCCGGGAGATCAGGTCCCGCGTCATGGACCGTCACCCGGGCAACGCGGGCCGAGTCATATACCTGTGTATCGATCCGGGTTCGTCCCGATACCGGAAGCCCATCCGCCGAAGGTGCGAAGGCACGTTTGTCGTCGAGGCCCGCATAGATGTACTCGAACCAGGGGGCATATGCCTCGGGAACATGGACGAGATGGGGATTCCTGACAACGGTTATGAACATGAGAAGCGTCGCCACCCTGCCCGATGCGCTCTTCTCCTTCACGTACGCCTCCGCTGGCATGAGGTCCACCTCGAGGGCCGTCTCGATGAAGGGCAGGTTCGCGAGAGCGGCTTTCTGGATGTACACGTGGTTACAGACGGGTTCGCCGAAAAAGACCTTGACACCCTCGATGCCTGGTACGGTCCTGCCGACATACTGAAAGATCATGCCCATGATACCCGCGTTCCTGAAGGCGGGCGAGACGGCACCGTTGCCCTTCTCATAAACCCCTTTGTCCGGCGCCGCGCGGAACAGGGAGCTGTATCCGATGACCTTCCCGTCCGCTGTCCGGACAACGATGGGTATCTGATCACGCCTCTCGCAAGCCTCGACGAGTCCCTGCGGGTCATAGACGATCTTTGCGGGGTAGGCATCACCGTAGACTTCGGTGAAAAGGTCCGCCACTCCCTTCGCGTCCTCTGGCCTGAAAAGGCCAACGTTCAGCTTCTCCGCATCCATGGTCCCTCCTTTGCCATCCGTCACCCGCTGTCCGGTGTCGGGCCTTCTAACCGACTATCTCATGGCGGCGGGCGAGCGCCTCCGTTTCATCCCGGGCTATCGCCTTGAGACGTGCCGGGTCGGCCGACAGGATCTCCCCCATCATCGTCACAAGATGCCGTGCCGTGAGTATCCTCGGCATGAAGACATAATCCGCCCCTTCAGTGTACATCTTGAGCGCCCTCTGGACGCTTTCCGCGGTAACGATGATCCGTGCCCCGGGATTCATTCTCCTGATATGACGGATGAAGGTGAGGTTGTCCGTACCGACGAGAATGCTGTCCGGCACCGTCGAGATGACAAGCTTTGCCTTCTCCAGACCCGCGTGATGGAGGGTATCGAGGTGTCCCACATCACCGTATACAACCTTGATACCGAGCGATTGGAGGGACGTGTGCACCTCGGGGTTGAAATCGACGACCATGATCCTGTCCTTCATGTCCTCGGAAAGCACCCCGCCATCGGCCTCCACGATCTCGCTTATCAGCGAACTGGCATTCCGGTGAAATCCCAGTATCATTATCTCCCGGCCGGCCTCTTCCCGTTCTTCCTCTTCATGAAAGCCGATGTCCCTGAATCCCACCCTGCCGAGGACAAAACCGAGGGCTCTCTGCAGGGCGTCGCTGTAGTTGATCATGTAGGTCGAGACAACGGAGGTTATGACAAAGACGAAGATGACCAGAGACATGACATCCTGTCCGATATGGCCGGCCCTCATTCCCAGAGCGGTTATGACCAGGGAGAACTCGCTGATCTGTGAAAGGTTGATGGACGTGAGAAGACTGACTCTGTTCCCGTTCCTGAGAGAATACAGGACGGGGTAGACGGCCAGGAACCGCGAAACGATCAGGAACGCCGATGCTATGCCCGCTGTTGCCAGAACCCCGGGGCTCCCCATGGGGTTCGGTATCTGCATCCCCAGGGCGACGAAGAAGAGGGTCACGAAGAAATCCCTGATGTTGATGACCCTCGCCATTACATCGAGGTTGTAGGGAAATGTCGAGATCGATATGCCCGCTATGAGGGCGCCCATTTCCAGGGACAGACCCAGATACCCGGCAAGACCGCATATGAAGAAACACCAGCCCAGGGACGCCACGAGGACAAGCTCGGGGGTCTTGGATACCTTCCTGAACAGGCGCGGAAGAAGATACCTGCTGAGGAGAAAGGCGAAAACAACGAGCACACCCCCTTTGAGAAAGGAGAAGAGGATCATGAGGATCTCTGGATTGGCGAGGTTGGGCTGGATACCGAGGAGAATGATGGCCCAGATGTCCTGGAATACGAGGACGCCCAGCGTGATCCTTCCCGCCAGGGTGTCTATCTCGAACTTTCCGTACAGTAGTTTCACGACGATGGCCGTACTGCTCAGGGCACAGCACGCGGCAAGGTAGACGAGGTCATACCTCCCGCCACCGACGGTAAAACCAAGAAGATAGAAAAAGCCGAGTCCAAGCAGAACGCACAAGATAAACTGAAAGAGACCCGTGACAACGAGAGACCTGCCCGACTCCTTCAGCTTCTTGATGTCGATCTCAAGCCCTATGAGGAAAAGGAGCAGGATGAGGCCGATGTGGGATATGGTCTCGATATCGCTTGCGTCGGTGACCAGTCCGAGACCGATGTTGGGACCGATCAGAACGCCGGCGGCTATGTAAGCGAGAAGAAGGGGCTGGCGCATCATGTGGCCCAGGAAGGACATGACGGTCGCGGCGATTATGGCTATGCCGACACTGGTGACAAGACCGCTGCCGCCATCACCGGAGGCCAAAAGGGGCTTCGAAAAGAGAACGAAAGACGCCGACAGCACGGCCACGCGGCATGCCAGCCTCACAGGATATGTCCTAGTTGTTCGCAATGTACTCGTTCAGCCCTTTTACATCTCTTCTGTAGGCCTGCAGCAGGACCTCGAACTTCCGGGACCTCATGATGCCCCTGCAGGCGAACACGGCCGCCGAGAAGGCGAGATAGAAGTATCCGAAGACGCACTGCACCAGGGAGCACACCTTCCCCAGCTTTGAGACGGCCACTATGTCCCCGTAGCCCACGGTGGTCTGCGTCGTCGCGCTGAAATAATAACAGTCAAGGTACGTTATGGGAACAGCGCGTCCCCCGTCCGGCATGCTGTGCCCGATGGCCGGGGTCCCCTCAAGGAACGGCAGTACCACGCAGTACAGACCGGAAAACAGAATGGAGACCGCTATAAAGAACAATACGATATAGCACAGGCTCCTGTCGTTGTTAATAATGGCCATGAAAAACCTCGCCATGATCCACCTCTCTCCTTTTCTAATCACGGGCACGCCGCCAGCATCCGCCTCCCCACAAAGCGGGCCATGACGCCCATCTACGCTAGGCTATCAGGAACGCTGGTATTTTTCAAGTACAATGCCCCGCCCTTCAGCCATCGGTATCGATGCGGTCTTTGCAGTTGCCTTTTCGTTATATTTTATGTTATATAACGAAAAGAGATGGGCTTAATTCGGCAACTGGTTGGAGAGAAGACGATATGGACATTCTAACGGAATTGATCGGGTCCTTCCGGGAAGACGCACCGGTCGAGGAGGTGCGAAGAGGGCTGGCCTGGACCGCCGTGGTGAGCAAACGATGCGGTCTCGCTTCCATGCTGGGCTCGGCGGGAGGATGCAACCACGAGGCGATAGGGGGCACGGAAAGGTCATTCACGGAGATGACAGCCCTCGAACTTGCCCGCAACTGCAGCCTGAGCAATGACACAGCCCTGTTGTCCCTCGGTCTTGCGGCCGTCAATTCCCTCATCGATGTCGACATGAAGAGGTGCGGCGACGCGGAGGGACTGCAGCTGGCGGGAGACATGGGCAAGGGAAAGAACATCGCCGTTATCGGCCACTTCCCGTACCTTGCCGACGTCGCCCGGGTCGCCCGGAACCTCTGGGTGATCGAGAAGAAGATGCGGCCCGGGGATTTCTCCGAAGAGCGAGGCAAGGAGCTTATCCCCCGCTCCGACATAGTCGTCATCTCCAGCACGACGATCATCAACCGAACCCTCCCTGGCATCCTCGGACTGTGCAGGGAAGGAGCCGTCAAGATGCTGCTCGGGCCGAGCACGCCCCTGACGGAGACCCTCTTCGACCTGGGTATCGACATCCTCTCGGGAAGCGTGGTGACGGATAAGGACAGGGTGCTGAAATCGGTGAGCGAAGGGATCAGCTTCATGCAGCTCAAGAAGAGGGGCGGCGTCCGTTTCGTGACCATGGTCAAAGACTATGATGATGTCGTTCGAAGACTGACGGGCTAAGAAAGCGTTGTGTACCCTCCAGTGTCTTCCCCCGGCATAGCCGTTTCATAATCCAGCGGCCGTTCATCGCTGGACCTCCGATACCCCCCCTGCTCACCCCTGTTGACATCCTACTTGAGCAGGGGGGTTAACCTACTGCTATCATGAAAAGGTCTCAGACGCCTTCGCAGCGGGCCTGCCGTATCCAAATCTTCAGGGCATCGCTTCCCATCTTTGTCTTGACGTGAAAGCCTGGCGGGAATACTATTTCTCCGATGTCATTCCTTCTCCACATCATAAAGGTCGGCAGCACCTATCCCGCCATAGCCGCCAGGTTCGGTGATTTTGAAAGTTGGATCGCAGACGGGCTGCGGCTGGCGACGGTGGAGGTCCGCGTCGTCAACGCCGAAGCTGGCGCCGAACTACCCCATCCGGCAAAGTCTGCCGGGATCATTGTCACAGGGTCTCATTCAATGATAACCGATGATCCCCCGTGGAGCCTGAGAGTGGAGAAATGGATACCCTCTGTCATCCGGGCCGGCGTTCCTTTCCTGGGGATCTGTTACGGTCACCAGCTTCTCGCCAGGGCCGCAGGCGGCGAGGCCGGCTATCATCCTGCCGGGAAGGAATTCGGCACTGTCCCCGTACACCTGCTTCCCCCCTGCGCCAACGATCCGCTGTTCGCGTCCCTTCCCCGGGGCTTCCCCGTCCACGCCACCCATTCCCAGTCGGTCCTTCGCCTCCCCCCGGGGGCCGTGCGCCTCGCGGCCAATACCTACGAACACAACCACGCCTTCAGGGTCGGCAACGCCTGGGGAGTTCAGTTCCACCCGGAATATACGGCTGATATCATGAGATCATACATAACCGAGGACGCCCGGAATCTCGCAGCGGCTGGCATCAACGTGGCAGACCTGTTGGCGGCAGTCGTCGAAACCCCTCACGCGGCCAGTGTGCTGACCAACTTCGCCAGCCTCGTCGAAACACGGTAAACCGCTTGAATCGCTTGAGTTACCTGAGTTGCTTGAGTTACCTGAGTTGCTTGACAGGCTGTTGACAACGTCATTTCTGAAGGCGGTTCGTGCTCTTTCGTCATTCCGGCGAAGGCCGGAATCCAGAGGTTTTTCTAACCCCTCGTTTTTCCTGGATTCCGGCCTTCGCCGGAATGACGTCGACAATGAGTTTATCAACAGCCTGCAAAGCCGTTGGAGCCGCAAAGACGGTTCCAACGGTTCTAACCGTCTTTTTCTAGAATACTGCCTGGCTTACGGTGCTCATGGCGACTTTGGCCGGGGTGGCGAGGTCAAAGCGCCGTATCACTTCGTCCCCTATCAACCGGGCCGCCTCTTCGTACCTCACGCGGTCCGTGTTGATGACGATGTCGTAGAGGAGTGCGTCGTCGATGTCGGCGTCGAAGTTGTCCTTCAGATACCGCTTGCGGCCCTGGTCTTTCTTCTTTATATAATTGGTCGCCGTTTTGAGATCGTAACCGAAGACCTCCCGCGCCCGTTCGACCCTCCTCTCGAAGGACCCGACGAGGCGTGCATGGAAGACGTTCGGCAGATCGCGCGTGACCATGTTGGCACCCCTGCCCACGAGGATGCAGTTCCCTATCTGGGCGAGGCGCAGTATGGTGGCGTTGGTGCGTTCGACGAGGGTCCATGTGTTGGGATGGAGCCCGATGAATTCCTCGATCGCATCGGATATCGTGCCCTTGTGGTCTTCCTTCATGAACTCCCCGACGCGGGTCTTGAGGTTGAAGACCTCGAGCACCTTCGTAACGAGCTTCTGGTCGAAGATCGTCCATTCCTCGTGGCTCGGCACCTTCGTTCTCAGGTAGCTCGCCAGTTGCGATGAAACCGTCAGACCGCCCGCCCCTTCAGCTCGTGAGATCGTTATGGCAGGCTTTGAGGGTTCGCCGGAAAGTCTCTTGCCCTTCTGACCGAAATGGCGCTCGATGTAAGATTCACACTTATCAGAGGTTATGTTCTCCCACATATGAGGCCCTCCCTAACTTAAGTGCTCGTTGCTGCCCATACGCCACCGGGCATCCCGACTACCGCCCTTGTTTTACGTATAGCCCACGACCCTGTATTTGTCAACTTGCGGTGGAGAGACCGTTCGGTTGAGGGGCTGTCTCGTCCGCGAGAATGATGCCCGACCCCTGGCTCCAGATAAGCCAGACCTCTTCGTTCAGTTCGTAAGGCATTACCATACCTTCGATGAAGAGGTAGTTGAGGACCCGAACGTCGAGCACACTGCCTCCGTCCAGGCGGATCGAATAGCGTGTCACGTCGCCGAAGAACATGCTCTTCTCGATGACCCCCTTTATCCCGTTCTCGTAAGTCTCGGGCTCGAGGAGGCTGACGCGGATCTGCTCCGGACGTACCCCGTAAAGGACGTTCCGGCCCGGTTGAAACGGATGGCTGCCCCGGCGGCGGACGGGCCAGTGCCCGAAGAGCTCGATCTCGCACTCTTCCGTCGTGGAGGCAGTCACGCGCCCCTCGAAGAAGTTAATGTCCCCGACGAAATCGGCGGTGAACTGTGTTGCGGGGTTATAGTACACGTCGCCGGGGAGACCGCACTGTTCGATCTGTCCGTTGTTCATGATGGCGACGCGGTCGGCCAGTTCGAAGGCCTCCTGCTGGTCATGGGTGACCATCATCGTGGTGACGCCAATGTCTTTCAGGATGCTCTTCAACGATTGGCGAAGCTGAATGCGGGTCTTGGTGTCCACGGCCCCCAGGGGCTCGTCGAGCAGCAGCACCGGCGGTTCGTAGGCAAGGGCACGCGCCAGCGCCACCCTCTGCTGCTGCCCTCCCGACAACTGCGACGAGTACCGGGAACCCATCCCGGGCAGGCCCACCAGTTCAAGCAGATGCTCGCTGCGGGCCTTTCGCTCCCGCAAAGGGACCTTTCTGATCTTCATCCCGAATTCGATGTTCTCGGCGATGGTCATGTTGGGAAAGATCGAATAGTTCTGGAAGACAAACCCGAGGCCGCGCCTCTGGGGAGGCAGGTGGGTAATGTCGACACCGCTCAGCATTATCCGTCCCTCATCGGGCAGTATGAGGCCTGCCACCAGGCGCAGAATGGTGCTCTTCCCGCTGCCGCTCGAACCGAGGAGGACAACGAGCTCTCCATCATCGACGTCCAACGAGACCTGATCGACAACGGTATGGTCTCCGTATTTCTTGCTGATCTGATCGATGAGAATTGACATTACTTACCTCTCTGGGCCCCCTTCTTGCCCGTCCGCGCGGCGAGAAAGAGGATAAGTGAGAAAAGTGCGAAGGAAAGGATGGCAAGGACGGCCGCAACGGAATTGGCCGCCTGAATGTTGCCGCTCTCGAACTGGGAAAAGATGTACAAAGGAGCGGTCTGTGTCCGCAGCCTCAGGTTCCCCGATACCATGACGGTTGCCCCGAACTCGCCGAGGGAATGGGCAAAGGTCAGCAGGGCACCCGTGAGCAGGCCGCCCTTCAACGCCGGGAACAGGACGTGCAGAAAAGTCTGCCACCGGCTGGCGCCCATGGTGTAAGCGGCCTCTTCATACGTTGTTTCCAGATCGTCCAGCACGGGTTTGATGGTTCCCAGCATGTAGGGAAATGTGACGAACACGTGGGCCAGCAGGACCCCCACCGGGGTGAACATGGGCTGTATCCCCAAAGGCTCCAGCACCTGTCCGAAGAGACCGATAGGCCCCCAGAGAAGGAGCAGGGATGTGCCGACAACAACGTTGGGTATCGCGACGGGCAGATTTAGTATGATCCCGAGTTGTTCGCGCCCGGGGAAACGGGTCTTGCTGAGGACCCAGGCCGCGTATGTGCCAAGCACAGTGTTGATGACCGCGGTGGCGAAGGCGATGATCAAACTGAAGCGGAGCGCGAAAAGCACGTCTGTTGTGGTAAGGGCAGCCGCCAGATTGCCGAGACCTCCCCGCAGGGCATAGATGAAGACCGATGCCAGGGGCAGGAGCAACAGGGGAAGCAGGACCAGCACCAGAAAGCCCGCCGGGAGCATGTGTGAGATCTTCTTGTAAAACGCCTTGCCCTGATTCATGGCTTCAACTCCTTGACGACCCTGTTCTTCCACGTGTCATCGATGATGGTGAGCTTCGCCTTCCGCCAGCCTCCGAAATCGTCGATGAAGAAGGGGTCGCGGATATGTCCGAACTGCGGGTTCAAGGAATTCAGCCTCTCATCGACACTGCGAAACCCGCTCCTTACAAAGATGCGCTGCGCTTCCTCGCTCCAGAGGAAATCAACGAAGGCGCCGACGAGCTCCTTTTGCCTTTCCGAAACACGCTCATCGATGACAACTACCGTGTGTTCGCTCAGGATCGTGCTTCGGGGGTAAACGATCTCAAAGCGTGACGAGCCGCGTGAGCGGCTCCATATGGCGTCCTGTTCATAGGTAATGAGGGCATCGCCAAAACCGCTGTCGAACTGGGTCCTGGCCGCCCTCCCGCTGCCTGCCTGGACCGCCACGTTTCTCCAGATGCCAAGCAGCATGGCCCTCCCCGCGTCGGGGCCCGAACCCGGTTGTCTCACGGCAGCGCCATATTCGGCGACGATTGCCCAGTTGGCCGCCCCCGATGTGAGCGGGTCCATGTGGACCACGCGGACGCCGGGCTGGGTAAGCCCGGAGAAATCATGTATTCTCTTCGGGTTGCCCGGTCGCACCTGTATTATGAAGGGGGTGCGGTTCATCACGCCCTTATGCGGCAGTTTCTTCCAGGTCTCGCCGTGAACGACACCGGCCTTCTGAAGGCGCTGGGCGTCGAGCTCAGTCGAGAGGATGGCAACCTCCGCGGGAACCCCCATGATCAACTGGTTCGTCACGGTACCCGACCCGCCGAAGGAACTGATGAGCTCCACCCTCTGCCCCGTCTGCTCAAACCACCTCTTCTGGAAAGCCGGGAATATCCCCTTCGTGATCACAGGTTCGAGGATGGAAAAACCATAAAGCACGATCGTCCTGGGACGCCTGTCCTTCTGCGAAGGCAACCAGGGCCAGATCGTCCACAAGCCTACCGCGAGGACCACGCAAACGATTGTTATTCTCAGGACCCACCGAAAGAGAGGACGACCAAACATAGGAGGTTTATCGTTTTTGACCTCATTAAACTTTCATTGCCCACAAACTGTCAAGGACATTCTTCTTTATAGACCCTCGCTTGAACTTTTTTTTGCCTCCCGTCGCAGACGGGATGCAAAGACGGCCAGATGCCGGCACCCGCCGGCATCTGGCCGTGATCTTTTCTCTGCCATCTCTGCGGTCTCAAGTCCCGTCAAAGACGGGACAGGCAAGAGGCACGGATTCTAGGAAACCTTTTCTCCTTGCGTGCCGCTTTTTTCTGTTATGCCGGCTGCGTCGGAGTCGTTGACGGATCTTTTGAAGCTCTTGATGCCTTTACCGATGGCGCCACCTATTTCCGAGAGCCTTCCGGCGCCGAAGATCATGAGGACAATGACCATGATGATGATGAGTTCCGGCATACCAAGTCCAAACATACCACTACCTCCTTACTTTGCCTTGCCGCCTGCGGCGGGTTTTGCCTGTGGCCCTTCCCCGAAGGGGATCTTCATGTTGAATTTCGTGTGGCAGTCAAGGCAATAGATCTTCGATGCCTTGTGGGCGCTGTGGCATACGGTGCAGTTGACGGTCCCCAGGTGCGACTTGTGGGGGTTCCTGTCGGGGAAATCCTTCGGCTCCGTCTTCTTCGCGAGTTTCTCCTCATCTCCGTGGCAGGCGAAGCACCGGGCGTTCTCGACGGAATCGCCCTGCTCGGGAACCTTTCCTTCATGACACCCGGAGCATGTGACATTCTTTTTTCCATGATGGGCATCGAGGTACTTCGAGGACGACCAGGAGGCGAAGATCTTCTTCGTCTCTTCCATGCCCTCTTTCGAAAGAACACCGAGGCTTGCCTTCGTTCCCTTCACGCCGAGGGTCTTGCCCGGCTTCCATGTGTGGCAGGCAAGGCAATCCACTTCAGCACCCGGCTGCGTATGGGAAAGGTGCAGCCTGGCCGAATAGGCCTTCGGCTTGGCCTGGGCCTTGGTGTCGGGGGCGTGACATTTCGTGCATGCGGTCACATCTTTCCCGGTGACGGGTGGATGCGCCTTGGGCAGCAGGGAGGAGAACTCGCTGTGACAGGCAGCGCAGGATTGCTTCGAAGCGGTACCCTTCGAGGCCGCCTGGACATCGCCCCCTGAAAGCACCAGCAATAAGAAAAAGATTACAACGATAGTGCAAACAAGCGTTCTGGTCATGCGTCACGTCCTGATGACTTTGGATAGCGAGGAAGGTAATGCGCGGACGATGGTCCGGCACTACCTTCCCCATGGAGACATTACTTTTCTTTTGCCGCGTTGGCCCCGGCTATTCTGCCGAAGACGACGCAGTCGGGAATGGCGTTGCTGCCAAGGCGGTTGGAACCGTGAACCCCGCCCGTCACCTCACCGGCTGCATAAAGACGCGGGATGGGTTCGCCCCATATATCGATGACCCGGGCGTCCTTGTCTATTCTCAGACCACCCATCGTGTGGTGAACGGCAGGCCACTGGGCTATGCCATAGAAGGGGCCCTTGTCGAGGGGGATCATGCTCTTCGTCATCGGCTTGTTGCATTCGGGGTCCTTGCCGTCCTTGATGTACTGGTTGTGCTTCTTTATCGTGTCCTCAAGAACGTCCGCCGGGATCTTCAGCTTGCCGGCCAGTTCGGCGATCGTCGCGGCCTTGATGAAACGTCCCTTCTGAATGCCTTTCTCGACTTCTTCCTTGGTACCGCCCATCTTCGCTACCATCTCATCGTTAAAGATGGAGTAGGTCGGTTTGTCTCCCAGCTTGATCTGGGCGTAGGAACAGACGTCGCGGCGCTCCAGTTCGTTGACGAATCTCTTGCCCTTCTTGCTGACATAAACGAGGCCGTAGCCGACACCGTTGAAGGGGTAGACTGCAGGAGTATCGAGGATACCCGTCTCCGGCTCCGCGAAGGGATAGAGCTGAATGAAGGCGAGCTGCAGGGAATCAGCCCCGATCGACTGGGCAAACCGCAGCATTTCGCCCGTTGCACCGGGGTGGTTGGTGCAGTTGAACTCGGGGACGATGCCGGGGTTGAATGCCGCGCGCATCTTGATGTCCCTGCTGAACCCGCCTGAAGCCAGAATAAGGGCCTTCTTTATCTTAATGTTCTTCTTGCCTTTCGGGGTCTTCACCTCAACACCCGCGACGGGGCTGTTGACGTCTTTTCTCCAGATCCAGGTGACCTCGGCGCCGAGTCGTATCTTCGC
>MVQP01000050.1 GCA_002067235.1 Syntrophorhabdus sp. PtaB.Bin047
TGATGAAGAACAAAGCAACATGGGCGGAGGCCCGTTCATGAAAAAGAAATCAATTGACATTCAACACAGTTGCTGGAACCTGAAACCGCCTCTACAGTCCGAACGCCAGCAGAATGCTGACGACGAGCAGCCACGCGCACAATACAAGGAAGATCTTGGGGCCCCTCCTGAGGATCGAGATCCTCTTCCCCAGAGAGGAGAGCATCACAGGAACTCTTTTCATCATGTCTTCACCTCGGTGCTGACGCTACTCCAGATTATCGGAAGGTCCCCGATAACATTAATGACCAATAATCAAATCCCAATGACCAATGAAGAAGATAATGACCAATTGACCAATAACCAATTGAACAGAGGAAAGGGCAGAACGGACCGCCTGTATCGTTTCCTTTTTTGGTTATTGGTTATTGTCCGTTTATCTGGTCATTGGAATTTGGTCATTGGTCATTATCTTCTTCAGAAGAGACCAACCTCGTCCGCAATGGAGGATCTGTCTGTCCTGAAGCGTTGTCTCATAAGGAAGGCATTCCGGTTTGCACCCTTCTTTCCCCCAAAGACCTCTTCACCCTCGCGGCCTGTTGTGATAGGATAGTGTTATAGGACCTCGTCAGAAGTCCTCCGATGCGCGGCTGAAGGAGGCCGTCCCATGAAAAGAGCATGTTTTGCGATAGCGGTCCTTCTGACCCTGTGTTCCTTTCTCGCGGGCTGCGGCGAGAAGGAAGCGCCCCGGACCGTCAAGGTCTATCCCCTCGACAACATGGAGGGGGTCCTCACGCAGTCGAACGTCACTTTCGATCCCGCCGTGTCGGTGGACAAGAGGGGGTCGTTAAGGGTCGATGCCCCGTCGCCCACGACGGTCCGCCTCTTTGAGGTCAGGGACGTCGATGTCGACAAGGCCCGTCTGACGTACCAGGCGAGACTCAAGACGCGGGACTTCCAGGGCAAGGTCTACCTGGAGATGTGGTGCGTCTTTACCGGAAAGGGCGAATACTTCTCCCGTGCCCTGGAAACCTCCGTGACAGGAACTACGGACTGGGTGACACAGGAAACACCTTTCTTTCTTAAGAAGGGACAGAGGCCCGATGTCGTCAGGCTCAACCTCGTTGTCGACGGGAAGGGGACGGTCTGGATCGATGACGTGAAGCTCGTGCGGGGCCCCCTGAAGTAACTCTTCCCTGAGGCATGGCGACGTCCGGGGACGGTGCGTTCCGGCAAGCCGATGAAAAGGAGATCGCGGTGAAATACCAGGTCGGTGAGACGGGCAGGGTGGTGCTGGCCCATTTCGAGGACGGCGACGAGATAATCGCCAACCTTTCCGGCATTATCAGGAAAGAGAACATCAGGTGTGCCATCTTCTATCTCCTCGGGGGGATAACGGAGGGGAGGATCGTGGTCGGGCCGGTTGAGGACGACGTACGGCCACCGGAACCGACGTGGCGCGACCTCGTCGAAAGCCACGAGACCCTTGCCGTCGGCACGGTATTCTGGCATGGCGACGAGCCGCGCGTCCATATCCACGGGACATACGGGAAATTCGACGTTGCGAAGACAGGATGCCTTCGCGGCGAGGCAAAGACCTTTCTCATCATGGAGGCGGTCATCATCGAGCTCAAGGGCGTCAACGCCGTCCGCGATCTCGACCCTGTCATCAACATGACCCTTCTCAAGCTGACAGGTCCGACATCGCAGCTGTAGAACAAGGAGTGCGTGACATGGCCATTTCCCCCCTCGCGGGCAAACCGGCTCCTGCGGAGATACTCGTTGATCTGGAAAGGCTCGAAAAAGACTATTATGAGCGAAGGCCCGACCCCGACGACCCTGCCCAGCGGGTGAGCTTCGGGACGAGCGGACACCGCGGTTCAGCGCTCTCAGGCACGTTCAACGAGGCCCACATCCTTGCCGTTACACAGGCGATCTGCGATCTCCGTCGGAGTCAGGGAACGGGCGGTCCCCTGTACATGGGAAAGGACACCCATGCGCTCTCGGGGCCGGCGCAAAGGACCGCCCTCGAAGTGCTCGCGGCAAACGGGGTGGAGACCATGATCCAGAAGGACGACGGGTTCACTCCCACCCCCGTTATCTCCCACGCCATCCTGTCATTCAACCGGGGAAGGACGGGCGGCTTCGCGGACGGCATCGTGGTCACCCCTTCGCACAACCCGCCCCGGGACGGGGGTTTCAAGTACAATCCGCCCAATGGCGGGCCGGCGGACACACAGGTCACGCGGTGGATCGAAAACAGGGCGAACGATCTCCTTCGAGGCGGGCTCAAGGAGGTCCGCAGGACGGGATATGAATCTGCCCTCAAGGCGGGGACGACCCACCCTGTCGACCTCGTTACGGCTTATGTCGCGGACCTGGCGAACGTTATCGATATGGAGTGCATCCGTTCCGTCGGGGTCAGGATGGGGGTCGACCCGCTCGGAGGGTCCTCGGTGCACTACTGGGAGCCCATCAGGGACCTCTACGGTCTCGATATGACCGTCGTAAACAGCGTCGTGGACCCGAGGTTTGCCTTCATGGCCGTCGACCACGACGGCAAGATCAGGATGGACTGTTCCAGCCCCTACGCCATGGCGGGGCTGGTGGCGCTCAAGGACCGCTTCCAGGTGGCCTTCGGCAACGACACGGATGCGGACCGGCACGGCATAGTCACCCGGTCCATGGGGCTTATGAACCCCAACCACTACCTTGCCGTGGCAATCCATTACCTCCTGACCCACCGCCCCGGATGGCCGGAGGGGGCGGCCGTGGGCAAGACCCTTGTAAGTTCGAGCCTCATCGATCGCGTGGTGTCGGACCTGGGCCGGAGGCTTTCGGAGGTACCCGTCGGTTTCAAATGGTTCGTGGACGGTCTCTTTGACGGGTCCTGCTGTTTCGGGGGTGAGGAAAGCGCCGGCGCCAGTTTCCTCAAGCGTGACGGGACGGTCTGGACGACGGACAAGGACGGCATCATAATGGGCCTCCTTGCCGCGGAGATGACGGCCAAGATGGGCAAGGACCCGGGAGAACTCTACAACGACCTGGCCGGCAGGCTGGGAAGGCCGCTGTATGTCCGCGTCGATGCGCCGGCAACCGCTGCCGAGAGGGCGGCGATATCGTCCCTGTCGCCCGAGGCCATAAGGGCTGGGGAGCTGGCGGGGGACCCGATAACGTCGAAGATGACGAAGGCCCCGGGCAACAACGCGGCCATAGGCGGTGTCAAGTTAACGACGGCAAGGGGTTGGTTCGCGGTGCGACCCTCCGGTACGGAAGACATCATCAAGATGTACGCTGAGAGTTTTGTCGACGAGGCCCACCTGGACTCCATCCTTGCCGGCGCCCGCCGGATCGTACAGGATGCGCTGGTGTAAGGACGGATAAGTGACGGATAACCCTGTGTACCCCGCCGTTCTTATATGGTAGATATTAGTGCCGCTCAGGCGCGCCCCGCGCCGTCTCGGCGGAGGGGTTCTGTCCGCGATCATCTGACACACAGGCCGCCGGGCGGCCTGCTATATCCAAAAGGAGGATGCATATGAAGAGAATGTTATCGCTGGTACTGGCGTCACTGCTCGTGGTCGTGCTTGTAAGCGCCGGGTTTTCCCAGGAGAAGAAAGCGGCGAAGAAGGCCGGTTCCAAGCCCGCAGGGGCGATGGTCGATGTCGTCGAGATGACGGCTGTTGTCGACGCCGTGGACGCGGGGAACAGGACCGTCACGCTCAAGGCGCCCGACGGAGCCACGCGCACCTTCAAGGTTGGACCGGAAGTGAAGAACTTTGACCAGATTAAGGCCGGAGACAAGGTCAAGACGACCTTCTATGAATCCGTCGCGATTCTTGTGACCAAGGCGGGGGAAAAGCCGTCCGCGTCAGGGTCCCAGACCGTGGAAGTGGCACCGAAGGGTGCAAAGCCGGGAGCTGTCGTTGTTGACACGCTGGAGGTGACGGCGACGGTAGAAAAGATAAACTACAAGAAGCGCACCCTTTCTCTCAAGGGCCCCGAAGGCAACGTCCGGACCTTCACGGTCGATAAGTCCGTCAAGAACTTCAAGAACATCAAGAAGGGAGACGACGTCTACCTGCGGGTGACGGAAGCGGTGGCGATGGTCGTGGAGAAGTAAACTGCCGGCTTTTGAAAGGATCCGGGAGGTTGTGCGGAGGCGCCTGCGGAACGTCGCGGGCATCTTAGCACCTTCGCAGTGAACACCGGGTGGGATCTTTTTTGTTTGTCATGTTCTCAGGATCGATGATATGAAGAGAAGGATGTTCCCGAACGCACCATATTCTCTCAGGAAGGGGGCCTTCGCGATCCTTCTTTTTTGCGCCCTCGTCCTGTCGGGGTGCGCCACGCCGGTCGGGGTGGGCCACCTCGACCAGCAGGAATCCCATCGCAAGCTCACCGCCAATGTCCTGACCAATTCCACTCTGAGTGCCCCGACCATGCAGATGCTCAATCGGACAGGTCTTGCGGAGATGTTCAGGACCCATCCGGCCGAGGTGATCGCCGCCATACATCATGGTGTCCCAACCGCGGATGAGACTGACCGCATCTTTGCCCTGGCGGAGCTTTCCTTTCTGCACGCCTCACGGAGTGGAGACAGATCGTACTATCTTGCAGCGGCCGTATATGCCTACGCGCTTCTCTTCCCCGAGGGGGGCGCCCGCGCCCCCGATGCCTTCGACCCTCGTTTTCGAACAGCAGTGGATATCTATAACCTCGGGATCGCCGAGGGTTTCACTTCCGCCGACGGTGTTGTTATCGACCTGAGGGAAGGTACGTACAGGCTGCCCTTCGGGGAGATCGCGATCTCGGTCCGCGCCGATTCGTTCCGGTGGAGCTCGTACCGTCTTGTCAGGTTTGCCGATGCGTCAAGATTTGTCCTGAGGGGATTGCGCAACGAATACCGCTGGCCCGGGATAGGAGCGGCGCTCGTCGCCTCCACGGAATACCTCCCCGGTGCCGCCGACCCCGTATCCGCGAAGGTCCCCTACGATGTGAAGGTGGCCGTCACTCTCTTCGTCCGCTTCGCTGACGTGGACGAGGGGTTGCGGAAGGGCAGGATGCGGGGGAGGCTGGAACTGTACACGGCAGACAGCGCCACGACCGTCACGGTCGGAGGGCGCACGGTGCCCCTGGAGTTCGACCTTTCCTCGGCTCTCGCCTACTCCCTGGAGAACTCGGGGGTGTACCGCATGGAGACGAAGGGTTTCTTTTCCGGTAACGTCACCCTCTTCAAGGACGCCTCGCGGTTCAAGGAGAACATCTTCTTCATGAGTCCCTATATACCGGGGCGCATCCCCGTCATCTTCATCCACGGGACGGCATCGAGCCCCGCCCGCTGGGCGGAGATGCTCAACGAGCTGCAGAACGACCGGCGGCTCTGGGGCCGTTACCAGTTCTGGGCCTTCACCTACAACACGGGCAATCCCATCCTCTATTCGGGAGGGCAACTGACGGAGGGCCTCAAAGAGCTTGTCCGCGGACTCGACCCCGAGGGCAGGGACCCGGCGCTAAGGCGCATGGTCATCGTGGGGCACAGTCAGGGAGGACTCCTGACGAGACTGACCGTTGTCGACAGCGGGACCCGTTTCTGGGACGACGCAACGAAGGTCCCCTTCGACAAGCTCGATGTGTCACCCGGCACGCGGGAGATGATAAGCAGGAGTTTCTTCTACAAGCCCCTGCCCTTTGTCAGCCGGGTGATATTCGTTTCGACGCCTCACCGGGGCAGCTACGTGGCGGGCGGATGGATAGGGAGACTGGCCGGCAGGTTCGTGTCGCTGCCATTTCGCATGGTCGACGCCGTGAAGGAGGTCACCTCCCTGAACCCCCAGGCCGTTGACCTGTCTACTTTCAAAGGGGTTCCGAAAAGCACCGCGAACATGGACCCCAACAGTCAATTTGTCAGGACATTCTCATCGATCCCCATCGCCCCGGAGATACCCGTGCACTCGATAATCTCCGTGGAGAACCCCGACGCGCCGAAGGACAGGTGGACGGACGGGGTGGTGAAATACGACAGCGCCCACCTCGACAACGCGGCATCGGAGCTCATCGTCCATTCCGGCCACTCCTGCCAGTCCCAACCGCAAACAATAGAAGAAGTCCGCAGGATCCTCCTCCTCCACATCGGGGTTCAATAGAGACGCAAACGGGTCGGCGCTCACGCGCCTAACGAGTGAACGGGTAAAAGACTGAAGAATAATGATATCTTTTCCCCGTATGCCCGTATGCCCGTTAGGCGCGTGAGCGCAGACCCGTGTGCGTCTCCCCCGTTCACCCTTTCTTTATTCTCCTCCTTACCTTTTTCCAACTTTCCGTTATGAGGAAGCTCTCGTCCATGTTGTTCACCATCGTCACGAGCCTCTTGAAGGGCGTGGCGAAGGTGAGGGTGTTTGCCGGGACGCAGGGGCGGGCGGAGACGTCGAACATGCCGATGACGGACCTCGGGCGGCGGGCATTCCTTTCGAGATAGGGGTAGGTGACGATGGTCGAGCAGCCGGCACCGAAGGGGCAGAAGACGCCGTTGGGATCGACGCCGTCGTAGTTCGCCAGGGTGAAGAGCCCCGAGAGGACGTCGGGGGTGGCGAAGAAGATGACGACGTCGGGGTTATCGTTCCTGTCGATCCCGTCCCAGCGCTTGAAGACGATATAGCGGTCGGGAGCGCTGAATCTGGGCATCTTCTTCATCACCTTTCCGACCAGCTCCGGGGATTTCTTGTATCTCTCGCCCTCGAGCTCTCCCGGTATTCCGCAGGATAGGAAGTACTCGAAATTGGGGCGGAGGACCTCGGTGAAGCCGAGGTACTTCCTGCCGCCGCCGCAGCCGATAGAGTCGACGTTGAAGGCGAGGGAACGGCCCCGTGCCGCCCGTGTGATGTCGGCGAGGATGCAGCGATGCTCCTCCAGGCTCTTCGGCCCCTTCACCACGGCGGCGCCGGCCTCATCGTCACTGTAGAAGAAGACCACCGGCAGTGGTGCCTGAGGGAAGTACCTGTCCCACAACGTCGCGAATCTCTCCTTGAATTGCATGTCCATGAAATGACCTCCTTTTGGGCCGCATATGGGTCGGCGCTCACGCGCCTAACGGGCACACGGGCATACGGGGAAAAGATATCACCATGTCTCCTTATTCCTTTGTCTTTTACCCGTTCACTCGTTAGGCGCGTGAGCGCCGACCCGTATGCCCGTCCGCATGTTTTCGAATTGATTCTACCACGTTTCCTCCGGCGTCCAAACTCCTTCTTGACAATGATGATGCACTTATCTAATATGTCACGTACCTGTTTATCAAACAGACCTTTTCGGCTTGAGAAAGACCCGGTCAGCGGCGAGAGTAGACTGCAAATGAGAAGATACCTGTTCTGTGTACTGGCGGTGTTTCTGTTGACGGTCGGGAATGGCCTCTTTGCCCAGGAGGCGCCCATCAGGCCGGGCGAGCCCCTCAACCTGGAGAGGGCCATAGACATCGGGCTCAAGATGAACCCCGCCATCATGGGCTACCAGTATTCGATGAAGGCGCGCGAGGCCCAGCTCGGGCAGGCGCGGGCAGGTTATTTCCCGAAGGTCGACGGCTCTGCGGGGTTCACGCGCAACTTCGAGGTGAACAATACCCGCGATCCCTATTACGGGGCCCTTCTCGACCAGTACAACCAGAATGTCGCAAACGTGAGCCTCAAGCAGATGATCTTCGATTTCTGGAGGACGCCCACGAGCGTGAACATCGGCAGGCTCAACGTGGAATCGTCCCGCCGCGATGTCGACAACAGCATGAACACGGTCGCCAACACGGTAAAGTCCTCCTACTACGGGGTCCTGAAGGCGAAGCGTTCGCGGGACGTCAATCTGGAGGTCGTCGGGCAGTACGCGAAGCATTTCCGGGTCGCCGTCGTCTTCTTCGAGGCGGGTAAGAAGCCGAAGTACGACGTTACGAAGGCAGAACTCGACCTTTCCAACGCGAAACTGAATCTCATCGGAGCCGAGAACGACCTCAAAGTCGCCTGGGTGAACCTCAACAACGCCATGGGCATAGACGGCGACGCGGAATATGCCATCCACGACAACCTTGACTTCGACAGGTACGAGATCGCCCTGGAGGATGCCCTGAAGGCCGCCTTCGAGACGCGGCCCGACCTCAAGTCGCTGGAGGCCCAGAGGGAGTCCGCCGAAAAGGCCGTTGCCCGGGCGAAGCAGGAATACTACCCGCAACTGAACGGCAACGCCCAGTACAACTTTGCCGGCAGCCAGTATCCCCTCGGACAGGGATGGTATGCCGGGGTCGCGCTGTCGGTCAACCTCTTTGACGGTCTGTCGACGACGAACAAAGTCGCCGAGGCCCAGGCGAACAAGCAGTCCGTCGACGCGAAGATCAGCGCCATGAAGCTTCAGATCACCCTCGATGTGAAGCAGGCGTGGCTGGCGCTTATCAAGGCACGGCAGACGATAGAGACCACAAACGTGCAGATACGGCAGGCGACGGAGAACCTGGAGATCGCGAACCTGCGCTATGACGCAGGACTCGCGACCCCCCTCGAGGTCACCGACGCCACGGTGACCTACAGCCAGGCGAAGCTGGCCAACATAAGCGCCCTCTTCGATTACAAGGTTGCCAGGGCCAACATGGAAAAGGCCATGGGGAGCAGATGATGGACGCACGGAACGGAAAGGGAGTCTTCGGCAGGCTCCGGGGAATGTCCCGGAGAAGAAAGGTCATAGCGGCGGGCATCGCCCTCGTCTGCGTGATCCTGGTCGTATATGCTGCGACGAGAAAGAAACCGGTGCCTCCGCCCGAACGGGTCGCCGTGACCGCCGCGAAGGCAGTCACAAAGGATATGCCGGTTGAGCTCAGGGAAATAGGGACCATCGAAGGCTATCGCAGCGTTCCCATCTATGCCCAGATAACGGGGCAACTGGTAAAGATCCGCTTCAAGGAGGGTGAGGACGTCAGGAAGGGCCAGCCTCTTTTTACCATCGATCCCAACCAGTACCAGGCAAAGGTCCAACAGGCCGAGGCCCAGCTTGCCCGCGACACGGCGCAGATGAAATTCGCCCGTGACGAGGCGAAGCGGTATAAGTACCTCTACGAAAAGGGCGCGGTTGCCCTTTCCGACTATGAGAACAAGCAGTCCACCGCGGATGCGCAGGAGTCCCTCGTCATTGCCGACAGGGCCTTCCTGCAGGACGCCCGGCTCAACCTGGCCCACTGTTTCATATCCGCTCCCTTCGACGGGCGCATGGGTGCCTATGCCGTCTTCGAGGGGAGGATGATCAAGGACGTCGACACCCAGCTCGCGACCATCAACCAGATCACCCCCGTCTATGCATCGTTCTCCATAGCCGAGAAGGATCTCCCCGCCGTCAGGAAGTATTCCTCCGGGCAAAAGCTCAAGGTGAGGGCGCTCCCCGCCGGGTACACGGGAGAGCCGCCGGTGGGCGAGCTCACCTTCATTGACAATACCGTGAACACCCAGACGGGGATGATACTCCTTAAGGCGACATTTCCCAATGCCGACAGGTTCCTCTGGCCGGGACAGTTCGTCAACGTCGTTCTCACGCTGGCCGTGGAAAAGGATGTCATCGTTGTGCCCGAGAGGGCGGTGCAGATCGGCCAGACGGGGAAATACGCCTTCGTCGTGAAGGCCGACAATACGGTGGAATACCGCGTCGTCACGACGGACAGGACGGTGCAGGGCCTCACGGTGGTGAGAAAGGGCATAAACGCCGGCGAGACGGTCGTCACCGACGGCCACTTCAAGCTGAGAGACGGCTTCCCTGTCTCGATACAGGCTTCGCCGGGGTCCGGACAGGGGGGACGCGGGGGAGACCCTGAGACCGCCCCGACCGCCCCCGGGCAGGCGGCCCCCGCGGGAACGAAAAAGTGAACATCTCCGCGATATGGATCAAGCGGCCCATCATGACCATTCTGGTCATGTTCGGCATCCTTTTCTTCGGCATCAACAGCTACGTGGACCTCCCCATCAACAACCTCCCGGCCGTCGATTTCCCGACGATAATGGTGTCGGCATCCCTTCCGGGTGCAAGTCCGGAGACGATGGCATCCAACGTGGCAAAACCCCTGGAAAAGCAGTTCTCGACGATACAGGGCCTCTCCTCGATGTCGTCCCAGAGCTACACGGGATCGACGAGCGTCATCCTCCAGTTTGGCCTCGACCGCAATATAGACGCCTGTGCCCAGGACGTGAGCTCCAAGATAGCGGCGGCCCAGGGTGATCTGCCGACGAACCTGCCAAGCCCCCCGACGTACGAAAAGGTCAATCCCTCTGACCAGCCCATCCTCTATTTCGCCCTCACCTCCGACACGATGCCGCTGACGCAGCTCAACGACTACGCCGAGAACTATCTCGCCCAGAACTTCAGCATGGTGAACGGTGTCTCGCAGGTCATAACTTACGGTCAGAAATTTGCAGCCCGCATTCAGGTCAACCCCAGGTTGCTTGCGAAACAGGGGATCGGCATCGACGATGTGGAACGGGCCGTGAAGGCGGCGAACGTCAACCTCCCCGGCGGGACCCTGGACGGGGCCTTTCAGGCCTTTACCATCGATTCCAACGGGCAGCTGACGATCGGAGAGGCGTACAGGGATGTCATCATCAGCTACAAGGACGGCATGCCCGTCCGCGTCAGGGACGTGGGAGATGCCGTAAGCGGCGTCGAAAAGGACAAGCAGATGGCCGCCTGGTACTCGACGCGTGAGAAGACCCGGCGCGCCATCGTCCTTGCCGTCAAGAAACAGCCCGGGTCCAACACTGTGCTCGTCTCCGAAGGGGTCAAGAAACTTGTCCCCCGGCTGAAGGCCATGGTCCCCGAATCGGTGGAGTGGCATCTGCTGTACGATGCCTCGGACTACATCGAAGAGTCCATCCAGGATGTTCAGTTCACACTTGTCCTGACCATCATCGTCGTACTCTTCGTGGTCTTCATCTTCCTGCGCTCTCTCAGGTCGACGCTCATACCGAACGTGGCCGTGCCGCTGTCCATCATCGGCACCTTCGCGGTCATGAGCGTCGTCGGATTCAGCCTCAACAACCTTTCCATGATGGCGCTGGTCCTGTGCGTAGGTCTCGTCGTGGACGATGCCATAGTTGTCCTCGAGAACATCGTGCGACGCATGGAGATGGGGGAGAGCGCCACGGAGGCCTCCTTCGAGGGTTCCCGGGAGATAGGGTTCACCATCATGTCCATGACCCTTTCTCTCGTTGTTGTTTTCATCCCCATCCTTTTCATGCCCGGCATCATCGGCAAGCTGTTCCACGAGTTTGCCGTTTGCATCGCCGCGGCCATCATGATCTCCGGGTTTATCTCCGTTACCCTGACCCCCATGATGTGCAGCCGCGTTCTCAAGGGTTTTCACGAGAGGAAGGAAGGCTGGTTCTACACTCTCACGGAGCGGGGTTTCAAGGCGACGATAGAGTTCTACGGCCGCACCCTGCGGTGGGTACTCGAGCATCGCAGGATCGCCCTTGCCGTTACCGTCCTCGTCCTCGTGGTTTCGGGCTTTCTTTTCATGAAGATCCCCAAGGGTTTCCTTCCCACCCAGGACCAGAATTTCATGATGGCCTGGGTCCAGGCCGCCGACAAGATATCCTATGACGACATGATAAGGCACCAGAGCGAGCTCAACGAACTCGTCAAGGCGGAACCCGATGTGAAGGACTTTATCTCCATTGCCAGCATCAACTCTTACAACAGCGGCATCGTGTTCGTGATGCTGAAGAGCCTGAAGGACCGCAGGCGCTCCGTCGACGAGATAGTCGCCGATTTGCGGCCCAGGCTCAACAGCGTTCCGGGCCTGCTTGTCTTTCCCCAGAACCCCCCGCCCATCCAGATAGGAGCGGGCAATGCCCTGGCAGAGTACCAGTTCACGCTCCAGGGCTCGGACCTGACCTCGCTTTACAGGTACGCAGGGATTGTGGAAGAGAGGATGGGCAGGCTCAAGGGGCTCGCGGACGTGAACTCCGACGTGAAACTGAACCTGCCCAAGCTCTATATAAACGTCGACCGGGACAAGGCCTCCGCGCTGGGTCTCACCCTCGACCAGATCCAGAACACCTTCTTCTCGGCATACGCATCGCGGAAGGTGTCGACCATCTACGGGAAACTCAACCAGTATGCCGTCATCCTCGAGGTGCAGCCGCAGTTCAAGGAAGACCCCGGCGCCCTCTCATATCTCTATGTGAAGTCGACGGCGAACAAGCTCGTACCCATCGGGACGGTGTCCACCATCGAGGAGACCGTTGGTCCCGTCACCGTCAACCACACGGGCCAGCTCAACTCGGCGACGATCGCCTTCAATCTCATCCCGGGGCACTCCGTGGGCGAGGCGGTGTCGGAGACGACGAGGATAGCAAAAGAGGCCAATCTTCCCGAATCGATCGTGACTGGTTTCCAGGGGTCGGCGCAGGAATTCGAGAAGTCCTTTTCGGGCATGGGCTTCCTTCTCTTCGTCACGGTGCTGGTCATCTACATGGTCCTCGGCATACTTTACGAGAGCTTCATCCACCCCATTACCATCCTGACGGCCCTGCCGCTCGCGGCATGCGGCGCCTTGCTGACCCTGTGGGTTTTTGGTATGGAACTCGATATGTACGGTATGGTAGGTATAATAATGCTCATCGGCATCGCAAAGAAGAACGGCATCATGATGGTCGACTTCGCCCTTGAAGAGGAACGTACCAGAGGACTCAGTTCCGAGGAATCGATCTACCAGGCATGCCTCATACGGTTCCGTCCCATCATGATGACGACGATGGCGGCCCTTTTCGGCACGCTGCCCATCGCCCTCGGGATCGGGGCGGGAGGCGATGCGCGCCAACCCATGGGCGTCGCTGTCGTAGGCGGTCTCTTCCTCTCCCAGATCATGACGCTTTACATCACGCCCGTCTTCTATGTCTATTTTGACGAACTCAACCGCTGGCTCGGAAAGCGGTCCGGTAAGAAAGAAAAAACGATATAAAGGAGCCTCTCATGTCCCAGGTCTACAAAGGCGTTCAATTCATTGCCGGTCAGGACGAGTTCATACCCGATTCTCATGTCTACGTCATTGGAGATCCGGCGTCCGGGGACCTCTCCGTGGTAGACGCGGGGCTCACGGGAAAGGGAGGCTACAAGGCGGCTTCGATCGCGAAGCTGGGGATCAGGCCTGAGGATATCAAGAGGGTCATCATGACCCATACACACCTCGATCACATCGGCTGTCTCGCGGAGCTCCGGAAGGCGTTTCCCGGGGCCGAATTGTGGGTCCACAGGCTGGAGGCCGATCTTCTTGAGAAAGGTGACGACCGGGCCGTGTACGGCATGGACATGTTCAAGGGAATGTGCCAGATGCAGTTCGGCATCACGCCTGACGCCTTTACGTTAAAGGTCGACCGCATGCTAGAGGGCGGAGAGACACTGGAGATAGGAAACATGGTGTGGGATGTGATACACATACCCGGCCATTCCATGGGAGGGATAGCGCTCTACGAACCCATCGGGAAGGTCCTTATCCCCGGGGATGTGGTCTACGCCGACTACGCTATCGGCCGTTTCGATCTTTTCGGCGCGAATCCGACCCAGTTGAAGGACTCACTCAACACGCTCTCAAAGCTCGATGTCGACATCCTCTTGCCCGGCCACAACCAGATCGTCAAGGGCGTCCCCGCCGACTACATACGAAAAACCACAAAGATGTGGGAACCGTATCTCGTCTGAGAGCGGACGGGCCCACGGGTCGGCGCTCACGCGCCTAACGAGTGAACGGGGGAGACGCACACGGGTCTGCGCTTCGCGCAAACGGGTCGGCGCTCACGCGCCTAACGAGTGAATGGGTAAAAGACTAAAGAATAATGATATCTTTTCCCCGTATGCCCGTATGCCCGTTAGGCGCCTAGGCGCCGACTCGTAGGCGTTTTCTCACGTTTTGTTATCGAAGACGTTTACCTTGATCCTGCCTTGTTCTTCGTAGAAGACGGCGCTGTGGTATTCCGTTGTGCAGTCGAAGACGAGCGCGCCTATCCTTATCCTGACGTTGGGGTAGCAGGTACCGCGCACCTTGACGGTCGGCTGTGCCGCCTTTGTCATCGTCGACTCGATCATTTCTATCCGGTCCCTGTGCTCCTGCAGCTGATGGCCCAACTCGTCCGCTGTCGCGAGGAGCCGGCCATAGAGCCTTTCCTTTTCCTCGGAAAGAGACCCCGTGCTGCTCATCTCTTCAAGGGTGGATATGTGTTTCTCGATCTCCTCTATGGTGTGCTCCGTCTTCCAGGCCGTTTCCTTCAGCTCCTTCAGGAGGGCGACCGTCTTCGGCTCGAACCCCACCGATACCTGTGTCCTCCCGGCGATCGGAGACCCCAGGGTGTTCACGGACGCAAGGTTTTGCGCTGAGAGCTTGCTCCCTATGACCCGCCCCGTGCCCAGGACGACATCGATGGAATCGCCGGCGGACAGCTCGGAGTTGAGGGCGTCGCCGACGACGATGTTCCGCCCCGCCTCCACGTAGCAGTTCTCGACAAAGAGCGCCGAGAAGTCCCTGCCTGCCTTCATGGTGCCCCTGTCCGCGCCCAGCACCCCGCCCTTGATGGAGATGTCCATACCGGCCTCGAGGGAGCAGTCCTCAACGACGCCGTTTACCTCGATGCTTTCCGTTGCCTTGATGGAAAAGCCGGACACGACGTTCCCGTCTATTTTGACGCTGCCCTTGAAATCGACGTTGCCGACGGAATAATTGATGTCCCCCTTTATGTTGTAGACGGGCTCGACGAACACGGACCTTCCCTTCAGGAAGGGTTGTCCGGCCATGGCCGCGGTGACTTCCGTGCCGTCGGGAGAGATGATGGTGTTTCTCCCGGTGGTGAAGGCGATGTCTTTGCCGGGTTTTGCCGGGATTTCCTTGCCCGTGACCGTCATCCCGGGTGTCCCCCGCGTGGCCGGTATCTTCCTCGCCAGCACGTCGCCCTGGGCCACGGCGCAGATGAGCGTGAGCTCCCTGAAGTCCACCCTGCTGTTCTCCAGCTCTTTGGGGTGCATGGTCAACTGGAGAGGGAACAGGCAATCGATGGCGGCGTCCGTGCCGGGAACGGGGTCTGTCGCCCTGGCGATCACGATGGGCCTGTCATAGGTCTTTTCAGACAGGGCGAGGACGGCCCGGTCGAGATCGATCCCCGAGACGATCCCCATCTCGTTGAGTCTGAGTTGCACGTCCACCATGGTCGCCTCTCTGCCGCCGTATGCTTTCTTCAGGACCAGTGTGGCGACACGCTCCGCCGCGTCTACCTTTATCTCGAACTCCTGGTCCTTTGCGAAGGCCGCACGAAAAGGCTGGCCGGTGGTCTTCCGCGACAGTTCCCTGGCAATGGTCCCTTCGTCGATCCAGTAGGGCAGGTTCCGGTGCTCAAGAGCGCTTACGATCTGTTGCAGCGAAGGATGCTCCGCTGCCCCGTGAATGGTGACGAAGACGGCGCCCTCTTCCTCGTTCACTTCGATCGTGAAGAGGTCCGGCCTGTCGGTGTCCGCATCATGGTGTTCGCTCAATGACGTCATGACCGCTACTCCCCCTGTATATCTGTCATCGGAAGACGGAAGATATTCTTAAGGATATCGAATCGTTGCCGGGATATTCCGCCCGGTGTCACCTGCCTGCGGAAAAGAGGCGGATGCATTCGGTGCCGGCAGCTAAATACCTCGACGGGGCTCTTTTCCCGGCCCGGCGGGCCGGGAGAGAGGACGCACTGAGCACCGGGCCCCGGCGGACGGGGGATTTTTGTATTGACTCCCGGCCCGCTATCAATCATCATAATAACTGATCATGATGGACCGGAGCAGACAGTATGACGAAGTCGGGAAGGTATGGACCGGGGTACTGGTGTGCCTCATCGCTATCCTGATGACCGCAGCGGCGGGACACAGTCAACCCGCCTTGAAGAAGATCACCTTCATTCCCCAATGGAGCCCGCAGGCCCAGTTCGCCGGCTATTATGCCGCCCACGAGAAGGGTATCTACGCCAGGCACGGCCTCGATGTGAAGATGCTCCGGGGAGGAGCCCACAAGCCGTCGTCGGAGCTCCTCGAGAAGGGCGAGGCCGACATCGCCAGCATCTGGCTCTCCACGGCCCTCCAGAAACGTTCGAGCGGCGTGAGGCTGGTCAACGTTGCACAGGTGGTGCAGCGGTCATCGCTCATGCTCATAGCAAAGAAGGCGCGGGGCATCAGAAGGCCGGAGGACCTCGAGGGGAAGAAGGTCGGATTGTGGGGTGATGATTTCCGCATACAGCCGACGGCGTTCTTCAAGAAGTACAGCGTGGCGGTGAAGGTTGTCCCTCAATCATATTCCGTTAACCTTTTCCTTCGGGACGGTGTCGACGCCGCCTCGGCCATGTGGTACAACGAGTACCACACGGTGCTCAATGCAGGGATCAACGCCGACGAGCTGACGTCATTCTTTTACAGCGATTACGGCCTGAATTTCCCTGAGGACGGGATCTACGTCATGGAGGAGACGTTGAGGAAGGACCCTGGGGCGGTATGCGCCTTTGTGAACGCGTCTCTCGAGGGTTGGCGCTGGGCCTTCGATCACCCGGAGGAGGCCATCAACATGGTACTCAAGTACATGGTCGAGGCGAATGTGCCGGCCAACAGGGTACACCAGCGATGGATGCTCGAGACGATAAAGAACATAATCATCCCCTCCGGCGGCAGCCGGGCCGCGATGGGCATCCTCAAGAGGGAAGACTACGA
Source organism: Syntrophorhabdus sp. PtaB.Bin047 (assembly GCA_002067235.1). Lineage (GTDB taxonomy): Bacteria > Desulfobacterota > Syntrophorhabdia > Syntrophorhabdales > Syntrophorhabdaceae > Delta-02. Next base: position 16,714 of record MVQP01000050.1, read on the forward strand.
AAGGGTGGGGAAGGAACTGAAGGAGGGCGGTCTCATCGGGAGTGTTCCTGACATGGGCGCCTTCGCCTTCACGTGCACGGGATATGTTCAAAAATAAGGGTATAGCCTTCAAGCTGGTCCTTTTCTTCACCTTGAGCAGCGCCGCCATCTTTGCCGCCATATTCAGCTACAACTATCTTGTGTCTCGCAGGATGATACAAAAGGGCATCGAAGAGAACTCGGCGAACCTTATCACCACCACGACGAGCAGGATCGAGGTCCTTCTGACGTCTACGCAGAAGGTGCCCCAGAACACGGCATATCTTCTCGAGAACACGAACTACGACGAGGCCGAGCTCTTCAAGGTCATCTATGCCATCGTCGAGAAGAACCCCGAGATATACGGTGCGGCGGTTGCCTTCGAGCCGTATGCCTTCGACAGGACAAAGAAGTACTTCGCTCCCTATTTCTACAGGAACGGCGAGGGGATCAGCTTCAAGTATCTCGACAGGTTCTACGATTACTTCCACTGGGACTGGTACCAGATCCCCCGGGAGCTTGAACAGCCGCAGTGGACGGAACCCTATTTCGGCGAGGGTGGAGGCATTCTTATGTCTTCCTATGCCGTTCCTTTCTACAGGGTCGTTGACGGGACGCGAAGACTCACCGGCGTGGTCGTCGTGGACATTTCACTGGAGGAGCTCAGGAAGATCGTGTCCTCGATCAGGATCCTGAAGTCGGGTTACGGGTTTCTCATATCGAAGAACGGTACATTTGTCACCCATCCCATCAAAGAGCTCATCATGAACGAAACGATCTTCTCCGTCGCGGAAGAGAGGAAGGATCCCATGCTGCGGGATACGGGACGGAGGATGATACGGGGGGAGACGGGCTATTCCGCGGGTTCCGTGAAGAGTGCGGTGACGGGGAAGAACTGTATCATGACCTATGTCCCCATCAAGTCGAACGGGTGGTCTCTGGGTGTCCTGTTTCCCCACGACGAGCTCATGGCGGACATCACCAATCTCAATCATGTGGTGCTGGCGCTGGGCATCGGCGGCCTTATGCTCCTTGCCCTTGCGGTTGTGTTCATAGCCAGGTCCATAACGAGGCCGCTGACGGAGATGGCGGATATAGCGGGAAGGATAGGGACGGGCGACCTCGAGGCCCACGTGCCTGAGGTGCGGACGAGGGATGAGGTCGGAAAGCTTGCATCCGCCCTCGATTGCATGAAGACGTCGCTGAAGGACTACATCCGGGAGATCACGGACACCACGGCCGCTCGACAGCGAATGGAAAGCGAGCTGAAGATAGCCAGGAACATCCAGATGGGTATCCTCCCGAAGGAGTTCCCTCCTTTTCCGGACAGGACGGATTTCGATATCCATGCCCTTACCGTGCCGGCCCGGGAGGTGGGCGGAGATTTCTATGACTTTTTCCTCATAGACAGGGAACACCTCTGCATCGTGATAGGCGATGCCTCCGGCAAGGGAATCCCGGCGGCCCTCTTTATGGCATTCACCAAGACCCTCATCAAGGCCAGGGCCTCTGCCGACATTGAGACGGGCGTCCTCATGGGCGAGGTCAATGATGAGCTCAGCAAGGGAAATCCCGCGGACATGTTCATCACCGTATTCTGCGCCATCCTGAACACGGCCACGGGAGAGCTGCGATATACGAACGGCGGCCACAATCCGCCTGTCATTATTCGCCACGCTGGCAATCTCAGCTATCTCGACGGTCCCGGCGAGCTCGTCGTCGGGATCATGGATGGAACGCAATACACCACGAGGACCCTTACGCTCAACCCGGGGGACGGGTTATTCCTTTACACTGACGGTGTGACGGAAGCCATGAATGCTGCGGGCGAGATATTCTCAACGGATCGCCTGAAGGATGTACTCGCCACCTGTGCCGGTGGGGATGTCTCGGGGATAACCGCCTGTGTCGGGGGGGCCATCAACGATTTCTGCAAGGACGCGCCGCAGTACGACGACATCACCATGATGGCGGTGAGATATGACGGACCGGGTGATGGCAACGGGTGATGGGCGACGTGAAGAGACGGTTTCCACCCACAACCTGCGACCGATCACCCATTACCCGCCTTTTTGTGATTCTTGTCATTGTCGATTTAGTTCTTTGTGACTACAATGTTTAAAATAATCTTGCAATTTGTTCGCAAGAGGTTAAAATAATGCATCTAATTCAGCGGGAGCAGGGATGCGCGTCTATTTCTGGGGCACACGAGGGTCTTTGCCGGCTTCTATAACGGCGGAGACGGTTCGAGACAAGATCGTAAGAGCTATCAAGGCGGCCGGGTCGCGGACGTTCGAGAGCGACAGCGATATAGAGGATTTCATTTGCGACGAGCTTCCCTTCACTGTGGGAAGGACCTACGGAAGCAACACGCCCTGCGTGGAGATCAGAAACGGCGAAGAGTACATGATCTGCGATGCCGGTACGGGTCTGAGGGATCTCGGCAACCATCATATGAAGCTCATCGAACAGGGTTTGCAGCGCAGGAGCGGTTCTGTCTTCAATATCTTCGTTTCCCATTTTCACTGGGACCATATCCAGGGGTTCCCCTTCTTCACGCCTGCCTATATTCCCGGGAACAAGGTGAGGATATACGGTTTCCACAGGAACCTGAAGAGCTTCTTTGAGAAGCAGCAGAACCAGCCCTATTTCCCCGTTCCCCTCGCGAGCATGAGTTCCGACATACAGTTCATCGTGCTGAAGCCCGGCAAGATGTACGAGATAAGCGGTTATGAGATCTCGGGCATAGAGCAGAAGCACCCGGGGACCTCGTACGGCTTCCGGTTCCAGAAAGACGGACGGACCGTGGTCTATTCCACTGACGCCGAACACAAGACAAGCTATGACAGCACCGCCAGGGAGGAGAACTATCCCTTCCTGGATTTCTTCAGAGAAGCCGACCTCCTCATTTTCGATGCCCAGTATGACTGGAACGAGGCGGTCCTTTCAAAGGATGACTGGGGCCATTCCAGTTATGTTGCTGCCGTGGAGCTCGCCGTCAAGGCAAAGGTGAAGCATCTGTGCCTCTTTCACAACGAACCCACCTACAGCGACGAACGTCTCGACGTCCTTCTCGAGGACACGAGAAACTATCTCAAGATCTACAACGACCACCAACCTCACCCCATGAAGGTTGATCTGGCGTACGACGGGTATGAGATAGAAGTCTGAGAACAGATAATAAGCGTTGAAGAAGACAATAACCAAGTCCCAATAACCAGGGAATAACCAATTCACCAAACCACAATAACCAAACGGAAGACCACAGGAGAATTCTGCCCCCCATTTGTGTTTGGGAAATTGGTCATTGTTTTCTTAATTGGTCATTGAGATTTGGTGATTGGTCATTATCATCTTTTCATCTCTATGGTGAGAATATTTTTTCCTGCTTCGCGGGTGTAGGTCACGCCGTCGGTCATTTCCTTTATGAAGAATATGCCGAGACCTCCGACAGGCCGGTCGTCGATGCCAGCCCGGGTGTCGGGCGTGTCCCTCTTCAGGGGATCGAAAGGGGGGCCGCTGTCGATGATGGTGATGTAGAACGCATCCCTGTCATCGATACCGCATGTCACGATGATGACGCTGTCGGGGGATGAGGAGGAATACTTGATGATGTTGACGATAGCTTCTTCCAGGGCCAGCTCCATGGCGCTGAGCTTGTGTCCGCCGAAACCTGCCTCCCTGGCGCACTTCGTGACCCTGTCCGCGAACCCCGGCAGGGAATCGAGTGCTGCCGGGAGTTCAATGCTGCAGAGGGTATGGATGTTCTCCGCCATTCTCACATGCTGCCGAGCGCTTCCGCTTCCGTGGGAAAGATCTTGAAAATGGACTTGAAGCCCGATATCTGAAAGACCTCTTCCACAGGCCCCTGAAGCCCGGTGAAGAGTATCTCTCCCGACAGGGCCTTGAGCTTCTTGGCCGACGAGAGGATGCTCCTCAAACCCGCGCTGCTGATGTAACCGAGAGCGGTGAGGTCGATAAGGATGACCCTGTCTCCCGCCGCGATCAGCTCATCGAGGCTCTTCTCGAAATCCGGCGCGGTAATCGCGTCGATCCTCCCCGAAACTGCTACGATGGACACATCCTTTTCCTTACGCCTGGTGATTTCCATAAGACCCCTCACAACTTTTTAACCTGAATTCTATACGATGACCTGTGAAAAAACAATGATTCTTTCAAGGGATTCCCGGCAGGGAGGAGAAGCGGGGAGATTTGAATTGGGGTGGGTGAAGGGTCTCGAACCCTTGACCTCTCTTGTAACTAACTGAAATGATTACTGCTTGTTTTGGGGAATTTCAAGTAGGGACAGTCTGGGGACACAGTCCCTTTTCAGTGTGTACTGTTTGAGGATGACTCTTTGCGTCTCGACCTCGACGTGTGTGTACCGTTTCGTCATCTGGTCCGTGGAGTGTCCGAGAAGCTCCTGAATGGTGTGATTGGGCACCCCCTTATTCGCTTCCTGTGACGCTCTGCTGTGCCGTGTCGCATCGTAAAAGCGCACATGCGCGGGTATGCCTGCTTTTGTCCGTATCTTCGCCCACAGCTTGTCTATGGTGTTCTGACCATATGCATCGCCGGTGAAAGGATGGGGAAACAGCCAGGCCTCCGGGTGATTGTTCCTTACGCGGTCCTCGATGTACTCCCTGATGTCGTCATGAATGGGTTTGACGGTAGGCTTGGACCCGCGCCCCTTGCGTTTCTTCTCGCGGTAGACCTTCCCGGAAAAGGTCGATGAGATAGTGAAACAGTCATTCGCAAGGTCCACGTCCTTGCAGCGCATCGCCCGTGCTTCACCCGGTCTGCAACCATATATCAGGAGAAAGGCAAAGATGGGTTTATGCCTATCAGGTACGTGATCGTTGAAGATGTCCTGCTGGTCCTTCATGTTGAGCCAGTGAATGACCGGGACGGTGATATCAAGCTCCGGGAACTTCGGCATGATAATGCCCGGTATTTGTCGATCAACGATGCAGTAGTTTATGAAGCTCCTGAAATGGTCGAGGATCTTCTTTCGGGTGTTCGCGTTCTTGTACCCGCCGTTGCCGTTGTATCCCTTCTCCTGGAGGTGCCTGTCGAACTGAACGATGTCATAGTTGATGATGTCCTTCACGTTTTTCGTACCGAAGAAGGTCTTCTCGGTCTCCACCATGCGTTTATAGCCGGCTTTGTTCGATGGGGCAATACTGCCGATCCTGTCGGCGAGCATCTCATCGAGGAGCGTTGAACACCAGAAGAGTCTCTGCTCCTTCTTGATGTAATTTGCCGGATTGAAGGTCTTGTTCCGGATCTCGGTGGTGATGGTCTCTTGAAGGGAGAGGGCGCGGGAATACGTGTCGAGTGCCTGACCCTGCTTGTCGCTGTAAATCTTCACCCGGCCATAACCCTTGTGGTACAGGTCGAGGAAGACCTTCTTCGGCACGGTCTTGCACTCGGGACAAATGAAACCGAGCTTGGGGTAATGCATGAACTCTTCCCCGCATTTCGGGCAACATTCCTTTGTCCTGATAATCCCCTTCAATTTCGCTCCGGGTTGAGATAACACGAACAGAATATCCAAAGCGGATGAAGGTGTCAAGTTCTGAAGCTGAACGTCCAATGAGATAGCGCCGTTCCTTTCCTTGCCGTTAATCGAGTCCTTTAGCAGCCTTGTTCGTAGCAAGCAGGCATGAGACCATCTCTCTTGTCCAGAGGGTCGGCACGACCTCGGACCGGTCTGTCGTTCAAAACAGGCACACCCATTTCCTGCTCAATTGGGGCCGTTTTCATACCTTCTCCTTTCAAGCTTTGCGAAAACCCCGC
>MVQP01000051.1 GCA_002067235.1 Syntrophorhabdus sp. PtaB.Bin047
TGTCTACCGCAGGAGCGAGATGCTCGCCAGGGCGACCCGGGAAGGTGCTCGCGCGATCGGCCTCGAGATATTCTCAAGGAATCCCTCTCCGGCGGTTACCGCCATCTGTGCCCCGGAAGGGATCGACGGTCAGGCGATATACAAGACCCTCTGGAAGAAGTACGGCGTTACCGGTGCCGGCGGACAGGACCAGCTGAAAGGGAGGATATTCCGTCTGGCAACCCTCGGCTATGCCGACAAGTACGATGTCATAACGGCCGTCGCCGCCATCGAATTCGCTCTCAGGGACCTTGGCTATACCTTTACGATGGGGGCAGGTGTTGCCGCCGCGACGGACTGCCTCAAAGACCTCTAGCAGATGAAGGCTGCATCACTGTTTCCCGGAACCGGCAGGCATCTTGATCCATGATACGTGCGGCGATATTTGATTTTGACGGTACACTGACCCCCCTTACCCTTGATTTCTCTCTTCTCAGGGCGAAGGTGGAGGAGACGGCGAGGGAGTATGTCGATGAGTCAGTCCTCGCTTCCCAGTCGGATCAGTACATCCTCGAGATGATCCATGCCGTCGCGGATACCCTCGCCGAAGAAGGCCCCCGTTTCCGGCAAAAGGCCTTTCAGGAACTGCGTCTCCTCGAGGTTAAGGCCGCGCGGGGCAAGTCCCTCTATCCATACACAAAGTACACGCTCCTTCGCTTGAGATCGAAAGGGGTAAAGGTCGGAATAGTCACGCGGACCTGCATTGAGGTGATCAAGACCGTCTTCCCCGATCTCGCCGGCCACGTCGATACCGTTGTGACCCGCGACGACACGCGCTACGTGAAACCCAACCCCGAGCACGTGCGCCTGGCCCTTGAGGCCGTGCGGACCGCGCCGGGAGAGGCCGTCCTTGTGGGTGACCATCCGACGGACATTGAGGCGGGAAGGGCCTTCGGGACCCTGACGGCGGGAGTGCTCACCGGCAGGACATCCCGGGCGCAGTTCATGAACGCGGGGGCCGATCACGTCTTCGATGACATTCGGGGGGTTGTGGGGTTGCTGGAGGGCGAAGGATAGGACCGTATAAAGGAATTCCTGTCGCCCATGGACTGAACTGATGTCGAGAAGGGAGGGTTCCTATGAGAAGACCCGTCATGTTGATGGCGGCATTCCTTCTTGTTGTCGCGCTGGGTGGTGTCGCCTCCGCGGCGGATACCCTGGAAGCCGTAAAGAAGAAAGGGGTTCTCGTTGCCGGCGTCAAGGATTCGACCCCGGGCTTTGGCTTTGTCGACGAAAAGACCCGGGAGATCGTGGGCTATGATGTCGACTTCGTGAAGGCCGTTGCGCGAAAGCTGGGCGTCAGGCTGGAGCTCAAACCCGTCACATCGGCAAGCCGAATACCTGAGCTTATCGAGGGCAATATAGACATCATCGCCGCCACGATGACGAGGACGCCGGAGAGGGCAAAGCAGGTCGACTTCAGCGACACCTATTTCTTCACGGGACAGAAATTCCTCGCGAAGAAGGGCAGTGTCAGGTCTCTGGCCGACCTCGACGGCAAGAGGATAGGGACCGCGAAGGGATCGACGTCGGAGCAGAACGCCAGGAAGGCGCTGCCTAGGGCGGCGATACTCTCCTTTGACGATTATTCACAGGCGCTCCTTGCCCTCCGGCAGGGCAAGGTCTTTGCCGTCACCACGGACGAATCCATCCTTGCCAGTCTCCTTGGCAAGGCGCCGAACAGGGACGGGTACGAGATCCCCGACATCCAGATCTCCGATGAGCCTTACGGACTGGGCATGCGCAAGGGCGACAGGAACTTCGTCGCCTTTGTGAACAGGACCCTTGTCGAGATGGAGAAGAACGGGGAAGCGAAGAAGATCTTCGACAAATGGTTCGGGCCCGGATCGACAACGCCCCTCAAGAGGAACTTCACGATAACCGCCGACAGATAGCGCATGAACACCGGGGCGTGAGAGAGGTCACGGGGGGATGCTGCATTATCAGTTTGACTGGCCTGGCGACGATGATGGTGCACGGCGGCCCTGGCTGGTGCGGCGGCTGGTATCGACCGAATTATTCATGGAAATTGCCTCCCTGTAGGTGGTATATTTGACAATTACTTCCACCTGGAGGAAACGTGAAAAAGAAATTCGCATTCTTGTATATGGCGACGATCGCGATCGGTCTTTCCCTGCTCACCGTCACAGCCGGCCTGAGTGCCGAAGCCTACGAGGAGACATTCAAGAAGGCCTATCCGCAGATACCTTTCGATTCCATGCGCCCGACACCCGTCAAGGGCCTCTACGAGGTCTCGAAGGGTGGGGACATCATCTATTTCTTCGAGGAGAAGGGACTTCTCTTCGTCGGCGAGATCCTCGACAGGACGGGCAGGAACCTGACGGAAGACAGGAAGTCCGAGATACTCGTGGCCAACGTCAAGAAGATCCCCCTCGACAAGGCGATCAAGATCGGCAACGGAAAGCAGACGGTTATAGAGTTCACCGACCCCGATTGTCCTTACTGCCGCCGGGCCGCGTCATATTTCGAGTCCAGGAAGGACCTGACACGGTATGTCTTCTTCTTCCCCCTGCCTTCCCACAAGGACGCCGATAACAAGATCAAGTATGTCTTCTGCTCCTCCGACAGGGCGAAGGCATACGATGAGGCGATGAAAGGCAAGCTGGATACGCAGAAATACACGGTGTGCAAGAAGCAGGAGGCGGCGGACCTGCTCAATGCCCACAAGCAGATAGGGGGCCAGATCGGAGTGAACGGCACCCCGATGTTCATCATCAACGGCAAGGACCTTGTCATTGGTGCCAATTTTCCCGCGATAGAGGCCGCACTCAGAACGGACGACGAGAAAGCGGCCACCCCGGACCAAAAGGGGGTATCGGAGCGGAAGACGGGCTCGACGGAAAAGAAAGCTGGCGAGCCCGAAAAGAAGGCACCCGATGGCAAGTGAACCTCTTTTCCGGAGGAACCGAAGGCAGGAAGCATGCTCTACGAATATGACGGACGAAGGCCGATGGTCGGCAAGGATAGCTACGTGAGCGACATCGCCCATGTGATCGGCGATGTCGTGATAGGTGACAACTGTTACGTAGGCCACGGGGCCATTCTTCGGGGAGACTACGGCTCCATCGTGGTCGGAAGCGGAACGGCGGTGGAAGAAGGGGTCGTCGTCCACGCGCCCCCCGACAGGTGCTGTCGTATCGGAAAAAGAGTCACCATCGGTCACGGCGCCGTCATACACGCCGCGAGCATAGGCGATTCGGCCGTCATCGGCATGGGAGCGGTCCTCAGCATTGAGAGCGAGATCGGTGAGAACACCATCGTTGCCGAGGGGACCGTTATCAGGATGCGGCAGATGGTGGCGGCAGGTGTCGTCGTCGGCGGGAACCCCATGCGCGTGATCAGGCAGATCGCCCCGAAGGACGTGGAGTTCTGGGACAGGGGTAAACAGCTTTATATCGACCTGGCGAAGAAGTACCTGGAAAAAGGGATGAAACCTCTGCAGGACATTCCGGGCAGGGCATGACAATGGATAGGGTGATCATCGAACACCTCCCCGAGAACAAGGACATCACCGGCGCGAAGCGCTGGGTTGACGAGAAGGGCGAATTCGCTCAGATATCCTGGCGGGAAGACATAGGTCACCTGGCCTTCTTCGAGTTGCGCAAGGGACAGTTTCGCGGCGGCCATTACCACGAGCGCAAGGAAGAAGTTTTCTATGTCATCAGCGGCAGGATCAAGGCCGTCTTTGCCGACCCCGGGGGCGGCGGGAAAGAGACCCGCATCCTTGAAAAGGGGATGAAGGTCCGTGTCGGGACACGTGTGGGTCACCGCTTCGAGGGCATCGAGGATTCCCTTGTCATCGAGTACAGCCCCCAGTACTACGACGTGACCGACGCCCTGAGGACAGACATGGGAGGGTGATCATGGCGGAGATAAAGAGCGCCATTGAATTGGCCATGGAGAAGACGAAGGGTCTTGTCATGGACGACAGGGAAAAGAGGTCCCTTGCCCTCAGAGAACTTGCCGCCGGGATGATGACGATCTACCGTCGTTATCGTGAGGGCCTCACCGGCGACGATGAAACAAGGGCCCAGCTCGACGCGCTCGAATGCGACAGCGCCCAGAAGCGAAAGATCGCCCTTGGCATCCTTACCGACGAGTTCGAGGCCGGGGACGATGTTGCCGGCATGGCCCCTCTGTTTACGTTCATCGGTTTTGTTGTCGACGAGAAGGCCCGCAGGGAATTACTGGCCATTCAGAAGGAGTGCCTCGGGGAGCTCGAAAGGATTCGGGGCTCGATCGCATCCCGCATAACCGAAGACCTTGCCGCGTCAGGCATCAAAGGGGACAGCGTGGAGCCCAATGTCGAGGCGTGGCCGATGTGGAAAGAGGCGTCCTCGGATGTCCGACGGGCATTCAAACGGCAGATAGAGAAATGGAAGGAAGGGCTTTCATAAGGTAAAAGAAGGGGCACACGGAAGAAAGCCCGTATGCCCGCATCCCCCTCCAGCGGCTCACCCCATTACCCTGTTACCCCCTCGAAGCCGCCTCTCAGGCCTTTGTTTTGAACTGTGCTGCGGAGCTTCCCAGCACCTGCGTTATCTCGACGAGTTTATTCACCTCTGACATCACCTGACTGGACACCGCCTCGATCTCCTTGGCGATACCGGACGTGGAGGTGATGTTCCTCGCTATCTCTTCGGAGCTTGCCGACTGCTGCTCGACGGCGGTGGCGATCTGCATGATCTGGTCACGCACCTGTTCGGAGGAAGAGACGATGTTGCCCAGCGACTGCTCGACCTCCTTCATGTACTGCGTTACTCTTTCAACCTCGGCCGATGTGATCTCCATCGACCTCGTTGTCTCCTCCGATTCCTTTTGGACCGTGGTCAGGTGGGTCGTGATCTCCTTTGTCGCGTTCATCGTCTTTTCGGCAAGCTTCTTCACCTCGTCGGCGACGACGGCAAAGCCCCGTCCGTGTTCTCCCGCGCGCGCCGCCTCTATGGCTGCGTTGAGCGCGAGGAGGTTCGTCTGGTCGGCTATGTCGTCTATTATGGTTATGATCTTGGCCACCTCGCTCACACGCTGATTGAGCTTCTGGATGGTGTTCGCCAGCTCGGTGGAGGAATGCTGTACCTTGTCGACTTCGGCGACGGCCTCCTGGGTGACCTTCTTCCCCGTTATCGCGGCTTCCATTGCGTTCGTCGAGGCGTCCTTGACGCCGCTGGCATTGTTGGCGACATCGACTATGGTCTGGCTCATCTCTTCAGCCGAAACCGAGATCTGGTTGGCCTGATCGGCCTGTGTCCGCGTTCCTTCCGACGTCTGGTTGGCGAGGGTCTTGATGGTCTCCACCGACGTGTCGAGGCTGTCGACGGACGATTTTATGCTGCCGATCATCGTGTTGAAGGAGCCTATCATGTTCTTCATCGACTGCAGGAGCTGCCCCGTCTCGTCCGAACCGTTAGCGCTTATGTCGATGCTGAGATCGCCTTCCGACAGAGACTTGCTGGCATCGACCGCCTTGCTGAGGTTTTTGCGTATGTTGTTGGCGATGAGGTAGCTCAGTGCGAGCACGAGGAGGGCGAGAACGAGAGTGGTGCCAATGATGATCCAGCGGAATTTCGCGATCTCCCTGTTCACGTCGTCGAGATACATGCCCGAACCTATCACCCATCCCCAGGGTTCGAAGTATTTTATGTAGGATTGCTTCGTGGAGAAGGACGTTGACCCGGACCTCTTCCAGTTATATTCATAGAAGCCCGCCTGCTTTTCCTTCGCCACGGCGGTCATCTCGACGAAGATCTTCCTTTTCGTCTTGGGGTCCTCAAAACCCGAGACGTCCTGCCCTTCCAGGTCTATCATGACGGGGTTCACGATCATCTTGGGCTGCGTGTCGTTTATCCAGAAGTAATTCTCGCCGCGATAACGGAGCTGCTGGATCGACTTTATGGCCGCCATCTGCGCCATGCCCATCTCGATATCGTTGACCTTCACCCTCTTGTCATAATCATTGAGCATGCTGTATGCCACGTCAACGACATCCTTGACCGCGTTCTGCTTCTCCTTCAACATGATCCGCTCCATTTGAGGGAGCAGATACAGGATGTTCCAGAGGATGATGACGACGATGGCAATGGCCGAGATCCCCATGATCTTGTAGAAAATGCCGAGGTTCCTGAGTTTTTCGATCTTCACGTGAACGCACCTCCCGGTTCTTTTCTCATCGCACGTGTGCGGAGGCCTTCTGATCGACACAAGATGTGAATTACGCCTTTAACGATATTATCGGTCACCCGACAATTAACTTTACAAGAATTCACGGGGGGCTCGCAAGACATTTCCCGGATATGGGAAAGGAAGCTCCTTGACAGGGGGCAAGGAAAGCGAATATGTATTATGAACTGAGGCCCGCCGGGAAGGCCGGCCGGAAGACCCTGAAGATGAGGAGCACACCAATGAAGACCGTGAAGATAATGCCCTGTCTCGACATGAAGAACGGACGCGTTGTGAAAGGCGTCCATTTCGTTGACCTCAAGGATGCCGGAGATCCCGTTGAGAACGCGGCGCACTACGAGAAGGAAGGGGCTGATGAACTCGCAATGCTGGACATCGCGGCCACCGTAGAGAACCGCAAGACCCGGCTCGAATGGGTCAGGGAGGTTTCTTCGGTGATCACCATTCCCCTCACCGTGGGCGGCGGGATCAACACGACGGATGACATCGAGCTTGTCCTTGAGGCAGGTGCCGACAAGGTTTCCATGAACAGTGCCGCCGTGAAGGACCCGGCCCTCGTGAAGGAAGCTGCCGGAAGGTTCGGAAGCGGGAGGATCGTCATCGCCGTGGATGCCAGGCGCAACGCGGCAATGCCCTCGGGGTTCGAGCTTGTCGTAGCCGGCGGAACGACCCCCGTCGGCAAGGACGCGGTGGAATGGGCCAAGCGCTGCCAGGAACTGGGCGCCGGCACGATCCTGCCGACGAGCATGGACGGCGACGGGACCCTGAAAGGATACGACCTCGAGTTCACGAAGGCCATATCCGACGCGGTGACCCTGCCCGTGATCGCCTCGGGCGGAGCGGGAACCCTGGAGCACTTCTACGAAGGTGTTGTGCGCGGCGGTGCGGACATTCTGCTGGCCGCATCGGTCTTCCACTACCGCACCTTCACCGTCCGCCAGGTGAAGGAGTACCTGAAGGGAAAGGGAATAGCGGTGAATCTGTGAACGGGTCTGCCCTGCCGGCAAACGGGTCGGCGCTCTGCGCCTACGAGTAGACGGGCTAAAGACGAAGTAGCGCCATCTCGGTCATATGCATGTTCTCATGCATTTCCCCGTGTGCCCGTTTGCGCGAAGCGCAGACCCGTTTGCCCGTATGCGTTTCTTTCTCAAGCCTTGAGAAAGAAACATTTCAGGTATTCCCCCTCCGTGAACGGCACGAACTGGGGGTGGTCTATGCCGTGGGTGTAAGTTTCGAGGAGGGTGAGCGCCCTTCCCGTCTTCGCACCCGCCTCCGACAGAAGGAAGCGGAACTCGGTCAGGGACAGGTGAGCCGAACAGGAACATGTCACGAGAACGCCCCCGGATAAGAGGTTCCTCAGGGCCATCTCGTTGATCGCCCGGTAACCCGCCAGGCCCTCCGGTTTCTTCCTGCGGTCCTTTATGAATGCCGGCGGGTCCAGCACGATCGCATCGAAGCGCCAGGCCGGCTCCCTGAGGTATCTCTTCGCATCATCACAGACGAATTCGCACCGCGACGCGTCGAATCCATTGAGGATGATGTTCTCCCGTGCGACGTCCAGGGCACGCCGGGAGGAGTCGACGCTGACGATGCGCCGGGCGCCCCCGGCCATGGCGTAGACCGTGAATCCTCCCGTGTAGGAGAAGCAGTTGAGAACGTCCCTGTTCTTCGCATATTTCCTGAAGGCGCTGCGTTTGTCACGCTGGTCCAGAAAGAACCCTGTCTTCTGTCCTTCCCTGACATCGACGAGGAATCTGAGCCCGTTCTCAAGGATCTCTATCGTGTCGGGAACGCTGCCGTGGAGAAGCCCCCGGACGGCCCCGAGGTTCTCGACGTTCCTCACGGAGACATCAGAGCGCTCCCAGATGCCCCGGGGCCCGAATGCCGTTATGAGGGCCTCCATGACCTCAGGCTTCCATCGTTCCATGCCCCGCGTGTGGAACTGGACCACAAGGTACTCGCCGTACCTGTCAACGATGAGTCCGGGAAGGAGATCACTCTCACCGTTGACCATGCGGTACGCGTTCGTGCCCGGGCTCTCCACGTAGCGGCGGCGGATATCGCCCGCCCTCTCCATCCTGCGGACGAAGAAATCCGTGCCGACGGGCTCGTCCTTTTTGTGTCCCCAGAGCCTCACGGATATCTGCCCGTAGGAATTGAAGTAGCCCGATGCCAGGAAGGAGCCGGATTCGTCGTAAAGCTCCACGGGCTCCCCCGGCGCGAGGCCCTCCGGTATCGGCGCGAGGGCCTTCGAGAACACCCAGGGGTGAAACCCCCTGACGGGCCCGCTGCGGTCCTTTCTCACGGTAAGCTTGACCATGGTGGCGTAAGTATAGAACAATCGGGGGCAAAAGGGAACAGGAAGAGAGTTGGGAGCCATCGAGCCTTTCATGCGTCCTATTGGTCCTAAGTGTCCTATAAGTCTTATATGTCCTATTGGTCCTATAATAGGGCTCATAGGGGAATAGGACCTATAAGACCCATAGGACCTATAGGACACTTAGGACCAATAGGACACTAAAGGGCTTTGCTCCCGGGCGGTCTTTTCTGTTTGCGGACCCCCGGAATTCGGCTATCATATTGCTTAGGGCAGGAGGTTGCGATGAGCCGGCTGAAGGAATTGAGGACGCCCGTGTTCTGGGCCGAAGGACACCCCGGGGCCCTTGACAGGGAAGGGTGGGAGATAGAGGTGACGGGGCTTTGTGACGCGCCGCGGACGTTCACGTGGGCCGACCTCAAGGTGATGCCGAAGACGGTCGTCGACGCGCGTCTGACGAGCGTGACGCGCTTTACCGTGCGGGGCAACTGGGGCGGGGTCAGGGTTCTCGACATCATGAACGCCGTGAAGGCACATCCTTCCGTTTCCTTTGTGCGATTCTGGTCAATAAAGCGGATCTACGACACGTCCATACCCGTGGAAACGGCCGTGAGGAGCAAGACCCTCCTGGCCTACGAATTCGACGGAGAGTGCCTCGAGGAGGATTACGGGGGGCCCGTGAGGGCCTTCGTGCCCTACCTCTGGGGATATAAGTCGGCGAAGAGCGTCATCCGCGTCACCCTTATGGACCACTACGTGTCCGGCTACTGGGAGGAAAGGGGCTACACCGATGAGGCGTATCTCGAAGCGGGCCTCGTACGGGATATGAACGACGGGGGCAGGATCCGGCGCATCTCCGAAGAGGAATGGAAGGAATGCCTCGATGACTGACATGGTTGACAACGACCGGTGGAGGGCTTAACTATTATAGAAACCTCGTCTGTCAGGGAGTCCTATGGCGGACAAAGAATAAGGAGGAAGGCATGAGCAACGCAAGAGCGGTAACGGATGGAGAGTTCAGGGCGGAGGTTCTCGAATCAGGCATCCCTGTTCTCGTGGATTTCTGGGCCACCTGGTGCGGGCCGTGCCAGGTGATGGGGCCTGTGATCGATGCACTTGCCGGTGAGTATGAGGGCAGGGTGAAGGTCCTCAAGCTCAATGTTGACGAGAACCCTCAGACGCCGGCGCAATACGGGGTCCGGGGCATCCCCACGCTGATCATCTTCAAGAACGGGGCCGAATCGGAACGCATCGTCGGTGCGCAGCCCAGGGGCAACGTTGACAACGCCTTGAAGAAGGTGTTGTGAGAGATGGAGGACAGAAAGAGGGGTGCCTATTTCGATCAGGTTGGAAAGGAGCCCTTCGCGCGTCTTCTTGATATACACCTCAGGGATGTCAGCGAAGGATATGCTCTGTGCGAGATGCTTTACACGGAGAGCATGGACAATATATACGGCAACGCCCATGGCGGGGCCATCTTCGGACTCATCGACGAGGCCTTCGAGATCTCGTCGAACAGCCACGACAGAGTGGCTGTTGCCCTCAACATGAACATAACCTATATGAAACCACCCAGGAAGGGATCGCTCCTTCTCGCGGAGTCGAAGGAAACACACAAGACGAACAGGACGGCCTCCTATTACATAACGGTAAAGGACGGTGACGACACCATAGCGGTATGCCAGGCCCTCGTCTACCGCAAGTCCGACCCCATACCCTTCCTGGAAGGGAAGACATAGTCTCAGGTCTCAGGTTTCACGTTTCAGGCAAAATACGGGATAAAGAACAACTGAGAAGGAAGCTCCGGTAAGGCCGTTACTCTTCTCTTCCCCGAAATGCACTGGTCAGTAATTGTGTTGACACTCAATCTATTTTCGGGGTCTTTCTTTCTGAAACCTGAGACCTGAAACCTGAAACCGTTTCTAATTCTTCTGGGGATATATGGTCACTTTGGCTTTCTTGCTCTTTTCCGCGGTGACCACGGCGCGGTCTTCGTTCACGTAGTAAGTGACGACGTCGCCTTCGACCTTGTCCTTGCCTGACGTCACTACGGCGTTCCCCTTGAGGATGATCTCGCCCTTGAGATTGTCGAAGAGGGCCTCCTTGCACGTTGCTGTCCTGTTCTGCTTGATGATCCTGACGTTGCCCTTCGCGTTGGCCTTCTCTATCTCGTTGGTGTCGGCGCTCATGAAGGCCTCCATCGTGTCGGAATAGATGTAGAGGTCATCCTGCTTGGCCACGACGCTGCCCTTGAAGAAGACATATTTCTCCTTGTCGAAGCCTTCCATGGTATCGGAGACGATATCTATGGGTTTCTTCTGGTCAAGAAAGCCCAGTGCCTTGTCAGCACCTCTTGTTTTTGATCTGTCCTCCGGGACTGTCTTGCCCTGCTCTTTGGTTTCGGGGGCTGTGACGGCGGCGCTTTCGGCGGGTTTCGTTTGCACCGCGGCCACCTTTACCGGCTCGGGGGATGCCTGTGCAGCGGGCTCAGCCTCGGGGGGCCTGAGATCTATCTCTTTCTTTTTCCTTTCCTTGTACTGCGGTGTTGCCGCTGTTGCTTCGGCGGCAGGGACGGTGGAGGTCGTCGCGCTGGCCACTGGTATGCCCGTTGCCTGCAAGGATGCCCTGGCAGGATCGGAGGCGGCCGCCCGGGGCGCCGATGCGGCGGTGGTACCGGGTGAGGTGGCTTTCTTCTCCTCCTCGCGCACCACCTTGAGGGTCTTGCGCTGCCTTACGGTTGAGCGCGAATAGATGCTCTTCGGGTATTCCTTGCGCAGTCTTTCGAGGTACGCATCGCTCTTGTCCTGGTTGCCCAGTTCCCGATGGGCGGTCACAAGGTAGAAAAGGGCTTTGTCCATGTTCTTTGACGCGGGGTATCTTTTCAGCATGTCCTCGAGTCTGATGACGCATGCGTTATACTGGGCGGTCCTGACATAGAATTCCCCGACGTAAAGCTCCCTGTCGGCGAGCTTCTGTATGAACCTCTTCAGTCTCGATTCGGACTCCTTTGCGTAGGAGCTTGTGGGATACCGGTTCCTCAGGTAGGTTATCCTCTCGATGCCTTTCACCGTGTTCGCCTGGTCGCGGTCAATGCTGGGCGAGAGTTTTTCATAGCATTCGCCGAGACGGAAGAGGATATAGGGGATGTTCTCTTCGTCCGGGTGGGCCTTGAAATAATCCTCATAGGTGCCGGCGGCCAGGACGTAGTCCTTCTTCAGGAAATAGGTGTCGCCGAGCTTGACGGCAGCGACGAGGGCCATGGGGTCGAAGGGGTACTGCTCGCGGATGGCCTTGAACTTGTCCACGGCCTTGTCATATTTCTTGGCGTTCATGAGGTTCACGCCGGCAACGTAAAGGTCGACGGGGTTCTCGGCCTTCTTCGGGGTCTTTGAGGAGCATGAGACGAGTACGAAAAGGGCGATGAAAATAAAGAGAAATTTTCGCATGGGCTTAGTATAACAGAAGAAAAAGAATTATGCTATTCTTTAACGCGTGGACCTGAAAGCACTGATAGCCGAGGCTCTGGAACATTTCCGCATCTCTCCCGGCGAGGCCGGATTGGCGTCCCTGGTGCGCTACGTGGAGGAACTCGACCGCTGGGGGCGCAGGATGAACCTCGTGGGCCTCAAGGACATGGAGCGTGTCTGCCGTGAGCTCCTGGCGGACTCCTTCTTTCTCCACGCCTTCGTCGGGGACCGGCGACGGCTCGTCGACGTGGGTTCCGGGTCAGGTATCCTTGCCGTGCCTCTGGCCATCCTCAACGAGTCCCTTGAGGTCATGTCCGTGGACAAGAGCTTGAGAAAGGTCCAGTTCCAGCGTCATGTCCGCCGCACCCTCGGGCTCACCAACCTCCGTCCCGTCGAGGGACGAATAGAGGCGATTGACCCCCTTGACGCCGACGGCCTCGTTGCGAAGGCGTACGGGACCACCGGTGCGATCCTCGCCGCGTCGGACAGGCATCTCGCGGCGGGAGGGCTCACTTTCGTCCTCAAGGGAAGAGGGCAGCGGGATGAGGACTTCCCGGGCCACAGGCTCGAGAATAGCCTCGGCTATTCATTGCCGGGGGTTGTCAGGGCCTACCGGCTTCTCATCTACAAAAGAATTTGCTAGTGCCCGGTAATGTGGTATGGTAATGAAACTGTCATGGTGATCTCCATCGCGAACCAGAAGGGCGGGGTCGGCAAGACGACAACCGCGGTCAACCTCTCGGCGTCCATCGCGGTATCCGAACGGAGGACCCTCATCATCGACATGGACTCCCAGTGCAACACCACGTCCGGGTTCGGCATCCCTTACAACAGCGTGGCCGGCAACATCTACAACGTGCTCATCGGCGAGAAGGCGATGGCCGAGGTGGTCCGGCCCACGGCGGTCCCCTACCTCGACATCATTCCCGCCCACCCCGACCTCATAGGGGCGGAGATCGAGCTTCTCGACACGAGCGAACGGGAGTACGCCCTGAAGAAGGCCATCGGAGAGCTGGGCGACACCTATTCCTACATATTCGTCGACTGCCCGCCGTCGCTCGGTCTTCTCACCATAAACTCGCTGGCTGCCTCGGACCGTGTGATCATACCCCTGCAGTGCGAGTATTTCGCCCTCGAAGGCCTTGCCATGCTCCTGAGGACCATCTCCATCATTCAGAGAAAGCTCAATCCCGGACTCGAGGTCCTGGGCATACTCCTCACCATGTTCGACAGGAGGAACAATCTTTCCTTCAGGGTGTGGGAAGAGGTCACGAAGTGCTTCAACGACAGCGTTTTCAAGACCGTCATCCCCCGCAACGTGAAGCTCAGCGAATCACCGAGCCATGGAAAACCGGCACTCCTTTATGATATAAGTTCACGGGGCGCCGAGAGCTATCTTCGTCTGGCGTCGGAAATTCTTGAAAAGAGGAGCGAGGCGTGAAGAAAGACCCCCTGGGAAGAGGACTCTCCGCCATACTCAAGGACATAGAGGAGAAGGGGACGACGCGGCTCATCGCGATCGACCAGATCGTGCCGAACCCTGCCCAGCCGCGCATCCGAATGGATGAGAGAGGCATCGACGAGCTGGCGGCATCCATCAGTGAAAAGGGCCTTCTCCAGCCCATCATCCTCAAGAGGAAGGGAAACGTCTACGAGATCATCGCCGGGGAAAGACGCTACCGGGCGGCCATTCTGGCGGGCTTGCGGGAGGTCCCGGCCATGGTCCGCGACGTCGACGACAGGGAGGCGCTGGAGATAGCCCTCATGGAGAACCTCCAGAGAGAGGATCTCGGTCCCCTGGAGGTGGCTGCGGTGTACGAGCGGTTTGTGGAGGAATTTGCGTACACCCATGAGGACATCGCGAAGAAGATGGGTGTCGACCGAAGCTCCGTAACGAACTGCCTGCGCCTCCTGAAGCTGCCCGAATGGGTGAGGGAGCTCATGGCAGAAGGTAAGCTCACGCAGGGCCACGGACGGGTCATCCTTTCACTGAAGAATGAGAGGGAGCAGAAGAAGTTCGTGGAGAAGGTCCTTCGCGAGGGGACCTCCGTCCGGGAGCTGGAGAGACAGGCAAGGAGGGCGGCCCCTGCCAAGGAGCCGGCACTGGCATTCCTGGAGGAGACCCTGGTCAAGGCCCTGCAGACGAAGGTGAACATCGCGATGAGAAGGAACAGGGGCAAGATCATAATAGAATTCTATTCCCGGGAGGACCTGGAGCGCCTGTCCGAGTTGATAACCGGCTGAATTAACGGCTGTATCGGGGTTGAAGCACATCAATCAACGTTTCTTGAAAATATGTAACAAAATAATTGAAATGCCGACGGGAATTGTGTTAAAACCCTACGGATAGTTAAACGCCAATCTAATTAGGAAGTTCCCTATGATTAACTTCGATGTGACCATTTTGTACCAGTTTGTTCACTTCCTTATCCTTCTTTTTATCCTGAACTTCATCCTCTTCAAACCGGTCCTCAGGGCCCTGGAAAAACGCCAGAGCACCATCAAAGGATTGACGGACGGGGTCGAGCAGGCAAAGCAGGACACGATAGACCTGGAGAAGAACTACGAATCCACCTTCGTGGAAAAGAGAAAGCCCATCATCGGCAGCAGGGACGCGGTCATTTCGGAGGCCAATAAGGAAGCCGTGCATGTGATCGAGAAGGCAAGGAGCGAACTGTCCGAAGAACTGGCGAAGATAAAGAGTGAGATAGAATTGGAAGGCAGGAAGGTCTATGACGCGCTTAAGGGCGATGTCGGCAAGCTTTCAATGGAAGCGGCGCAAAAGATCTTGAAAAGGAGTATCTGATGGCACCCGGTGGCGAGTCGGTCTGGAGTCTAATATTCAAATTCTTCAATTTTTTTGTTCTCGTCGGCCTGCTTATCTATTTTGTCGGCAAGCCCCTGAAGGGTTTCCTCAGGAAGCGTCACCAGACGGTGAAGACGCAGCTCGAGGAGACGCAGAAGGCCCTGGGCGAGGCCCAGGCCCTGCGGGCGAAGTACCAGGAGAAGATGGACAAGCTCGAGGGCGAGATGGAGGCCTTCAAGAAGCAGACGATGCAGGAAGCGGAAGCGGAAAAGAAGAAGATCATCGACGAGGCCGTGGGCTTCGCGGCAAGAATACGGGAACAGGCCCGCCTGACGGCAGAGCAGGAGAATAAAGAGGTGGCCCGGAGGATCAAGGAAGAGATCTCCCGTCTCACCGTGGAGCAGGCGGAGAAACTCATCACCGAAAAGATCACCCAGTCCGACCATGACAAACTGGTGGAAGACTTCATCGTAAAACTGAGGAGCATGAATTGATAAGCCAATCCATTGCCAAGAGATATGCCAAGGGTCTGTTCAGTGTAGGTGAGAAGAACGGAAAATACAGGGAGTACCAGTCCGAGATAGAAGGCGTCCTCGGTGTTTTCGACAAGGAAGAGCGCCTCAAAAGGGCCATAGTGCTGCCCCTCGTGGAGGTGGAGAAGCGCCGTGAGGTCTTGAGCGACGTTCTCAAGTCGCTTCAGGTCTCCTCTCCACTCGCCAGTATGTTCACCATGCTTCTCGAGAAGAACAGGATGGGGTACCTCTCGCTGATCAGGGATGTCTACAACGAGCTCGTCGACGAGAAGGAAGGCAGGGTCAAGGGCACCCTTTGGACGGCCTTCCCCATGGATGATGCCGCGAAGGGAAAGATAGAGAAGGAACTCGGGGCGAAACTCGGGAAAGAGGTCCTGCTGACGGTGCGGGAGGACAAGAGCCTTATCGGCGGGGTCAGGGTTGCCATAAAGGGAACGATAATAGACGGAAGCGTGAAAAGACAGCTGCACACGTTGCAGGAAAATATACTGAAGGAGTAGTGTCTATGGAGATCAGGGCCGACGAAATAAGCAGGATCATAGAGCAGAAGATATCGGGTTTCGAAAAGGAGATCGACCTTCAGGAAACCGGTGTCATCATGACGGTGGGCGACGGTATCGCAAGGATATACGGGCTTGAGAACGCCATGGCCGGCGAGCTCCTTGAGCTGCCCCACGGTATTACCGGTATGGTGCAGAACCTTGAGGAAGACAACATCGGCGCCGTTATCTTCGGCGAGGACTACAAGATAAAGGAAGGCGACCTCGCGAAAAGAACGGGAAAGATCGCCCAGGTCCCCGTCGGCGAGGCCCTCGTGGGCAGGGTTGTGGATGCCCTCGGGACCCCGATCGACGGCAAAGGCCCGATCGACGCGAAGGAGTTCCGGCCTGTCGAACAGATGGCACCCGGCGTCGTCGTACGTCAGCCCGTTAAGGAGCCTCTGCAGACGGGCATCAAAGAGATCGACGCCCTGATCCCCATCGGCAGGGGTCAGAGGGAACTCATCATCGGCGACCGCGGCACGGGAAAGACCGTCGTGGCCCTCGATACGATCATCAACCAGAAAGGCAAGGATGTTTTCTGCATATACGTGGCCATCGGCCAGAAGAGGTTCTCCGTGGCGAGGATCGTTGACCTGTTGACGGAATACGGCGCCATGGAGTACACCACGGTGGTCGCGGCGACGGCAAGCGACTCTGCTCCCCTGCAGTTTCTCGCTCCCTTCGCGGGCACCGCGATGGGCGAGTACTTCAGGGACAACGGCAAGCATGCCCTCATCATCTACGACGACCTTTCAAAGCATGCCGCCGCATACCGCCAGCTCTCGCTGCTCCTCAGGAGGCCGCCGGGACGTGAGGCGTACCCCGGGGACATCTTCTATCTCCACTCACGCCTTCTCGAAAGATCGGCGAAGTGGGATGACGCCCATGGCGGCGGGTCCCTTACTTCCCTCCCGATCATCGAGACCCAGGCGGGCGACGTTTCCGCGTATATTCCGACAAACGTCATCTCCATCACCGACGGTCAGATCTACCTGGAGCCGGAATTGTTCTACGCCGGTGTCAGGCCCGCGATCAACGTCGGTATCTCGGTATCGAGGGTCGGCGGCAACGCACAGATCAAGGCAATGAAGCAGGTGGCAGGGAGGCTCAGGCTGGAGATGGCCCAGTACCGCGAGATGGCCGCATTTGCGAAATTCGGTTCCGACCTCGACAAGGCGACGCAGGCTCTCCTTGCCCGTGGTTCACGGCTGACGGAGCTTTTCAAACAGGGCCAGTACGTCCCCATCGCCGTCGAGAAACAGGTCGTTCTCCTCTACGCTGCGGCCAACGGGTTCATCGATACCTATCCCGAGAGCGCTCTCAAGAAGTATGAGGCGGAGCTCACGCGCTTCATGGATTCCAAGTATACCAATATTCTCCAGGAGATCGGGGAGAAGAAGGCCATCGACGCGTCGATCGAAGAGAAGCTTACGAAGGCGCTCAACGAATTCAAGGAAGGATTTACCTACTAAAGGGAGCTTTCAGTGGCGACGCTAAGAGATATCAAGAGAAAGATAGGAAGTGTCAATAGCACCCAGACCATCACGAGGACGATGAAAATGGTCTCCGCCTCGAAACTGAGGCGCGCCCAGACGGACCTCGAGAAGATCAAGGACTACGCTGTGAAGATGGAGGAACTCACGGGACGTGTCGTGAAGAACATGCCCGCCGATGCCCACCCCCTTCTTGAGACGAGAGAAGAGATTAAGAAGGTCCTCATCGTTTCCATCGGCTCCGACAGGGGTCTGTGCGGCGGGTTCAATGTCAATGTGGCTCTGGCGGCAGAGAACTTCTCGATGCAGAACCGCGACACCTATGAAAGGGTGGGTGTCTACGTCTTCGGACGGAAGATTCGGGATTATCTCGCCAAGAGAAGAGTAGATGTCGTGAAGAGCTGGGTCGACGTCAAGAAGGTCGACCAGGAACTTGTGGACGCCGTGGCCGAGGAGATAATAGAGCTTTACCTGACGGGAGAGTTCGACAAGGTGTATCTCTCCTACACATATTTCGCGTCCCCGGTAAAGCAGGAGATCGTCTTCGAGGAATTCATCCCCATCAAAACCCCCGAGGAGGTCGAGTATATCGATTACATATGTGAGCCCGACCGCATGGAGATCGTCGGGTCCCTCATCCCCCGCTACATAAGCACGAAGATATACTACGCCCTGGTGGAATCCCAGACGTCGGAGCACGCGGCCCGGATGAGCGCCATGGAGAACGCGACGAACAACTGCGGTGAGATGGTGCGGTATCTCACCCTTGTCTACAATAAGAGAAGACAGGAAGGTATAACCAACGAAATGCTTGATATCGTTGGCGGCGCTGAAGCCTTGCGAGGAACATAATCTAAGGAGGAAGATAGATGAGCAGCGTGGAGGTCAGAGGAAAGATTGTACAGGTCATTGGAACGGTCGTAGATTTCAGGTTTCCACCTGATCAGCTTCCACCAATAAACGGCGCGATTTACGTAACCAACCCCGCTATCAACGACAAGGCGGAGAACCTCATCCTCGAGGTTGCCCAGCATGTCGGTGACAATACGGTCAGGTGCATCGCGATGAACACCACCGACGGTCTCATGCGCGGCCAGGATGCCGTCTACAAGGGCGGGCAGATATCGATCCCCGTTGGCAAGGAGATCCTGGGCAGGGTGCTCAATGTCGTCGGCGAACCTGTCGACAACCAGGGCGACGTCAAGACGGCTATGACGTACCCCATCCACCGCCCGGCGCCTTCGCTGACGCAGCAGAATACCAAGATCGAGCTTCTCGAGACGGGCGTCAAGGTCATCGACCTTCTTGAGCCTTATCCGAAGGGCGGTAAGGTCGGCCTCTTCGGCGGCGCTGGAGTCGGCAAGACGGTCGTTATCATGGAGATGATCCACAACATCGCCCAGCACCACGGCGGCATATCCGTCTTTGGCGGTGTCGGTGAGCGTACGAGGGAAGGAAACGACCTCTGGCTCGAGATGAAGGGCTCAGGTGTTCTCGACAAGTGCGCACTCATCTATGGACAGATGACGGAGGTCCCGGGGGCCCGTGCAAGGATTGGTCTTACCGCCCTTACCGCGGCCGAGTACTTCCGCGACGAGGAAGGCCAGGACGTGCTCCTCTTCATCGACAACATCTTCCGTTTCACCCAGGCCAATTCCGAGGTTTCGGCGCAGCTTGGCCGTATGCCCTCCGCCGTCGGATACCAGCCGACCCTCGCGACAGACCTTGGTGAGCTTGAAGAACGCATCACATCCACGCTGAAAGGCTCCATCACTTCCGTTCAGGCCATTTACGTGCCTGCCGATGACCTGACCGACCCCGCGCCGGCGACAACATTCGCCCACCTCGACGCGACCACGGTTCTTTCCCGTCAGATCTCGGAACTTGGTATATACCCAGCCGTCGACCCACTGGACTCCACGAGCCGTATCCTCGACCCGCAGATCGTCGGAGAAGAGCATTACCAGGTCGCCCGGAATGTTCAGGCGGTCCTTCAGAAATACAAGGAACTTCAGGATATCATCGCCATCCTCGGCATGGACGAGCTCTCGGAAGACGACAAACTTACTGTTGCCAGGGCCAGGAAGATCCAGAGGTTCCTCTCCCAGCCGTTCTTCGTTGCAGAGGTCTTCACGGGTCAGCCGGGTCGGTACGTTGCACTGAAGGATACGATCAGGGGATTCAAAGAGATCGTCGAAGGCAAACACGACGAGCTTCCCGAGCAGGCATTCTTCATGGTGGGTACGATCGAAGAGGCTGTTGAAAAAGCGAAGCAGTTCATGGGAGAATAAGAGAACGTTATGCTCAACCTTGAGATAATTACCCCTGAGAGAACAGTTGTCAAGGATGAAGTCGACGTGGTGGAGGCCACGGGAGCCGAGGGTGAGTTCGGTATTATGCCGGGCCACACCCAGTTCCTCACCACCCTTCGTATTGGAGAGATCCGGTACAGGAAAGGATCGGAGACCACCTATATTGCATCGAGCGGCGGGTTTGCCGAGGTGGTTGATGACAAGGTGACATTGCTTGTAGACACCGCAGAGACCTCGAAAGAAATCGATGTTGAACGGGCGAAGAAGGCAATGGAACGTGCCGAAACCCTCTTGAAGACGATGGCCTATGATCATGCGGAATACCGGATGATGGAAATGGCACTGCTTCGGGCGATTGCCCGTATAGGCGTGGCGTCCAAGAAAATATAATGGTCTTCACCATCGACGAGGGGCTATTCAGCCTTTTTCCTGCAATGCAGGTCGGTGTGGTTGTTTGCGAGATTGACAACATAAGGTATGGCGAAGATGGACTCGAGGAAGTCGTTGACGACCTGAGAGTCCATTTTTCTTTTGAACGTCTGCAGGACCATCCGAACATAAAGGCCTGGCGGGAAGCCTTCAAGAAGATGGGCATGGCCCCAACGAAGTATCCAAGTTTCATAGAGTCCCTTCTCAGGCGGGCCCTCAAAGGGGGGCCGTTCCCGCGTTTCAACCCCATTGTTGACCTCTACAATTCGATAGCCCTCAAGTACCTCGTTCCCATCAGCGGGCACTCCATCAGCGGCGTGGACGGCAACATCAGCCTCACCTTCGCCGCCGGTACGGAAACCTTTATCCCCATGGATATGGGTGAGCAGGAGGTGGCGGAAAAGGGCGAGGTGATCGTGAAGGATGACAGAGAGGCCCTCACGCGCCGGTGGCTCTGGAAGCGATCTAACAAGGACAGGATCGAGAGCGAGACCACCCTGGCGTGTCTCTTGATCCATGCCGTGTCGGGCTTGCCCGACTGGCTCTGCGAGAGTGCAGCGAAGGACCTTGTAGACAGTATCCTCGTCAATGAGTATGGAAGGATCGTCCATCGGGCGACAGTTACGGCATCAACAAGAGAAACGGAATTCGCGGTATAGGCGTCCGCAGGTTCCAGAACGAGGAGGATCGATCCCATGGATCTCATCGAAACCATCAAGGTGAGGAAAAGTGTGCGGGCATTCAAACCCGATGCGGTCTCGAGACAGCAGATCGAGGAGATACTGGGCCTCGTGGTCCGCGCACCCTCGGCCATCAATCTCCAACCCTGGGAATTCATTGTGGTCATGGGCGAGGAGAAGGAGAGGCTGAGCCGCAGGTTGGTGAAGCTCTACCGTGAAAAGCAGATCTCCTGCAGTCCCGGGAACGTGAAGCCCCTTTCAGCGGAGTTCCAGAAAAGGGGGGCCGAATCCTTCATACTGATGAACCCCTACCTGGAAAAGATGGGGCAGGATTTCAACCGCTTTGTCAACGAGGGCAGCTGCAACTTCTACGGCGCCCCCGCAGCGGTCATCTTCTGCCTCGACAATGCCTTTTCCGAGGCCCGTCTGGTGGATATCGGGATCGCCCTGGGCTATTTCGTCCTTATTGCTCACAACTTCGGGCTCTCCACGTGCCCCATCGGGCTTATCAACGCCTATGAGGATGACATCAAGGAGATGCTCAACATCCCCGACAACAAGGACGTGGTGATTGGCGCGGCCCTCGGTTACGCCGACCCGGCGAGCCCCATCAACGAGTTCACCTCCCCCCGGGAAGACCTGGAGAACTTCGTGAGGTGGATAGACTGAGGACCCGTTCCAGCAACTGTGTTGAATGTCAATTGATTTCTTTTTCATGAACGGGCCTCCGCCCATGTTGCTTTGTTCTTCATCA
>MVQP01000052.1 GCA_002067235.1 Syntrophorhabdus sp. PtaB.Bin047
GCCGCTTCCGAAAGGCCCCGGGACGCACGCGGTGCCGCCCTTCGTTATGGGGAAGAACATGTCTATGATGCGCTGGCCCGTCGTCATGGTCTGTGTGGGTGGGACCTTCCGCTTCGTCGGGCGCGGGTCGCGAACGGGCCATCTCTGGACCATCGTCACGCCGAAGGGGCCCTCGGGGCTCTGGATGACGGCAACCTCCGTATCCACGTTCCCCGTCACGGGAGCTATCCTTCCCACGGTCCCCGACTTGCCCGGCGGGACCATGATCTTGTGGCTGACAAGGGCGCTCTCCTGGACAGTCCCCAGGATGTCACCCCCTTTCACGACATCGCCGACGCGGGCCAGAGGAACGAAGTCCCATTTCCTTGACCTGTCGAGGGCGGGGCGCTGGGTTCCCCTCACGATGTACTCCCCGAAATCCTGCGCGAGAACATCGAGAGGCCTCTGTATGCCGTCATAGATGGAGCGGATAAGGCCGGGCCCCAGCTCGACGCTGAGCGGCTCACCGGTGCGTACGACGGGTTGACCGGGGCCTATGCCCTCCGTCTCCTCGTACGTCTGTATCGAGTATTCCTCTCCCTTGATCTCGATGATCTCGCCGAAGAGCCCCAGTTCCCCGACGCGGACCATCTCGAACATGCGCGCGCCCGAAAGGCCCCTGGCAACCACCAGTGGTCCCGAGACCTTTATCACCTCTCCCTTCATTCCATCCATCCTGTCATCCCTCATTCCTGTTCACTTGTCTCTTCTTCTTCCTTCTTGAAAAGGTCTATGCCCATGGAGCGTTCGATGGCCTTTCTCATCTCGTTGTACCCTGTCCTCGGGCTGTCTTCGTACATGGGGACCACCGTGAGAATGACGTCGCTCCGGGTACGGAATTCCTCGACCACCCCCGGTGCCTCGGCCGCTATGCTCTCGGTGACGAGTATGAGCCCTATGTCGCTCCTGCGCGAAAGCATGAAGAGCTCCTCGGCGAGGTCCTCCGGTTCCGCCACGGCCACGATCTCGAACCCGATGCCCTTGAAGCCCAGGATCAAGTGTTTCTCCCCGACGATGCAGGCCTTAGCCATAGATATACCTCAATCGCGGACCCAGGATATCCTCGCTTATCCTGTTGATCTTTCCCGTGACGACGAGCTTCAGGTTTTGCATCTCCGCCTCGAGCGCCATGAGGAAGGCAAAGACCCGTTCCGGTCCTGACGTTTCGAGGCGCGCGAAGGCGGACAGGTGAAGGACGAAATTCGTCACCTTCAGCTCGAACGTGGAGATCTGGTCGTCGTAGGGCATCTGGAGAGCCCGGGCCAGTTGGTCTCCGATCTCCCCCCCGACCAGCTCCGGCCACGTGGCGGGGTCCGGCGCACCTGCCAGGTCCATGATCAGGGGGCTTTCCTCTCCCACGGGCAGGAAAAGATCGACAACCTGTTTCAGGTCGCGACCCTGTCTGAGGACGCGCCACAGGGACGAAACAGCATGTCCCAGGACGCGCTCCTGGACGCAGGAGCGAATGAGGGGGCTGTCGATCTCGTCGGCCAGCATGAGCAGGTGGCGAAGGTACGCCCCATCGACGAACATGTCGGACATGGATTCATCGAGCTCGCCGACATCTATTCCCGCGCCGGTGATCCGGTCCCTGAAGGGGGAAGGCAGGTCGGCATAGTCACCATCGAGAACGGCGCCTATTATCTGCTCCCTGATCATGCCCGGCAGAAAGCGGCTGTCTATACCGGAAAGAGCGCTCTTTATATTGAGATAGTCGTTCCGTATGAGAAAGAGGTCGGCGGGAACGGGTGAAGGGCACTCGGCCCTGATCGATGTGGCGAGGTCGTAGAAACATTCGTCGGCAATGGCGCTGAAATCGTCCCAGGGGACGCCGGGATCGAGATAGTCCTCGATGAGTGTCCCCTGAAGGTGCTGGTACACGTCCTCCGTGTGATGCATCTCTATGATGAGGGTGAAGAATTCCCTCGGCAGCAGCCTTCCCTCGAGGGCGCTTATCCTGCCGCAGACGAAACCCCAGTCGGGGCGGTTCTTGATGAAAGGTATCATGTAGCCTGCAGACAGTCTCATGTACGTGCAAGGTCCTCGGCGATCTCGGGCAGAGGCGATCGCTCTATGTCCTGAAGTATCGTTCCTATCGTTGCGTCCACCTCAAAATCATCGCTTATGAAGATGAAGCCGCCCCTTTCCGAAAGAGAACCATCGTCGATTTTAACCGCTGTCCCCTCGCCGCCCTCAGTGATGCCCGTGAGGAGTTTCGAGAACACTTCCCTGTCGTCCGGGTGGATCCGTATCCGTCCTTTCCGCCCGCGGGCCACCCTTTCGAGGAGCACCTTCATCACCCGTCCGTACTCGTCCGCAGACCAGGCGAGCACCGTTTGGCGGGCCCTGTCGAAGATGGCTCGAAGGGAGGCGTTCTTCGCTTCGAGGTACTCCTTCCCGGCATTTCCCTGGAAGTGGGCCAGTTTCCGGGCATACTCCTCCTCGATGAGACGGGAACGTGCCTGGAACTGGTATTCGAATTCCCGCCGCAGGTTCTCCTTCTGGATCTCCAGCTTTTCCTTCGCCTGCTTCGTGGCGGCGGCATTGATGTGTTCCGCTTCTGTCCTCGACGCCTTCAACACCGCATCTTTGATCTTGTCAAGACTCATGGCCCCGTCTGGCTCCTTTATCCGTCTACTGTGGCAAAAGCTGCAGCACAGAGGGTTGCGTGAGGAAGATTATGAAGAGGATCGTGGCGAGAAGGGCCACGACGGCGTAGGTCTCGACGAACGCGGGAAAGAGGATGGCCCGTCCCGCCGATTCGGGCCGTCTCGCGATGAGGGCTATGCCTGCCGCCGATGCCTCTCCCTGCTTGATGGCGGAGACGAGCTGGGCAATGCCGTCGCCGAGGCCGATAAAGAAGAGCGCGAGACCGGTCCCAAGGGATATCTTGAGGTTCCCCCCTCCGATGAGGCCCGTCTGGGTCATGATGAGGATGGCGGCGATGAAGCCGTAGAATCCCTGCGTGCCCGGCAAGGCTATCATGATGAGCATGCGCCCGAAAAGCTCCGGTTTTTCGCGCATTACTCCCGCTCCGGCATGGGAGGCGATGGCGATCCCACAGGCCGAACCGGCTCCCGCCAGACCAAAGGCGAGGCCTGCCCCCGCATAGCAAAGACCACGACCAATCTCGATCCATTCTGGGGTCATTGTATTCTTCCTCCAAAGTTTTTGTGATTATCCATTTTTTGTGGCTTCCTTTTTCATCTCGCACAGGGGCGAGTCGAACCCGAGCGGCCGGAAGGGCCGCGCCCCGGCGTCATAGAACCGTCCGAAGAACTCAACGAATATGAGACGCATCGAGTGGACGAAGGCGCCCAGAAGGCTGATGACGAAGTTGAAAAGATGGCCCACGACGACGATAAGGATAAAACAGAAGAGTCCCACATAAGGAATGTCTCTCAAGAGGCCGCCGAGCATGTTGAAGGTCGTTCCCACGATCGACGTTGTGAGACCGAGGGCAAGCAGGCGGCAATAGGAGAGGACATCGCCGATGAAGGCGGTGATCCCGTAGCTTCCCACGATCCCGTAGAGGCTCACGATCCCGCCGAGGATGCGGGCGACGGGGCCCTTCATGTCCCTCCCCTGCGTCAGGATGAGCCCGAGCGCCCCGGTGCCGAACAGCGCGAGGCCGGTCCGATAGAGGGTCGGCGGTGTGTCGATGAAAAGCTTGCTGACGAGTATAAGCAGGCCGGGGAGCGCCAGGTACCAGAAGAGGCCGTCAAAGATGGCGCTCTTCCAGTCTCCGTTCCTGATCGCGCCGTACATCCTGAGGGCGATTCCGTAGAACTGGTTCAGAATGCCGATCAAAAGGGCGAGGAGCAGGGCATAGATCGTCTTGCTTATAGGGTCGAGAACCACGAAGAAGGATTGTATGCGCATGAGGAGGTTGTTCTCGCCGAGATACTTTTCCATGTAAAGGTCGCCGAACCAGGACCCAAGCAGGGCCCCGAAGATGACGGTGCTGATGCCGCCGCCGAGAAGGATGCGGCCGAAATCCGCCACACCCTGGTATTGCTTCGTTCTTTTTATGAGGTAGAGGGAGGTGGCGATGAGCATGAGGCCATATCCCACGTCGGAAAAGCATATGCCGAAAAAGAGATAGAAGTTTATGTGCAGATAAGGTGTCGGGTCGAAGCTGCGATACGGCGGCAGGCCGAACATCTCCACCAGCAGGGAGAGCGGCCGGAAAACCTTCGGAAGGGAGAGGCTCACCGGCACGTTCTCATCCTCGGAAGGATCGTCGAGGATGATCACTGAGTCAGGAAACTCTTTGGCGAAGGTAGTCTGAAGACGCTCGACATCCCGGGCCCGTATGTACCCGGTGAGAAGATGGACCCATTTCCCGCCGAGGGTCTTCGTCAACGCCAGGCGCTCGTTCCTGGCAGCCGTCCAGAACGCCTTGAGGATGATAAGAGTGCGTCGGTCTGAGGCAAGCCCCATGACCTTTGTGAGGGTCTCATCGATGGTCGCGGACAACTGCAGCAGGTCCTCCTGGAGGGCCATGACATGGTCGCTTATCGTTCCGGAGAAGTCGGGAAGGTCCGTTTCAATGAAGGAAAGCCGGGACAGCCTGTCCTTTACCTCGTCCACGTCATCCGCGAGGGCGGCAATGAGTATCCTGACGGTGTCCTTGTTCGCGGTTCTCCGTCCGCCCGGAGCGGGTGTGAACCCGGAGGCGTACGTCCCGCAGGTGTCGGGCCCCTCTTTGATGAGTTCCCACGCGATATCCGTCCAGGGAGATGCCGGGCTTGAGAGGTGCTCCAGGTTCTTGCGGGGCAGGTGGCCGAAGATTAGACGGACCCGCCGGGGACGGTGAAAATCCTCCATCGCGAACGACAGGTCGCACAGGGGCAAGAGCGCGGTCAGGCGGTTCTCGATGTCGCCTTTTGCGCGTTCGCTGCGCCTGAGTATTTCGTCGAGCTCGCTTGCCTGGCGGGAGCGGGCGCCGAGATCGTAGTTCTCCGTCGCCTCTTTGAGCTCCTGCCTGTCGATTATCTGGGGGACCGGAGTGAGGCCCTGGAAGAACCCCTGTTCTTCGGGTGCGTAGGTCTTCAGGAGATTGAGTATGGCGTCTATCTTGTGGAGTACGTCGTCGATGTCCTCCGTGGGGACACCCTTGATCTTCATGGGGGAGGCTGTATCTTCGAGACCTTCGCCGGCATCCGTGACGTCGACGATGCCAAGGGCGCTGACGGTGCGCAGAAGGCGCTTGCTGCTGTGCATGGGGCTTAGGATCGTCAGCTTCTTGATGGGGTCTATTGCCATACCTTTACCAGTTGTTGAACCTGTCGAGTATCCTGCTGACCTCACGGGTGGAGAACTCTTCGGGCAGTTCCCTGATCGCCCGGAGTCTTTCGGCATGTTGCCCGGACGCCCGCGCGAGGGACTCCTCGAATCTCTTCTCCACGTCGGCCCTGAACTCGGCGAGGCGGGCTTCGAGCTCGGCCGTCAGTTCCGCGCGGTACCGGGAGAGCTCGTCGTCGACTGATGCGAGGATCGTTTTGGACTGAGCGTGGGCGGCTTCGATGAGGCCATCCGCCTCCTGTTCCAGTGCTATGATATTGTCAAGCAGGGATGCCATATCGTCGTTCCTTCTCGTCATTCGAAAGGTTATGCGATATCAACCGAAGGACAGGTTCGGCTGGATGAATAGCTAATTGAGCACTATTGTTACATGGATGGGGTACTGTATGTCAAGTCTTTTCTACCTGGTGACACATAGGTTTATAGAATGAAACGCAAGAGCAATCACACGTCTCCGCAAGGCTCATTGTATCCTGTCGATATCCCTGGATTTGCCGATCACTATGAGGATCTCGCTGTCCTTGATCACGTAATTGGGGGGTACCATCCTTACCGTGTCGGTCAGCGTGTCCCTTATGGCTATGACGTTGATGTTGTGTTTGCTCCTCAGGTGCACGTCCGCCAGGGTCTTTCCCTGGAAGGCGGCGGGGGGGGCGATCTCACCGATGATGTAGTCCGCCGCAAGAGGTATATAATCGAGGATATTGGGGGATATGAGGCTTCTGGCGACCTTGCTCGCCATCTCCTTCTCGGGGATTATGACCTCTGTCGCCCCGACGCTCTCCAGGACCTGCTTGTATTCGACATTCGGCGCCTTGACGATGATGTCCCTGATCTTCATCTGCTTGAGGTGGAGGGTGATGAGCGTGCTGGCCGCAAGGTCCTCGCCGAAGGACACGACGACGACGTCGTTTTCCCTGAGGCCCAGCGACTCCAGTATATTCCTGTCCAACCCGTCACTCACTATCGCCTTCGTGGAGAAGTCGGCTATCTCCTGCACCATGTCCTTGTTCTTGTCGATGGCGATGACCTCCATGCCGCTTTCGTAGAGTTCCTTGACCAGGTTGAAGCCGAAGATCCCGATGCCGATGACGACGACCTTTTTCATGTCTCCTCCCTAACCCACCATGACCGTTTCCTCGGCATAGGCGATACTTTTCTTTCGTGACGCCAGGGTCAGCGAGAGTGCCAGCGTCAGCGGGCCGACTCGACCCGCGAACATGAGGATGATGATGGCGAGCTTGTGCGTAGTGCTCAATTGCGGTGTGACACCCATGGAGAGGCCTACGGTCCCGAAGGCGGAGACCGCCTCAAAGAGATATTCCAGGAAAAGATGGCGCGTCCTGTCCGGCGGCAGGGACGAGGACGGAGAGAAGAGAAGGAATGAAGTGATGAGCACGATCGAGAACGCCGACGCGAAGATGATGGAGATCGTCTTCGTGACGGTCTCCTCGGGAATGGTACGGTTGAACACGTTGACATTCGTGCTTCCTTTCAGCCGGTTCCAGAGAAGCAGGAAGAGCACGGCTGCGCTCGTCGTCTTGATCCCTCCCCCCGTGGAACCCGGTGAGGCTCCTATGAACATGAGGACGAGGAGCACCAGGAGAGATTCGTTGGTCAGTGCCCCTATGTCGATGGTGTTGAAGCCGCACGTCCTCGCCGTGACGGACTGGAAGAGAGGGACGAGGACCTGTGACTCAAGGCCAAGACCCTTCAGCATGAATTTTCTCTCTAGGGCATAGATCAGGACCGCCCCTGCCACGATGAGGACAGAGGTCGTGATGACGACGATCCTGGTATGCACCGAGAGCCTCTTTCGCGGATCCCTGCTGTGCTCGAGGATCTCGTGGATCACGATGAACCCGATCCCGCCGACGATGATAAGGGACATGATCGTCAGGTTGACGCCAGGGTGATCGCGGTAGGACATGAGGCTGTCCGGGAAGATCGAATACCCGCAATTGTTGAAGGCCGATATCGCGTGGTAGACGGCCCTCCAGATGGCTGTGCCGGCACTGGACCCTTCCACGAAACAGAGAAAGAGGATGGCCACCCCGGCCGCTTCGATGACAGCGGTGTAAACGACGACAGACCGGAGGATATGCAGGAAATCGACGCCGGGGGAATGGACGAACGTCGATTGGACGATATCTTTGCTTTTTGCCGAGATCCCGAAACCCATCATTCCCAGGAAGAGGACGGAGAATGTCGTGATGCCCAGGCCGCCCGCCTGCATGAGGAAGAGCGTGATCGTCTGTCCGCTCAACGAGAGGTCCTTGCCTATGTCTATGACCGCGAGACCCGTGACACAGACCGCTGACGTTGACGTGAAGAGTGCGTCAACAAGACTGAGACGGTCCGGGCGGGCACTTGACGGCATGAGCAGCAGTACGGTCCCGACGACTATGATAAAAATGAACCCGAGGATGAATATGCGCGCGGGTGTGAGACGCCGGGACGCATACAGTCTTATCGAAAGCAATAGATCGCTTGGCATGGCCTTTACGTGTTGGGTGAAATGCTATTACATTATCACCGATAATTGCAACAGCTACGGTCACCGGCCGGTCGATGTCCCGTCGCGGCAAGGGAGCATTCTAATCCCGGGATCACATTTCGACGCGGGTGACGACGCCGTGGAGTTTGTTCAGGGGGAGGTCGTGGAACTGGATGAAGGGCGGGGTCAGTCTCTTCAAGGTCGCGAACACCTTCCACAGGGGCCTGTCCGTCGCTATCTCTTCAAGACCGTAGAAAATGACCTTCTCGTTGATCCCCGCCGCCTTCATGATCTCCTCGATCTTGACGACCTCCATGTATCCCATCTCTATCTTGAACGCTTCGAGTCCATCGGCCAGCGTCTCCTGGAATGAACTCTTCACCCCGAAGGGCTGATCGAGGGTCTTTATGGAGACAATAACGTTTGTCTCATAGATGATGTGGTTTCTGAACATGGTGTGGACAATGTAAGGAGGGACCATCTGGGGATCACGGGCGAAGTACAGGGCGGTCCCACTGATCTTGTTGAGCTCGCGATAGACCTGGCTATAGCTCTCCAGGAACACGTCAAGCGGGAGGGGCCGAATCCGGCGGTAGAGCCTGCGCTGGCCCGCTGTGTACACGAGCATGACAAGGAGGGGAATGAGGGCGATGACGATGGACCAGTACCCGCCGTGGGGTATCTTGTAAGTGTTCGAGATGAGAAATACGAAGTCGACAACCGTGACCAGGATGGCGACGGTCATCTTGAACCATTCCCGGCGCAGGTGGAATATTGCCGTCATCATGATCCCCGTCAGCGCCATGGTGCCCGTGACGGCGAGGCCATAGGCAGCGGCCAGGCGGTGTGACTCGCGGAACTCGACCATTATGAAGAGAACCGAGAGAAGGAGGAACCAGTTGACGAAACCGATGTATATCTGGGAACGGAGCCTCGGTGAGGTGTATTCCACCTTGAACATGGGGAGGAGCCTCGTGTTGATCCCCTGGTAGACTATGGAGAACATACCGCTTATCATGGCCTGCGACGCGATGACCGTGGCGATGATGCTGAGGACAAGGAAGGGCACATAGAGGACAACGGACTGGCTGAGGACCATCCCGAAGAGCGCGTTCGACGTGCCGCCCTGATGACGCAGGATGAACGAACCCTGTCCGAGGTAGCTTAAGACCAGTGCGAAGAAGACGAAATACCAGGCGCGTATGATGGGTTTGCGGCCAAGGTGCCCCATGTCCGCGTACAATGCCTCACCCCCCGTTGCGCAGAGGATGACCTCCGAAAGGACAAAGAAGCCGGTAATGCCCTCGTTCCAGAGAAATCGCGCCGCGTACCAGGGGTTCACGGCCTTGAGGACCGAGGGGGTGTGTGCGATGGACAGGATGCCGGACAGCGAGAGTGTCAGGAACCAGGACACCATGAGGGGACCGAATGCGCCGGCCACCTTGTCCGTACCCTTCTTCTGGAAGGCGAAGAGTATGATGGCAATGATCCCGGCGATGACGATGAGCGTCGTCTGCCGTGTTCCGCTGAAACCCGGTATGAGGAGTATGCCCTCGACGGCGCTCAGGATACTGATGGCGGGAGTTATCACGCCGTCCCCGGCGAGGAGGGAAACGCCGATGAAAGTGATAATGGTGACGAAGACCATGGAGCGGGTCTTCTTCAGAAGGCGCACCAATATGCCCCTGAGCACGAACGCGCCCCCTTCGCCCTTCTCACCGAGGCTCATCGCGAGCCACCCGTATTCGATGCTCACGAGGACCGTTATTGTCCAGAAGATAAGCGAAAGCACCCCGATGACGTTCGCCTCCGTGGGCTTCATCAGCAGGAATATGATCGTCATAGTATAGATGGGGCTCGTCCCGATGTCCCCGAAGACGAGCCCCAGGGATCGCACGATCTCTTTGATGCCGGAATCCTTATCTTTTGCCGTCGAGGTGGTGGCTTCCATGGGGTCTGTGAGTTTCGTAATATTTGGCAGTTTCTATTCTAGACCCATTCCCGGAGAAAAGCAATGTGCACGGGCTTGGGGAATTTGATTGACACCTTTTTTGGAATAAGTTCTAATGTAGTCAGTCCTGTTTTTGGAAGTAAATTGATATAGAATGCACATAAATATCGGTTTTAATAGTGAAGTAAAGCGTTTTTCAAAGCAGGCGATAATGATGTATTAAATGCCATATCTCGAAGGGGAGTCATGGAAAAGATTTGCATAGTCAAAAGGAGAAAGACGACAGCGCAGGCGACTCAGGATCCTGTTGTTGAGATCCACGCGGCTCCACCTGTCACGAATCCGGTCCGGGACCAGGAGGTCACCGAGATAGAACAGATCCCTGAAGTACTGGCCCCCGCTCCTGCCGCAGGTTCACCTGAGAGCTTCAACATCCAGGACGGAGACCACCTGATATTCAAGGAAGTGGCCGGAGAAGAGGAGCAGATCTTTTCCATTCAGCTGAGTCCCCAGCAATCCGAGATCGTCCAGTCCATGAACTGCATAAAGGACCTCTTGAGCGGCAAGCATCACGGGGTCAAGATGTCCATGGAACAGACAGCCGACGGGAGCACGGCGTTCAATTTCCATTTCAAACCCGTCTATACCACGCGTATGCTGAATCCCAGCGATGTTTCCACGATGCTCCAGATAAGCAAGAGCATGCTTTACCGCCTGGTGAAGGAGAAGGAGATCAAGAGCTACAAGATAGGGAAGCTCAGGCGGTTTCTCCTGGAGGACGTTGTGGATTATTTGAGCAGCAGTCTGCAGATGTAACGAAACAGCGATCACGCTGTCTGGCGGAGATCGGGCAGGTAGTGCCTGTTGCCTGGCAGAAGGAGGACACAACACATGTACACCGAGTACTGGGGCTTGAAAAAGCCGCCTTTCGACAATGTGCCGGACCCGTCGATGTATGTTGATTCTCATCTCTCAGTGGAAAACACCGTTGCGGAGACACTCTTCGCCATCGAGGAGGGAAATGAATGCCTCACGGTGATCGTGGGCGACGTGGGTCTTGGCAAGACGTTGTCGTTGCGCCTCATTCTCGACTCGCTTGACCAGAGCAAGTACAAGATAGCCTTTGTGACGAACCCGGACATGTCCTTCGTCCAGATACTCCGCGAGATCATAGGTCAGTTGACGGGCAAGGAATGTGAGATCCGCGGGAAAACGGAGCTTCTCGAGGTGTTCAACAAGCTTCTCTTTGAAACGGCCGACGAAGGGAAGAAGGTCCTTGTCTTTATCGACGAGGCCAATGCCATATCGCCGACGAATCTCGAGAGCCTGCGGCTTCTCACGAACATGCAGGACGACACGAGAAACCTCTTCACCATAGTCCTTGCGGGGCAGATGGAGCTCGCCAAGAGGCTGGAGCACCCCAAGAGAGCGAACCTGTTCCAGCGTATCGGTACGTACAACAGGATCGAAAAGATGGACAGCGAGGAGCTTGTCAGGAACTATGTCGATACCCGTCTGAAAATGGCGGGTGCCGCGAGGCAGGTTTTCACGGATGACGCCGTCCGGCGGCTCTACCAGTACTCCGAGAACGGGGTGCCCCGTCTTATCAACAAGATAGCCAAGTTGTGCCTGAAGGCGGGGGAGACGAACAACTTTGACGTCATCACCGGAGACATTGTTCAGCAGATCGGTCAGCGTTTCCTGAAGATGACGGGGCCTGCGGTACAGAAGCGGGGCATGAAGGAACGGCCTGTGAGGAAGGTAAAGGCGGTGGAGCCGCCTGTCGTAGAGGCACCGCCCGCCGCCATGCCGCAGCCGCCCGAGAAGCCCGTGATGGCAGCGCCGCCACCTCCGCCGCCTCCGCCGGTACCCGAGAAGCCCGTGATGGCAGCGCCGCCACCGCCACCTCCTCCACCGCCACCTCCTCCACCGCCGCCGGTACCCGAGAAGCCCGTTATGGCGCCGCCTCCACCGCCACCTCCACCACCTCCGCCGGTACCCGAGAAGCCCGTTATGGCGCCGCCGCCTCCGGTACCGCCAGTACCGGAAGAGACGCCGCCGTTTGCCCCGATGTCAGTTCCAACGGGCCCGTTCTTTGCCGGTCCTGCCATGAAGGTACAGGAGACCGCCACAGAGGAGTTGGAATCAGCGCCCGAGGTGGCTGAGGAGTCGGTCGCGCCTCCCCCTGTGGTCACTGCGGCAGAAGAAGAGGAGCCGGTGTCCGCTGAGGCCGCGAGGGAAGTCACTGAGGAACCGGGGGAAGAAAGAGGGTTGAGGTTCAAAGAGGAAGTCGGGCCTGCGGCCGAAAAGATCGGGCCGGAGCCCGAGGCAGTGTCCAAGCCGGTTGAGGCAGAAGAAGAGACCGAAGAGATCGTACCGCCTCCTCCGCCGGTACCCGAGAAGCCCGTGATGGCAGCGCCTCCACCACCGCCTCCTCCTCCGCCTCCGCCACCACCGCCTCCTCCTCCGCCTCCGCCACCACCGCCTCCTCCTCCGCCTCCACCTCCGCCTCCACCTCCACCTCCGCCCCCGGAAAGGCCCGTGATGGCAGCGCCGCCGCCTTCTCCTGCGCCACCACCACCCCAGGAGATGTCGGCACCGCATGCTCAGACATTTGCGGAAGATGTTCAGGAACAGGCGGAGGCCGAGCCCGATGTAGCGGTCATCGCGGGATGCAGGATCAGAATAGAGATCCCTCAGCACATCGCAGAACAGACAATGGGTGCGGGTGTCGATCAGAAGAGAAAGGTCGCTGGCGTTCTGGCCGCACAGACACTGGAGAAGAACCCCCAGCTCACGGCGTCGCCGACGGTCGACCCCGTTTCCATCTGGAGCGAGATACTGACCGTCATCATGAAGAGGCTGGAAGCCTGAAAAGAAGGTTCCAGAGTTCAAAGGGTCAAGGGTTTGAGTCGAACAATAATGGCCCCCGATAACCGTCGGGGGCCATTTCTTTTGAATTTTTGAACTCTGGAACTTTTAAACCGTCTTTTCTTCCCTGGTTCTGTGGAGCTGGATCATGCCGAGGAGTTGTTTGGCCTCGCGGTGCTTGGGGTTCACCGAGGTGACGTAGAGGAGCC
Source organism: Syntrophorhabdus sp. PtaB.Bin047 (assembly GCA_002067235.1). Taxonomy (GTDB): domain Bacteria; phylum Desulfobacterota; class Syntrophorhabdia; order Syntrophorhabdales; family Syntrophorhabdaceae; genus Delta-02. The sequence continues at coordinate 12,875 of MVQP01000052.1, forward strand.
TGCTTCTTATCCCGTCCAGCATCGCCGGGTCGGGACTGGAACGGTACTGGAGGTACTGCAGCCTCGCCAGGTTATAGTGGGCATCTTCCTGGTAGTTGTTGATGATGAGGGAATTGCTGTATGCGAAGATGGCGTGATCGATGCTCCCGAGTGTCTCGTAGATATATCCCAGGTAATTCCATGCCGCCGTGTTGTCGCCGTTCAGTTCGACGACACGGGCAAAGGCATCGAAGGCCTTTCTCGGTTCGCCCTGCTGGATGTACAGACGCCCGAGGTTGAACAGCGCCTTCAGATGGTGGGGGTCGATGGCAAGGGTCTGTTCATATTCCGCGATGGCCTCATCGAACATGTCGTGCCGGTCGTACGTGGAAGCCAGGAAAAAATGTGGTTGGGCGGCGTTGGGGTCGACCTCGATCGCCTTTTTCCACAGCTCGATGGCCCCGTTGTAGTCGGCCTGCATCTCGGCGATATTGGCAAGGTTGATGAAAGCTTCCATGTGCCGGGGATCTATCTTCAGGGAGTGTTCGTACATCTGTTTCGCGCTCCCGAAACGGTCCATCTTCTCGTAGGCATAGCCGAGGTTGATGTATGCCTCTATATTGTCCGGCTCCAGCTGGGTCACGCGCGCAAAATACTGCAGGGCCTTCTCATATTGTTCCCGCTTGAGGTGGATGAGCCCGAGATTGACATAGGCGTCCGTGTAGGCGGGGTCGAGTTGTATACACTTCTTGTACGCCTTGATCGCCTTGTCGATGGACTGTTCGAGCAGGTGGTGATGGTAGGCTTCAAGGAACCATTGCTGGGCAGTCTTCTTCGCGGTGGCCATTCGATCTCCCGCACTCACGCATGAGGCAACAACACAGTAGCAAAGCGGCGCCGACGTGTCAAGACAAAGAAGAGCAGTCTCAGGTCGCAGGTCTCAAGCCTCAGGCTAAAGACGAAAAAACCATTTTAGCCTCCAGGTTTCAGTCCGGGGAAGACCCTGCGCTGTCTTTCCGTCTTTTGCCTGGAACTTGAGACCTGCGACCTGAGACCTGAGACGGATCCTCAAGAAGAAAGCCGTCAGGTTTTCTTCTTGAGGATGAGGGAGCCGAAGGCGCCGAGCAGTGAGATGCCGGCCGAGAGGAGAAAGGCGTTGGTGAAGGTTCCCGTGGCGTCTTTGATGTAGCCTCCCGCCAGGGGGCCAAGGGCCTGGCCTATCCCGAAGAAGAGGGTTATGAACCCGAGGCCGGCAGGGGCGAGCCGCCCGCCCACGGCGTCCCCCGATGCCGCGGCCATGATGGTCGGGATCGAGAAGGCGGCGATGCCGAAGACGACCGCCGACACGTAGAAACCGGTGGTGTCCTTCCAGAAGGCGAAGATGACGTAGGAGAGGGCCAGGGTGAGGTAAGCGATCATGGAACCGTACCTTCTTCCGAGCACATCGGATATCCAGCCGTATATGACGCCGCAGAAGATGCTGAAGATGCCGAGAACCGCGAAGATCCTGCCTGCGGCGATGGGGCTTATGCCCATCTCTTTGGTAAGGAAGGCGACGAAGAAAGTGAGATATATGATGTAGGAGAAGCCGTACATGAAATAGACCATTCCGAGCTTCCAGATCTCCGATTCGACAACGACGTCTTTGAAAGCCGAGAAGAGGGTAACCCTGGGACCGCCTTTCTGCTCTTCCGTGCCGCCGTACATGGAAAGGCCTCTCTCCGCCGGATTGTTCCTCAAGAAAGCGTAGCAGACGAACGCGAGGACGAAGACAGCGATGCCAAGGAAATACCAGGCGTAGCGCCACCCGTCCTTTCCGAAGTGCGAGATGATGGGCGGCAGGATGATGCCCGCCAGGAAGAGCCCCGTACCGATGCCGGCAGACACGATCCCGGTTGCGAGGCCCCTTTTCTTCATGATGAACCAGGCGGCGGGCAGCGCCATGATGGGAACGTAGCTCCCTCCATTACCGAGCCCCGCTATGAGCCTCATCACGAAGGCAAAGGAAAAGGAGTCGGCAAGGCCGGTAAGGAAAAGGCTGACGCCTATCACGAGGAGAGAAACGAAAACGACCCGTCTCACACCGAACCGGGCGGCGAGAAAGCCGCCTATGATGGCGAGGCTGAGATAGCCGATGAAATTGCCTGTCGCGATGGAACCAAGCTGAGTGTAGTTGAGCATGAGGCCGTCTTTCATGGGAGGCAGTATCACCGAATAGGACATCCTGCCGAAGCCATGGGCCAGGATGGTGACAAGGGTACCGGTGAAAGCGATGATCCATGCGTAATGCACCATATAATTCACCTCCGGATTGGAATCCAATGTGCTTCAACAAGTCGACGGCGCAGGTATGCCTTATGTTTCAGATCACGGACCTGCCATAGACGATAGGAGCATTATCCACGTTGCCTCTCCCGGCCGTTCATCCGCGGTTGTAACCCCCGCTTAAGAACAATGGTACGTTGTCATCCCCTAAAATGCAAGTCTGATCGAGGATGGAGATGGACGGGAACCATAATCGGGAAGACCGGTGCAGCCATCGGCATACCGCCCTCACCGGCAGCATCACGTCGGCTGATCCCCGAGAACTGCAATTCCTTCTCCAGCATAACCGGCCTTGACCCCCTGTTTCTGTTAACCTGCTAACACTGGCAACGGGCAAACCGCCCTTCGGGGTCACCGTGTTAATTTCTCTTGCGGAACAGCCGATAAGTATCATAAGGTTTGTCCAGAGCATCGCTTCAGAGTGCTATGATGCAGGGCATGAGGAACGATCCGCGGCCGTGATCGTAAATTGTTCATCGAGGAACAGGATTACGCGATTGTCTCAACGCATGAGCATCACATCAGGCGCGGCAGATAGGGACCTTCAGCGGGAGGGGAAAAGGTGAGCGACCGGCCCGGCGGGGACGGTAATGCTCGCGGTCCTCTCGTTCCTTTTCTTCGTCGGCGCGTGCGACGCACTCGCGGCGGAGCGCCACAAGACGGCGCTCTTTCTCCACTCCTATCACAGGACAGATTGGACCGAGACCATAATGGAAGGCTACATATCCGCCTTGCAGGGGCGCGAGGACCTCGGCGTACACGTGGAATACATGGACACGAAGAAGACGGAGACCGCCGGGTATCTCCGCAAGCTTCGCGACATCTACGCGATGAAGTTTGCCGCCATCCGGTTCGATGTGATCCTCGTGTCAGACGATAACGCCCTTCAGTTTGCCTTATCCCATCATAAAGAGCTTTTCGTATATGCTCCCATCGTGTTCTGCGGGGTCAACAGGTTCAGCGGGGATCCGGTGGCCGGACGGGACAATGTCGTCGGTGTGCTCGAAGAGGACGATTTCCAGGAAACGCTGGCGTTTGCCTTCCGGGTGAGGCCCAAGACACGGACGGTCTACGTTGTGCACGACCGGACAAGAGAGAACCTCAAACGCTTTGAAGAGCTGACGCGGATAATAAGGGCCGGTTATCCCCGGGTGGCGGTGGAGACACTGGGCGACCTTTCCTATTCACGGATCCTCGAGACAATGCCGGCGCTTCCCCGGGACAGCATCGTGTTCTTTATATCCCTTTGGCAGGACGCTGAGGGCAGGCCCGTTTCGGCGCAGGACGCTTCGAGGATCCTGAGGCTGTCGCCGGTCCCGGTCTTCGGCCGCTCGGGTTCTTTCGTGGGCAAAGGGCTCCTTGGAGGGAAATGTGTCTCCGGTTTCAGCCAGGGCAGGGCCGCGGGACTTCTCGCTAGGCAGATACTGAACGGCAAACACCCCGGGGACCTTCCCCGGGTAATCGAGAGCCCGAACCGGTTCACGTTCGATTACGCGGAGCTCACGGAACACGGGATCCCCGAGAATGTGCTTCCCCGCGGCAGCATCGTTCTCAATAAGCCGCTGTCCTTTTTCGAGCAGAACAGGAGCACCATACTCAGCGCTATCGCGGTGATCGTCGTTCTACTGGCGTTCATCGCGGTCCTGGTGGTCAGTCTCGCTCGTTTGAAGCGCACGTCCCTGAAACTGAGGTCGAGAGAGCTGGAGCTTCTTGCCTCACAGGAGACGCTGTCGGGGATCCTCTCGGCATCCCCGAGCGGTATCGTGAAGATCAGGGGCAGGGTCTTTGAGTGGGTCAACGAGGCGATGTGCTCCATCACGGGCTACAGGGAAGACGAACTCGTGGGACACGATTCCCGGTTCCTGTACCCCGATGACGAGGAGTACGAGAGGGTGGGCCGGGAGATCTACCACAAGGGGCAGGAGGAATCGAGGTGGGTCCGCAGGGACGGCACCGTGATAGAGCTGCTCTTCCAGGTGGCGAAAGCGACGGGTGACAGCTACATCGCCATCATAACAGACATAACGGAACGCATCAGGACCGCCCGGGCCCTGAGGGAGAGCGAGAAGCTCTATCGCAACATAATCGAGAAGATACAGGATGTGTTCTACAGGTTCGACACGAAAGGGACCATGATCATGATAAACCCTGCCGGTGCCAGGATGCTCCGCTATGATTCCGTCGAGGACATGCTTGGTCTGCCCATGGAGGCGTTCTGGAACGATCCCCGGGATCTCTACAGGATGATCGATGAACTGAAGGACCGCGAACGCGTGAATGACTACGAGGCGCTCCTCAAGCGCAAGGATGGCACGACGCTGTACGTTTCAATCACCACCCACTATTTCTATGACGATGACGGGAACATAGCGGGCCGGGAAGGGATACTCAGGGACATCACGGAACGAAAGATGGCGGCGGAGGCCTTGCGCGAAAGCGAGGTTCGCTACCGTGCGCTCTTCGAGTTCTCTCCCGATGCTGTCCTTGTCCTCAAAGACAACGTGTATATTGACTGCAACTCCCAGACCCTGGAACTGATGAAATGCAGGAAAGAAGACATACTGGGGAAGGGCCCCCATGAGTTCTCGCCCGACCGCCAGCTTGACGGCACTCCCACGGTCGAGAGAGCAAGGGAGAAGATGGCTCTCGCCATGTCCGGCAAGCCGCAATTTTTCGAGTGGCAGAGCAGGAGGTTGGACGGGGGCGGCATCATCGACGTGGAGGTCAACCTGACCCGTTTTGACGTGAACGACGAGGCCTACATCCTCGTGATCGTCCGGGACATCACGGAGAGGAAGAAGGCCGAGGCCCAGATCCGGCGCCTCGTCACGGCCATCGAGCAGGCAGCGGAGGACATCATGATAACTGATGCCGGGGGCATCATCGAATACGTCAATCCAGCCTTCGAGTCCATCACGGGGTATTCCCGTGAGGAGGCGATAGGAAGAAGGCCGGATTTTCTCGTGAGCGGGCTCCACGACCGGGAGTTCTACGAGAACCTCCGGGAAACGATTGAGGCAGGCAAGGTCTGGACGGGCACCGTCGTCAACAGAAGGAAGGACGGCACCTTTATCCATGAGGAATCGACCGTCGGCCCCCTCGTTGATTCGTCGGGCGCGATAACGGGATACATCTCGCTCAACCGGGACGTGACGAGGCAGGTGCAGCTCGAATCGCAGCTGCACCAGTCTCAGAAGATGGAGGTCATAGGACAGCTCGCCGGTGGGATAGCCCATGATTTCAACAATATCCTCAGCGCCATCATCGGCTATTCGAACCTCGTCCAGATCAAACTCCCCTCCGACGATCCCGTCCGCAAGTACGTCGACCAGATCGTCGCGTCGTCGGGCAAGGCAGCCATCCTCACCCAGAGCCTCCTTGCCTTCAGCAGGAAGCAGATCATCGACCCGAAACCGCTGGATGTCAATGCGGCGATCACGGGAACGAAGAAGCTGCTTTCCCGGCTCATCACGGAGGACATCGTTCTCAGGACGGACCTTTGCGCCGGTCCTCTTGTTGTCATGGCGGACCTTGTCCAGATCGACCAGGTTCTCATGAACCTCGTGGCCAACGCCCGGGACGCGATGCCCACGGGCGGCACGCTGACGATCAGCACGAGAAGGGCGAGCGGCACGGACGTGAAGAAGGAGGGTGTGGGGAACCGGTTCGCCTGCATCAGCGTCTCCGACACGGGCGTCGGCATGGACGCAAGGACGAAGGAGAAGGTCTTCGAGCCCTTCTTTACAACAAAAGAGTCAGGCAAAGGAACGGGGCTTGGCCTCGCGATAGTCTACGGGATAATCCAGCAGCACAACGGTACCATTCAGGTCGCCAGCGAACAGGGTCACGGAACGACCTTCGAAGTGTTCCTGCCCATAGTCGAGGCCCGTCCCGACGAAGAGACGGAAGCGGTAGCAGACACCCCAAGGGGCAGCGAAAAGATCCTTGTCGTTGAGGACAATGAGGAATTGAGGAGCCTCTTGCGCACCGTTCTCTCAGAGCAGGGCTACAGGGTCTTCGAAGCGGTGGACGGCCTCGACGCCATCGAAAAGCAACAGCAGTGCCGGGCGGACCTCGTCATCCTCGATGTTGTCATGCCGAAGATGAACGGCAAGGAGGCCTACGACAGGCTGAGATCCATCGACCCCAACATCAGGGTGCTTTTCATGAGCGGTTACACCGACGACATCATCCACCAGAAGGGCATCCTTGACGAGACGATAGAATACATCGCGAAGCCCATCCTGCCCGGGGATCTCCTGAGGAAGGTGAGGGAGATGCTGGATGAAGAGACCCTGAAGAAGGCCCCTATTTCTTGATGCCCTCCCAGTCCTTGAGGAATTTCTGCAGACCGATGTCAGTCAGGGGGTGGTTCATGAGCTGCGCGAGGACGTTGAAGGGGATGGTGGCGATATCGGCGCCGACGAGGGCCGCATCCAGGACGTGCATGGGGTTACGGACGCTCGCGACGATGACCTCCGTCTCAAAGGCGTAGTTGTAGAATATGGTAACGATGTTCTCGATTATATCCATGCCCCTCTGGGATATGTCATCGAGTCTGCCGATGAAGGGGCTCACGTACGTGGCGCCCGCCTTCGCGGCAATGAGGGCCTGCACGGGTTGAAAGATGAGGGTCACGTTCGTCTTGATGCCCTCGTCCGTCAGCGTCCTGACGGCCCGGATACCCTCACCCGTCATGGGTATCTTGATGACGGCGTTCTCACCCAGCGCGGCCAGTTTCCGCGCCTCCTCGCACATGCCTTCCGCCGTGGTCGATATGACCTCCAGGCTGACCGGTCCGGGAACGGTCTTCAGGATCTCGCGGAGCACCGTGTCGGGGTCCTTTTTCTCCTTCGCGAGGAGTGACGGATTGGTGGTCACGCCGTCGACGAGCCCCATCTCCATACCCTTCTTGATCTCGTCGATGTTTGCCGTATCTATGAAGAATTTCATTTTCTGACCTCCGAATGTGATGGTGGATGTAAAGACGGTAAAAGTATACACGATTGTGGACGGAACGGGAAGAGTAAAGAGTGAGGGAGCAGGGAACAGGGGGATGGAGAAGGGGGGTTGTGTGATAGGACCAATAGGAGAATAGGACCTATAAGACCAATAAGACGAATAGGACGCTTAGGACCTATAGGACAGATCCATTGTCACACGTGGGGGGCAATTGCACTGGTACGTCCTATAGGTCTTATCTGTCCTATAAGTCCTATACGTCCCATAGGTCCTATTCTCCCATAGGTCCTATTTTCTCCCCCCCAGTCGCACTTTCCTCTCCCTGCGCAACTACTTTCCTTCCCCGCTTTCCATATTGACATCTTCCATTTCCCATGCTATAAAGCCTCATTATGACGAACACAGCGACAAACAACTGGTGGTGGCGGCGGAAATTGTAGGTGTGAGACCGTAATTTTCCGGCCATGGACGGTTTCACACCGTCCATGGCCGTTTTGTTTGAAAAGGGCCATGGGCAGAAAAGCTCATGGCCCTTTCTGTTACCGAAAGAAAGGAGGGTATCATGGACAGGAAAATATTCCTCAATGAAAAGGACATGCCGCGGGCCTGGTACAATATTCAGGCCGATCTTGAGACGCCCCTGCC
>MVQP01000053.1 GCA_002067235.1 Syntrophorhabdus sp. PtaB.Bin047
ATCGGACTTAACGACATCTGGTGTCCTGGTCGAGATAACGGCTTTCAGTCGTTCGATTACCTCAGCAGCATCAGGGTGTTCACCTCTTTGTTTTCGCATCTTTCTCATTTGAGGTACCTTCTAAATAAAAAGTTACAATACCAACATCATTTCCTCTTGACAGCTACTATCTGAGATAGTATATTATGAATGTGTACTTCATGGACAATGGTAACATATGTCCATGCTTACTGAATATCACGAAGGAGGCCGATGTGTCAACCAATAAAGCAGAAGCAAAACGCCTGTTAACCGAGAAGGAAGTTGCGAACATCTATGGCCTAAAGCTCTCCACGCTGAGAAACTGGAGATCGGTCCGACAGGGTCCTCGATTCCTAAAGTTGAACACCAAGAAAGTAATGTACCGGCAGACCGATATAGAAGAGTACCTCGACAGCTGCACTCAGCCCACCGTGTTCAATACAGCCGAGTAAGGGATGCCTGATAACTACAGAAGTGACATAGAAGGAGGTTGAGTTGAAGAATCCAGATACATGGCGAAGGAAAAGAAAGGCCAGGGATGGTAGCCCGAGAGAGCCACTAGTGAATGAGATTCGGGAACATTATTTAAGGGAAACTGAGCGGATTCACGGTGTCCGGCCCGCCATCAATTTCCCCAGAGAAGGGGCCATCGTCAAACGACTCCTCAAGGCCGGAGTACCCGTGGACACCCTCAAGATTCACATCACACGTTCAGTCATCGGGGCAAGAAAGGGCGAGACCCGGCTGGCATTGATCAACATCCTGACTTCATTCCAAGCTGGGTTGCAGACCGCCCAGTCGCAGCCTATCCCTCCCGCGACACCCGGCATTCCGTTCGAGAAAATCATCGACTATCTGAACAAGAAGGCTGGTTCCAGCTACAAGCCGACCGACCCTGCCACGATGCGGATGATCGAAGCCCGCTGGACCGAAGGCTACCGACTGGAGGATTTTTACCAGGTCATCGACAACATGACGGCGAAGTGGGGAAAGAACGCGCAGATGATGGACTTTCTCCGTCCCGCCACGCTGTTCAGTGACAAGTTCGGGAATTACCTCGGAGCGGTGGTGACACCCGTGGACCTCGGGATCATGTCCCGCACCGGATATGAATCGTCACTCGTTCTTGACGAGTGGATCGTCGAAAAGAGACAAGAGTTGAGAGCAAGGAACCAGGCAGAGGCTGAGAACGAGAAGATGGACATTATTCCGTTCGAGAAAATCATCGACTATCTGAACAAGAAGGCTGGTTCCAGCTACAAGCCGACCGACCCTGCCACGATGCGGATGATCGAAGCCCGCTGGACCGAAGGCTACCGACTGGAGGATTTTTACCAGGTCATCGACAACATGACGGCGAAGTGGGGCCTTGACCCAAAGATGATGAATTTCCTCCGTCCCGCCACGCTGTTCAGTGACAAGTTCGGGAATTACCTCGGCGCGGTGGTGACTCCCGTGGACAGGGGTCTTCTGTCGAGAGACGGCTACCGGTCTTCGCTGGTGATCAGGTCATGGGGGGAGAGAAAGAGGCGCGAACTGGAGGCGGAGGGCGAGGAAGGGGAGGTGTACGCATGACCCCTTCTATCTGTTCCACGTGCGGCTGCGAGATCCGGGAAGGACAGGGCCGGTACGTGACCCACGATGGCGTCTTTTGCACCAGCTGTGGCCTGCCATTTCCGCTGGGGCCCGGGGCGAAGGTCACCATCGTCATTACGGATCCCGAGGGCAAGCTCGATCGATACAGCAAGGAGGCATCATGACCTCATCAGGCAAGCTCATCCACCACCCGCGTCGGGCAATGAAGAACGAGTGGTACACCCCGCCTGACATCCTCACCGCGGCCCGCGACGTGCTCGGGGTGATCGACCTTGACCCCGCATCTTCCGAGATCGCGAACCTGACGGTCCACGCAACGAGGTACTACACGATCGAGCAGGACGGCCTGGCCCAAAAATGGTACGGCAACGTCTGGCTCAATCCCCCCTACACGCAGCCTGCATGCGCTCAGTTTTGCCACAAGGCGGCGGAGGCCTTCGGTGCTGGCGAGATTACGGCGGCTATCGTCCTGGTGAATAATGCGACCGAGACGGGCTATTTTCAACGTCTCCTTGATGTTGCCAGCGGGGTTTGCTTCCCTGCACAGCGTGTCAAGTTTTTGGATCCGGAGGGGAGACCAAGCAACCGATCATTGCAGGGCCAGGCCCTCGTTTATCTGGGGCCGGAGACCTCACGGTTCCGGTCATCATTCGGTCGGTTCGGGGCAGTGCTCACGGTGCCACCCGCGATGCAGATGAAAGAAGCTATTTAATACAAGGAGGAACACCATGGAACAGCAGAACGCAGCGAAAAAAGCCCCTGAAGCCCCGGCGAAACCCTCGAACCCGAGGGCAACGAAGAGGGTCGTCGTGACCGTCGACGCGACCAAAGCTGGCGACTCCATCGAGGCAAAAGAAGCGGCCATCAGGGAGCTCCAGCGCCAGGTCAGGGAGGACAAAGAAGAGAAGGCCCGGCGGTACGCCAGGAACCTCAAGACCATCGAGGACGGCGCCAAGGCGAAGCTGTATCCGTCCTTCTTTCCAACACTTCGGCTCCCCCAGGAGAAGGCGGCAGCGGATGCGGCCAGGCTCGTGAATCAGAAGCTCCTCGAGCTCAGGCACAAGTTCACCGCACTGATGAACGGAGGCAGGGTCAAGGACGCTCTGGCAGTGCTCCAACGCGCCGTGGAGGTCCAGAACGGGAACCTCGTTGAGCCGGCCAAGGGCCCCATATGGGGAAAGGGTCAGGAAGGTCAAAAAGAAGGTCAGGAGACAGGAAGGTGAGCGCCAAAGCATCGGCGAGAGGAAGCGTGGCATCGGTGATAAGAGTGCCGGGCATCGGCGATCAGAACGTCTGCCTGTCGCCCCGGGCGCTGGCCTTCTCGCCTCTTTTCGAGGCTCGAAAGGACCGAGCGCACCCGAGGCTGCCGGACTCCGTCAGGCAGACGAGGCCCAATCACATGTTGAATGTTCGCAAGCTCACATCCAACAATGCGCTTGGGGCCCCCCCTCGGATGTCCGGGACATCCTCGGTATCCGGACCGCCTGCTGTACTGTGGCGGTCCTCAGAGTCTCGCTCGTCGTATCCGGGTCGCGAGACACAAGAGGTCCTCGCTGCCTCTCGATGCTCGACGTGGCCATGGCATCGACCCGGGGCGCTCGTCCCATCGACACCCCACCCCCGGTCCTGGCGGACCACCCCCTCCCAGACGGGGAGGGGGCCTCTAGCCGATGCCGGGCCCTGGACAATACACACCGAGACTCACCGGAGGTTGACCGTTAATGACCGTTAATGACCGGAACACATGGATCCCCTGGAACAAGACTTCCGTGGCCTCAGGCTCCCGTCGGGGGTCCAACATGCGGGACGGCATCTATTACTACTCGCGCCCGAGTCAGTGCATCGGGGTGGGATGCAACAGCCCCGGCTTGGAGCATGACGGGATGCCTCTCACCTGCTACTCCACTGTCGACCTCGAGCCCGACCTCCGGACCCTCCTCGCGAACCACTGGGACGACATCCGCCACGCGGAGCTGTACACGGTTCCCCGGCATCGGAAGGACGCGAGGATAGCCTATAAGGCCATCGTGCCGTTCCCCACCGAACTCACCGTCGGTCAGATCATAACGGCGATGGACAACATGTTGGAAACAACCTTCCATGGACAGCATGAGTACTTTTATGCGGTCCACAAAGGCGAGCCCACCGAGAGGGGTTTTCAGCAGCTCCACGTCCATCTGGTGGTCCGGGCGAGGCCCCTCTCCGGCTTGAAAAAAGACGCGTTATGGCTCACGGGACACAAGGAAGCTTTGAAGGCCCACTACGGATACACGGACGACCAGATCGCGAAGATGAAACAAGGGAACGGGAAGAAGGGTGGCGCCTGGAACGGGAAGAAAAACGGCATCGTCCAGAACGTGTTTGGAGCCGCGCTCGAAAGTGCTCAGGGGGAGGAATTGAGCAAGCTGGGCTACAAAATTTTGCCGCATGGAGCGCGCCGTGGCGGCGAAATGCGGAGGCGTCGTCCCGGAGTTGTCATGGGCCGGGAAAAGCGCGTGAGAAAGGCGCAGCGCGAGAACGAGCGGCTCTCGAAAGAGTACCGCCACCTGATCGACGAGGATAAAAGGCTGGAGCAGGAACTCAGTGATCTCGAACTCGAAAAGGGCCGTCAGCAGGGGAAAGCGAGAGCTCCCGCCGGTCCCTCCAAACAGCAGACCCGGGCACCTCAGGTCCCCCGCCAGGGTATCGACTTTGACCGTCTGGATAAGGGTATGAACAGCCTGAAAGACCAAGTCCAGGCGGACAGGGCAAAGCAAAAGGAATCCCGTCGCGAGCGGACCGAAGCCCCGCAGCATGAGCACGACCGGACGGAACGCGACGGCATCGATATATAAAAGGAGGCACATCATGAAGCTTCATTGTAACGATTGTTCCCATGACTATGACACGGTCCTCCCCGAGGACGAGATCGACATCGCCGTGTGTCCCAGGTGCGGATCATTCGGCTCTTCAGTTCCGGTCACGGACGTGAAGGAGACCCCGGAGGAGCCTGTCACACCCCCCTGTGTCGCCGCGCCAGTGGCCAATCCCCGCGAGGTCGAAATTCGCCCTGAGGCACCCCCGGAATCCAGGGAGGGTAGTAGTAGCACCCCCCCTTCAGAAAACGCCACAGGACGCAACGTAGAGGGTCCTTTTTTCAGCCGGATCCCGAAAAAAGGCCTCATCATAGCCGGCGGGATCCTCGTCCTCCTCATCGCTGCCGGCGTCACCTGGACCGTCATGAAGGGTCCCGGGACACCAAGCGGAGTGGATATCGTCATCGAGACGGAGACGGTCCAGGCCCCGGAGAAACCTGCACCGGCCCCGGCACCGAAGGTTGTGAAGAAGGCCCCGGCAAAGACACCGACACCGAAGGCCTCGACGCCCAGCAGCAACACGCCCTGGCAGTACCGGGTTGAGAGCCCGACTCCCGCACCGAAGCAGCCCCGGGCACAGGTGAAGGAGACCAACCCCCTGGGAAAGCTGTTCAAGGTTTTTGACGGCCCCGCCCCTGATGTGACCCCGCCGCCGGCCCCAAACGACGCGCGCGGATCTGGAATGTAGTCAAACTCATAAGGAGGTAACATATGAAACGCTCAGCAGCAATCCTGGTATTAATGGTAACGGTCCTCTTCCTGGCCGGCGGATGCAACGACACCGGCACGTCCAGCGCACCGAAGGGTGACCCCCGCGACGTGATCATCAAAACAGCCATCAAGCAGGCCGCGTCCGCAAGCAACCCGATGGAGCTTTACAATCTCTTCGCCGGCCATCCTGAGATGTCCAAGGACATGCCCATGGCCGGGAAGCTGTGGATCATGGCTAACGTTGTTGGTTCGGTGAACCCGCACGAGCTTGACCTGTCCAAAATGAAGGACATCAAACTCAAGGCGTCGCAGAACAGCAAGCAGAGCTGGTACTGCCTGAATGGATCCTTCGCATACACCGGTCCCGCGCGCCTCGGTAATAGTGGCAAGACCGAGATCCGCGAGGGCATGGGTCAGATCCAGGCCTGCACCCGCGACACCAAGGACGGCAAGCCCTATCTGAACAGTATTGAATTCAAGCTGTCCCCCGAAACGGTCCGGACCGCATGGGCCAGGATCGATGCGGAGAAGAAGGCCGCAAAGACGGCCGGGAGGACGAAATGAGACTGAACAATCCCCTCATCCTCATCATAGTTGGAGTCGCAGCCATCATCGCCGGGGCCATCATGCTTTCCGTCGCCCCGAAGCTGTTCTAATAAGGAGGTTCTTGTGGAAGCATTTGAATCGAAGAAAAGCCAGCGCCACGTCACGGTGCAGCAGATAGAAGAGCAACTCATCCGCGAACAGGAGCTCACCTGGACGAGCGCGGCGCCCTGGGTGTCCGCTATTCTGCTGGTCATCATAATGTCCCTCCCGATGTTCCGGATCTGGATCCTCAGCCTCCTGGCCATGCTTGCCGGCCCCGCGGTCATCGTTGGGATCATCGTCACGGTCCTCGTGTTGAAGGAAAGGGCAGGCTGGATGCTGAGGAAGGCGCAGGCGGCAAGAAACACAGGAGGTAACGATGTTCGATAAGACACGAATGAAATTCAGGGAAATGGCCGCGCAGTACGCGATGTCCGGGACCATGCCGTCCCCGCCGGAGGCCACATTGTCCGATATCTTTCCGGACAAACAGGCCCAGGAGCGCTTGTGTAGGATCGTAGAAGAGGAGTCAGACGAGGTCGTGCGCTATCTCCTGGTCGAATGGCTGCACACACAGAAGGAACAGATCGTCGAGTTCTGCCGGGTCCACGGGATCGACGCGGGCAGACGGAAGTTCCGGAGTCACTACGGCTACAACCCGGACGTGAAAGCAATGAATCTTTCCTGGTTGAGGATCCTCGGTGTCGCCCTGGCGGCGTTCCTCATCGTTCTGATCAAGGACAAGACCGTCGCCCTGGAAGGGGCCAGCACGCTCTCGATGTACGCGGAAAAGTCCCTCACAGCCCTGGGGTGGGGCCTCATCGTCGCAGGCCTGCAGTCGGTGTTCGAGGGCTGGCGGTACAGCAAAACGGACCTCCTTTCCAGGGCCTTCAGCTGGTGGATGGGACAGACCCGGCCGCAGATATGGAGGGACACGGACAAGCTGGGGGAGATGTACCTCCATGGCCACGTCGACGTCGCTGAACTCAACGCAGCCGTAGCATTTGCACGCGGGATCAAGGCCCGCTGCACCTGGGATCGGTCTCCCAGGATCCCTGTGGGCACCACGACAGGGCTTTTGAGAGCCCAGGGCGTGGCCATGAGCGCCCCTCTTGGCGTTCCCCTGTCCATCACGTTGAATGATTTGGCCACCTCGATGATCATACTGGGCGGCACCGGGTCAGGGAAAACCATGCACCTCAACGCTCAGATCACGAGCTTTCTGAACGGAAAGGGGGACGAGTCGCTCATTTGCATCGATCCGAAGCGGTCCTCGATGATGGACATATACAGCATTTTCTCCTCGATCCCCGAGGAGCGCAGGGTCCGGTACAAGTTCCGCGTCATCGGCCCCGACGCGTGGCAAATGGCATATAACCCGATCGATCGCAAGGTCATGAGCCCGGAAGAAGCAAGCGCCATCCTCCTGGATGCGATCAAGGGAGAGGGCGGAGGGCAAGGGGACGGCGAATACTGGGCGTCTATGACGGTCGACCTGGTGTATAGTGCCATGCACCTCCTGGATCTCGCGGGGGTCGAAAGGGACCTCGGGACCGTCAACGATATCCTCATGAATCATGACGCGGTGGAGGCGACGGTCAAGTTGGCGGAGGATGCGGCCGGGACAGACCAGGAGAAGCTGGAGCTGCTGTCGAAAGTGAAGGAATCCATCCGCGTGAACTTGCTCGAGGTCCCCGAGAAAACCCGGGGCAACGTGATATCCAGCATCTCAGCGTGGATCGGGCGATTCAGCATGCCCTCGATGTCGAATTTCAACAGGAGCAACATCTCCCTGGAGGACCTGGTGCGCGAGCAGTGCCTTTTCATCGTCGATATACCTGAAACCCTGGGCAAACCCGGCAAGTTGCTGAGATATTTCCTGTTCCGCCAGCTTTACGATATCGCCCTCAAGCGCATCGGCACGAAGGACCAGAGGTATATGGTGCTCGTGGCGGATGAAGTGCAGGAGTCGACGAATGCCTTTTCTTTCAGAAAATCCGCCCTCTCACGTGAAGGCCGGCTGTGTCTCATCGCGGCCTCTCAGTCGCGCAGCCAGCTCGTCACAACGTGGGGCGGGAAGGAGTCGGCGGATACGATATTGGCCAATTTCCGGAGCCGTATCATCCTGAGCACGGACGACATGGAGACCCGCGAATGGGCCAAGAAACTGGTTTCGGAAGGCGAGCTGCCGGAGCACAGCTATTCGAAATCCACGTCCCGGACCAAAGGCATGGGTGCAAGCCCTGGCGCCATGATGGCCGGACCTCTCGCTGGGCTGTTTGGAATGATGAACTTTAACAAGTCGACGTCGGATAGCACGACCTGGTCAGTTAACTTGAAACGGTCCCCATTGCGCGACGAGGTCTTTGACACAATGGGCCCCGGACAGGCGGTCTGTGTGTTGAACTGGGGCGGATGCAGGCGGAAGAGCATCGTGACACTGGACGCCAGGCGGTTTGATAAATCCCCGCGGGTGAAGGAGTTGTTGATCAAATACCACACGGAGGTAACAGGAAATGCGTAACGAAAACGACAGGGACAGAGAGGAATTTCAGG
Source organism: Syntrophorhabdus sp. PtaB.Bin047 (assembly GCA_002067235.1). Taxonomy (GTDB): domain Bacteria; phylum Desulfobacterota; class Syntrophorhabdia; order Syntrophorhabdales; family Syntrophorhabdaceae; genus Delta-02. The sequence goes on from MVQP01000053.1 coordinate 8,325, forward strand.
GCGGCGCCATGGACATGGAGGCAATGGAAGCAGCGATTGCGGCCGCCATGGCCACCACGGAGGATGCCGTGGAAGAGGTTGTCATCGAGGAAGGCCTGGAGACCGTGGAGGAGACCCCTCAGGTGGCGCAGGAGGCCCCGGACACCCAGGACCTTCCCGAGAGGGAGCTCACTCTCAAGGATATCGTGGAGGTCCTGACTAGTATGCAGACATCGATCGAGCGCCTGTCCACGCTGTTTGCCGGCATGGTGGACGTTGTCAAGGAGGTTTCCGGCGGCATGACCGAGCTGAGCGCCGCGGGCCTCGGAGGCGGGAAGGACAGCGGTCCTGTTAATCCGGTCGTGTTGAAATTGGCGGTCCAGGCCGCCATCACCGCGGCGATCCCGGAGCTGAGCAAGATGTTGCGGGGACAGATCGCGGCTGCAACCGTGGACCTAAAGCAGGCGGCCGCAGAGGACGCACGGATAGTCGAGAACAACAAAAAGACGGTGCAGGAATACACAGAGCGCCGGAAAAATATCACACAGGAGGTGTAGCATGGGTGGTTGGCTTGATGGTGAGTACTATTCGGACGAGGAGATCGAGGAGCTCGAGGCGGCGGCGGACGAGACAGACCGGCGCATTGAGAAACTGGAACGAGAGATCAAGGAGATCGAAGACGAGCTCGCGGAGCGCGCGGCTCGCAGAGAGCAGGAGGCGGAGCATGCGTAACAGAGACCAAGAAGAGCAGGAGCGGCTGAGCAAGGAGGAACGGGAGCGCAAGGACCGACAGGAACGGGAAAAGGAGAAGGACCGTGGCCACGAGAAGGGAAAAGAGCGCGACTACGCCATGCACGAAAGGCCTGACCAGAAGGCGGACCAGTCGCCGGAACTCAAGCCCGAGGGCACCCCGGCCAGGCGTGACCCTGTGGAACTGGAGAGGTTGAAACAGAGGCAGCAGAGCCACGACAAAAAGCTCGACAGCCTGGACAAAAAGATGGACGGCCTCAAAGACCAGGTCTCGAAGGACCGTGAGAAGCAGCGCGAGCACTCCCAGAGCAAAGACCGGGAGAAGCAGCGCGAGCAGGGCCATGATCGAGACAGACACGCTAGAAATGACCGCGACGGCATCGACAGGTAGAGGTGAGACATGGAAAAGACACAGAACAAACAGGGCGGCGTCGGTGGGCAGGACGGCTCGTCGAACATATTCAACAAGATCAGTGAGTCGCTGGATACGGCGGAGAAGACCATCAAAGAGACGGAGACCTGGCTCTCTGAGCAGAAGAAGACCCGGGCCCTCATTGAGAAGGACCGGGGCCAGGAGCAGCCCGGTGGACGCGGAGGAGGCCTGGGGATCGGGAAAGCGATCGAGGCCCTGGACGGAAAGGAGAAGGAAGGGAGGGACATGTGAGAATGGCAACGCCTGAAAACGTGATGGAAGCTGTGGTGTATCGGATATGTCGGACGGCGGGTTGCCCCGCCAGAACCAGCGCAATGGGTTTGCCGGGCAACCTGAAGAACATCCCCGGAGGAGGGGAGTATTGTCCCCGGTGCGGTGAGAAACTGGCGGATGTGAACGCACAGGAATTCAAACGGTATATTGGAGGTGTTAGATGAAGAAGGACATAGCAGCAGTAGTGGCAGTTGGAGTGGCCATCCTCGTGATGGTCGTGTGCGTGATCCTCGGGTTTGCGGGCCCTGCACGGGCGGACCAGGATCTGTTGGCCACCGCGGAGATCAAGTGCCAGGAGGCCCTCGGGGCCCTGGAGAACCGCGCCTGGGGGCAGGTGATCGAGCAGTTGACGGTCCCCGGGGAGACGCGGGCGTCCCTGTCCCTGTCCGTGATGCCGGTCCCCGCAGGACAGGTCCCGCGGGCGGTGAAACCGAAGGACGTCAGCCTGGTGCATGCCTTCCGTGCAGGCGGGGACACGGTCATCTTCGAAAACATGAACGGGTCGGGGCGGTGCACGGTCACGGCGCACAACGCGATCGAACGGGACGGCAAGCTGGTGCCCGAGTGGACGGTTGAGGCCGTATCACTGGCGGGGGTCGGCGAGGTGAGACGCGCACCGGACGTGATCGTGCGTAAATAGCAATCCATCAAGGCCGGGCGTGAGCAACCCGGTCGTGTTACCTCCTTATGCCCGGGGTCGTGTGTGGCCTCGGGCTTTTTTTGTGGCAACGAACAGACCCGTGGCAGTGAACAGACTCCAGGGGGCTCCACGGCCCGCCCCCTTCGGAACCCCTGCCACCGGGGAGTGCTCTTGGCCGCCCCCGGACCCCCGGCAATCGCGGGAGGCCCGTCCGCGCAAGCGCGTCCACCCCGCGAGTAAAGAACATGCTCCTAGATGCGGGACGTGGAGCGAGGGGGAAGGGAAAAGCAAAGGACGAAAAGATGTTTACAGGGGTGAAGCTGCCGCCAACCCTGTCCTGGTCCACACGGTGAGTGCTCAATCCGGGAGGTGGGAGGGTCCACGACGGCGCCCTGAGCTTCGCGGCGGCCGCCTGTTCGAAGGCCTGCAAAAACTTTTTTAAAAAAAAGATTCGACAATTATTGCCGCCGTCAGGCCCCGTCAGTAGGGCGTTTACGGAGGCCTCGACTTGACATGCTGGTAATATCTGCTATACTTATAGCTAAGGATAGAGGGGAATGACCGATAATATATACAAGGAGGTAACAAGCATGGACATGGGCGAAACATACGGATTCACGGGACGCGACGGCAAACGATACGAGTTCTCCACGTACCCCGCGTATGACAACAACTGGGCCGAGGGTCGTGTCGAGATCAACGGAGAGGTCGCACGGGTCGTCACATCGACGTGGTATCGCCGCGCGACCCCGACCCCGACGCCGGCAGCGGGCGTGCTCGCGGAGTTGATCGAGGCGGAGGAGATCGAGGAGAGGGGCCTGATGCAGGAGCTACGGGAGCTGGTCAACACCGCGGAGTGGGAGCTGGAGGAGATGCTGGAGCAGAGACGGGAGGTGGCATCCCGTGAGCGCGAGGGACACGAGGAGGCCCCCGTATGCCTCGCTTGCCACCAGGAAATCCAGGGCCGGCACGTAATCGCGTGGGAGACGACGCATTTTTGCACTCGCTGCGGGTCCCAGCTCGTGCGCGTGGGCCTGGCAAAATACACGACAGACAGGAGGACAGCGTGCCAACACTAATTTTGAAGGACATCCCCGCGGAGCTTCATCGGGCGGCAAAGGTCCGGGCAGCGCAGGAGGGGATCACGCTCAAAGCGTTGATCCTCAAGGCTGTCGAGGAGTACCTGGCCCGCGCGGAAAAAAAGGGAGGAGGACGATGATGTTGCAGATCCCGACACCCTGCATCGAAAAATCCCTGGACTCCCTCGCGTCCCTCTCGAAGACCCCCGACTTCAACGACGCCATGGAGGTTGTCTGGTTCGCCTTCGATCCCAAAAAGGACAAGGAGGCCTTCAACCGCATGTCCCTGCTTACCACGCTTTTCCGGGGGAGCCTCGACGGGAACGTGAAACCGCCGATAGACCTGCCGGCGATGTACAGGGAGAGATATCAGAGGAGGACCGCATGACACAAAACGACATCAACGCGCCGGGCGATGATGGCTACACTCCCCTCCACTGGGCATGCGACCAGGGTCACCCCGACATCGCCCGTCTCCTCCTCGAGCACGGGGCGGACGTGAATGTGAGGGAGGGCCGCGGCGAGACCCCCCTCGACGTGGCGATGAAACTCCCTCCCGACAACCCCGCCCGCGAAGAGCTCCTCGATCTCTTCCGCGAGTATGCCCCGGAGCTCGTGATGGAGGCGTACTGCTCGCCGGGCCCAGGAGGAGGACGATGAACCAGGAACAGATATTCATTGCAATCGACCATGGCAGCGTAGACGCGGTCAGGGAGGTCCTGGAGGCCGGCGCGGATGTGAACGCGCGGAACGAGCACGGCCGCACCCCGCTGCATTGGGCATGCGGACAGGGCCACACCGACATCGTCCGTCTCCTCATCGAGGCCGGGGCGGACGTGAACGAACGGAGCTGGAAAATGGTCACCCCGCTCCATGAGGCATGCGGACAGGGCCACCCTGACGTTGCCCGTCTCCTCCTCTCCCACGGGGCGGATCCAAATGCGCGGCACAGGCGTGGCCACACCCCCCTGCACTGGGCATGTGAGCAGCGCCACCCTGATGTCGTCCGCCTCCTCATCGAACACGGCGCCGACGTGGAGGCGCGGGACGACTATGACCACACCCCCCTCGACGTGGCGATGAAGCTCTCTCCTTCCAACCCCGCCCGCGAGGAGATCCTCGATCTCTTCCGCGAGTATGCCCCGGAGCTCGTGATGGAGGCGTGGTGTACGCAGGTCTGATGCCTGCCTGTCTCCCAGGGTGTACTGTATTTCTCGTAAATAGCGTCAGAGTGGATGTACGAGAAATAGAATACAACGCGGTTACGGATTAACTACAAATGCCTCAGTTACCCTGAAGTGTAGTTAAACGGCGCTTTAACGACCTTCCCTCATTGGTCCCGCCGTTACTGCCGTACAGCCTTACTGCATGGCAGCAGTACTACATTACAGCATTAACGCCGATTTTCCCCATTTACATTTCTTCTACGAAATGTTTAATTTCGGCCGTTTTCGACCCCTCTCCAGACCCCACCCTCTGCAAACGACCGTCAGTCCTGCATCCGCACGCTTACTTTACAAAACGGAGGATTTTGTTAAATGGGGAAAAACGCAATATCTACCAGCGTGCTGTAATGCAGTAAATGAGTTTGTTGGAGGCCGTGGACTGTACATGTTTATACCCCGGTTTACTGACGTACCTGAGGAATTTTCGTTTCTCTCGCCGCATCTCAATAGAAAGTCGCAAAGAGTGCATTTGCGACCATGTATTGGCAATTTTCATGAGCTGGCGGCAGATCAGACAACCGCCTGGCTTTCGAAATTCCAGGTCTATTTCTTCCTTATGAAAGTGTTCCCATTGAACAGGTACCTGTTAGTTTTCTTCCTCGCTTTCAGCCTGTCCGGCCGGGAACCCTTCTTTATCACTATCTCCTCAAGAAGGTCATCCTTTCCATCTCCGTCGAGGTCCGGAAACTTGAAGGTAACCTCTTTCGCGGTGCATTCCTCGTAACCCAGCGAAGGAGGCCCACACCAACCTAGATCATCGTGGAAACTGGCCTGATGGAGTACAACTGGTTTCCAGCTGTCAAATTGAATAATAGACCTGTCCCCACGTGTTGTCCCCTGGCCCGAACCGCTGACAGAAGTCACGATCTCCGAGATGCCGTCATGGTCGAGATCGCGGGCCTCGAATTCATTCCCGACAGGATCTTCCGCCTCCCGCACTTCCTCCAGGGCAGGCCTCACCAAGACAGCATGCCAGATGGAATTTCGACCACGGTGATAGAAACCGACGGGGACCAGGAATGCCACCTCTTTGCTGCGGAGGCCAATTTGCACTGGCTTACCTTCAATGGTCATTTCCTCCCGGGAGTTCTTATGCCACCATTCCTGGATGGTCTCGTTGGACGGGGGATCCGCGAAAGCCGATGTACCGGGAAACGAAAGGGCAACGAAGAAGATAGCTGCGAGGATCGTACTTTTTTTGGATAGGCTCACCATCCTATTCCACCACGTTTTCCAGACTTTGCTCTGACCAGAACTCTGTGCTTTGACGTTTCTTTCACCTCTACTCCCTCACCGCCGGCGACTGCCTTCCGAACACCTGCACCGCGATCCATGTCTCATCCCCTTCCAGCCGGCCCTTCACGACCGCCACGCCTATCTCTTCGAACTTCCCGGACAGGAGGTTCTTCCGGTGCCCGGGGCTCTGCATCCACCCGTTAATGATCTTCTGGTTGGTGAGGAAAGCGCCCGCCGCGATGTTCTCACCGATCATCTTGTAACGATACCCGGCCTTCTGTGCGATGTCGGCGGCCTTTTCCCCGGTGGGCGAGACGTGATCGAAGTACTGCTTCTCGAACATGTCCCTTGCCCTGTCGACTGCTACGGCGTTGAGGAGGAAGCTCTCCTTCAGCTCGGGAATCCCGTGCTCCGACCGCGTGACGTTGGTGAGACGGAGGACCTCCGAACCGGTGAGCTCTTCCTGCAGGGGATGGGTTCCCGCGGAAGGCCGGGTCTTGAAGGAGGCTGACCTCCCCGGTGCCGAGGAGCTGCCGGGGAAGAGCTCCTGTGTCTGCGGGAACGTAACGGGCTTCGGTCTCGGAAAGATCACGTTGTGGACCACGAAATACAGGGCTATCAGGCACAGGGCCACTATCATGAGGTTCCTCTCCCTGTGCCTCCGGTCTGCCAGCCTCTGGAAGCCCGATCGGAGGAGGTGAAGAGCCGTAGCCGCCTGTATCTTTACGTTGAACCTGCGTCCCGGGAGGAAGGCAGTTAGCGGGGCCCAGGGGAACTCGCTGCACCTCACCTCCGTGTCGCCGGCGAGCTCTCCCTTCATGTACATGACGAAGATCTTCTCCCAGGTGAAGGGCCCGAACTCGAAGTAGCGGTCTCCGCCCTGTTTCCTGTAGTACCACTGGTAGCGTTCGTTGATGCCCGTGTCGTTGTTCGCCATGGTGAAGTCTGTCCTTAAAAGGGCTCAGGGCTCGGTGCGTGAATTAAGTGGGTTTACCGCCCGGTGTGCTTAAGGATTATCTTCCGAAGAGGGAGAAATTTCAAGGGGAAGTGGTGGCTGTCACCTTCGACCCCGACAGGCGCCCTCCCGGCGAAAACATCCGTTTTCTTTTGAAAAGCCAAGACCGATGTGTTATAACACGAACATACGGGCACTTGTGAAGTATCGCACATACAAATGGGCTTGACAAAAAATGCTCGCTGACCGATAAGAACTATAGAGCAATGGAAACCTAAAAAGGAGGTTTTGTATGGCTCTCCCTATTGGGTGCACCCCGGTACTGAAGGGCAAGGAAGCCGCCGAGTTCTTGGAAAGACTTAAGAAAGAAGAAAGCGAAAGACGTCAACTTGTATCGACACCAAAGCTAGGTTCCGTTCGCAAAGCCCTCCTCGCTGATGCCAGGAAAAAGAAATAGGTTTCAATCAGGCGGTTGGGTTCTTGAAGTTCTTTCTGACCATGATCGCGCGCAAGCCTTTGATTGCGGGGACACGGACCTTAACGATTTCTTTCGCAATGATCTGAGGCCTCACGAAGCGCAACTCCTCACAAAGACTTATATCCTGAATCCCGTCGGGGCTTCCGTCGACCCGCCGGTGGCGCTTATCAGTTATTGCAACGATAAGATCCGCCTTGATTCCATGGGAGACATTCGGTTTGAAGGAATCAAACAGCCTTACCGGTATATTCCCGCGGTCAAGATAGCCCGATTGGGCGTCAGAAGGGATTTTCGCAATCAGGGCATCGGTACCCATCTCCTGAACATGACCAAATCGTTCTTCCTGACCGGAAATAGAACTGGATGCAGGGTGTTGACGGTCGACGCCTACAAGAATGAAGATGTTACGGCGTTTTACAAGAAGAGCTTCTTCGATTTCATTTCTTCAAAAGACAAAAGAAAGCAGACCAGAACAATGTTCTATGACCTGATACGTACTGACCTTTGAAAGCGTGACAGGGGTTATGACCCGACCAGGGCTTGACCATTACACCATTATGGTGTTTCATATCGCATGAACCGGGAACGAAAGCGGACCTGTGACCTGGAGGCGTTCAAGGCCGCGTTTTCAGATCCGGGAAGGCTGGCGATCACCGGCACCGCATTGAAAAGCGCTGCCGCCATGGGATTTGGAAGACCGGATGTGTACCATGTCCCCTCTGCGGTTGGCCTGCTCTACGTGAAATTCACCGCCGACACCGTTACGGAATCCCTGCTGCTGTCATTTAAGGAGAAGAACAATGAATAAGGACCAGTTCCTTTGTCCCAACGACGGAACACCCATGCGCCGGGATCTCCGGCCCGTGACGTTGACGTATAAGGGCGAGAACCTCACCTTCGACCTGGCGGGCTGGTACTGCGACAAATGTGGGGAGAGTGTGCACGTCGGGCGGGACCTCAAGGACTCTGACCGCATGCTGAACCGCCTCAAGGCCAGAACGGATGGACTCCTCTCTCCGGAAGAGATACGCCGTATCCGCAGGAGGCTGGGGCTATCCCAGGCGGAAGCCGGGGAGTTGGTGGGCGGCGGACCCCGGGCATTTCAGAAGTATGAGGCAGGAGATCTCCTGCCAAGCCGGGCGATAAGCAGCGCCCTCACCCTCCTCAACCGGGATCCCGGCGGTCTTGAGATCTTGAAAACAACCAGAACGAGATTGGGGCGCGCGTCATGACCGAGCTTAAAGTTTGATCCTGGCGAGGGAGAAGTATCTTGGAGGCAAAGGCAGGGGCCGGTTTCCCGGCCCCGCGCCACAGGTGCAACGACCATGTGGGTAGCTATTGGTGAGAATGCAGCCGGGTGTCCCTATGTCCAGCGAACCGCTCATGCAGCTCTCCCAACCGCGGGAAAAGCCTACCGCGGGACAGGGATGGTGTCAAAGCATTTATCGTGCAGGCGCGCCTGAAAGAAGACGACTATCGGAAAGAACATACTCAGTTCACAGCTGCATATCCGCAGTTGTCAAACCTTCCCGGGACGATGCTGTTGACAACTTGTTGACAACTTGTGACAGTCTTGTTATATTTTAGTTGTCAACAAGTTGTCAACTAAAAAGGGGGTACCATGACCCGGGACATAAGGAAACTTATTCTGGACAAGCTTGCAAAAGACGGCACGGTCAAGGCCGCGGACATATCCGGTGCAACAGGCTTGTCAAGGGCATACGTCCACAGGTTCTTCCAGCAATTGAAAGAAGAGGGCATGATAGTTCTCGTAGGCAAGGCAAACACGGCGCACTATGTCCTGCCTCGCGCGCGCCGGGCAATAGAGGGTAAACCGGTGAACATCCACCGGTTGCTGCGCAACAGGGACCTTCGTGAGAACGTAGTGCTCGAGAGCATAAAGGACGAAGGGCCCTGGTTTGCCAGACTTGCAGAGAATGTTGGGCTGATAGTCGACTATTCTTTTACTGAAATGGTCAATAATGCGATCGAGCACTCGGGCACAGACACAATAGACATATCCCTCAGGGAATCGAAGGACCGCCTTCAGTTTGAGATCTCGGACAGGGGTGTCGGCATATTCAACAACATAATGGCCAAGAAGGGCCTGGATACCACCCTCGATGCCATTCAGGATCTGTTGAAGGGGAAACAGACCACTGCTCCTGAATTCCATAGCGGCGAGGGTATATTCTTCACATCAAAAATGGTTGATCACTTCAGTATCCGCAGTTCAGGTAAATGGCTTGTCATAGATAACGAGAAGAACGACGTCTATGTCAAGGACTCGCCCCTGAAGACCAGGGGCACGAAGGTCTCCTGCTCGATAAGGTTCGATTCCACGAGGACGCTTTCCGAGGTGTTCGGTAGATACACCGACCCCGACTCCGTGGAGTTCACCAGGACGGCCGTTTCTGTGAGGCTGTACAGGAATAACGTGCAGTACGTATCGAGATCACAGGCAAGAAGGATCGTCGTTGGCCTGGAGCGTTTCAAGACGATAGAACTGGACTTCCAGGGTATTGATACGGTCGGCCAGGCATTTGCCGATGAGATATTCAGGGTCTGGCAGGTGCGCCACCCGGAATCACGGATAGTACCCAGAAACATGAACGAGAATGTGGAGTTCATGGTAAGGAGAGCCGGGTGGGTTGATGACTTGTTGACAACTATGGACATGGGCTAGGGTATGTAGTTGTGACACTCCGCATGGGTTAAAACCCTGCGGCTTCCCTGAACAGGGTTTCGTCCAGGGCTACGCGGGCATGTGGAGCATATCTCATGCCCGTGGGCGGTGCCATATCGCCGACTACTGGGCCTGAGCCCAGATACTTTTTGCGGATGTTGAACCCGCCGACGCCATCCCTGTGATACCGGAAGCCACAGGCACATACATAACGCCTGCCTGACGGCTTATGTCTCCTGCCACAGACAGGGCATTCCTGGCTCGTATATGCTTCGTTCTGAAGTTCCACGACCATCCTGAGGCGCTGTGCTTTGTAGGAGATGAACCAGCGCATCCTTCCCGATACCATCTGGTGGAGCTTCTGGTTCGCTTTTCTCCCGTAGTCCAGGTTCTGGCGAATGTCCCGGATATCGCCAACAACCACGGTCTGCACGCCTTCTCTACATACAGGTTTACCTCTCCTTCGTATTGTCGATAATCCCTCGGATGAGCCTCGTTCTCGAGCGGGGCTTGTCGTCGCACTTTCCTGCCGAATGCCAAAGCGAATGTCGGGCTCGTGGATCCACCGGCACTGGCATACCAACATTTCTTATTACGAAACGCATCGACGATTTTCTTAGCTATTTCATTGGCCAGGTCTTCCAGACCGACTGTTTCCGACAGACTATCCCGAGGAATCCGGTTCTTGGCTTTCACTTGTTTCTGTTCCCCTTTCTGTTATATCTTCGTGTAACGGTCGTGCAAACAAATACTGCCAATCCTGCAAGCAAATAGATGATCAACGTGTATACTACTGCGCACACAATTGTGTACCAAAGTCCGATAGAATCTGATCTCCCGGTGCTCTCCAACCAACGTTGGAAATATATGCTGGCTACGAAAACCATAATCGCTAATACGCCGACACCAAAGAATCGTGTTCTCTTCATTATTACCCCTGTGATGTGATGCTTTATCTGGTTTTGTCTTTGGACCTGGGCTGGTACGGTGGATTGTCTGCTCCGTACGGCCAATTGGGCCATTTTCCTTTGCCGGCTGGCTTTAGTCCACAATTATAAAGTGCGTTCGATACACAATGACAGCAGTTGAAATCTATAAGGGACCAGTCTTCCTTCTTGCATTTGCGCATTTCATTTCTCACACATTTGTCATTCTCGGGACCCGTGGTTCGAACAAAAACGGCCTTGCCCGGATTCGGATCGGGATGGACACCCTCATTATCGAAGCTTGATGTATCGTAATTGCTCCTGTTGAACCTAACAAAACAGTGAAAGGCGTAGGGAACCTCGATCGGGTGAAACTTCCTCAGCCCAATTTCTACCTCCAGCCCTTCCCTATCCACCAGGTTCACAGGGTCATTCTCCGTGTAAACATACGGATCTATCCCTCCCTCCAGCCCTATCGGGTCAGGGGTGAGGTACCTTCCTGTCCTGGGGTCGTAGTACCGGTTCCAGTTGTAGTGGAGGTTCGTCTCTGCATCGAAGTACTGTCCGGGGAACCTGAGGTTATTCGTTATGGTGGAGGAGACATCGACCTCCGCGTGTCCGAAGCCGTGGTAGGCGGCCTGCCAGGCGACGGTGCCGGCGGAGTTGGTCATGACCCTGGGGGTGTTGATGTGGTCGGTGTGGTAGTAGTACACCGTATCCGTGGGCTGCACCATGGCAAGGGGCATGTCGGAGAGGTAGACGTGCTCCGGCAGCGGTCCAGGTGTTCCCGAGCCTCTTCGATACCGTGAATTTTCTTCATATCTCCCAAGCATTTTTGATGAGCTCTGGGGGCGCGCCCCTTAACCCCTTCGGGGCATACCTGCAAAAGACTTTCTGTCCGGGCAGCATGGTGGAATACCAAAGGTGAGTGTCTGATGTATGATCTTGTTATACTACCGTCGCGGATGATGTTTCAAGTGTTTTGTTCAGGGTGAACGGGAATTAAAGAGAGTGGTCTCCCGCCCGTTGGGCGCCTGACTTTGCAACGGTGGACATGGGCGTTCTCCTCTTGGCGAGTACTCCGGGTCCCGGCTGGCGTCAAACTGTCTTCACGTGCCGGACCAGGTCAAGTATCCCTCCGACCCGCACTTTTTCTTTTATGAAATATGGTTCATCCACGGGCGCCA
>MVQP01000054.1 GCA_002067235.1 Syntrophorhabdus sp. PtaB.Bin047
CTTTCAGACGGTAAGGACGTTGATCGCCCGCAACGCAGCCCTGTACCCGCAGAAGATGGCGATGAAGGAATTCGAAACAGGAAGGAGCTGTACCTTTGAGGGCCTGCTGGAGCGGGCGCAGAAGATAGGGAGCGCCCTTCACGGTATGGGAGTGAAGAAAGGCGACCGCGTCGGCATCATGAGCCAGAACAGCTACGAGTACATGGAGCTGACCCTGTCGGTGACGGCGGCGGGATATGTCTTCGTTCCCGTGAACTTCAGGCTGGCGGGCCGGGAAATGGCGGGGGTGCTCTCCGACGCCGAACCGGTGGTTCTCTTTGTGCACGAACAATACGTCAAGACAGCGCGTGAGATAAAGGATGAGATCCCGTCGGTGCGCGAGTACGTGCACATCGGGCCTCCGGAGACCCGGCCGGACGGGTGGCGCGGATACGAGGAGATGATCCAGTGCGCCGCTCCGATGGGATGGGTGGAACCAGTAGAGGAGGGTGACCTCGCCATGCTCATGTACACGAGCGGGACGACGGGCGCGCCTAAGGGTGTCATGCAGACCCACCTCAACCTCTATCACTGCGGGCGGACCTGCGCGTTCAACAACTGCATCGAGACGGATGACATCGGGTTCACGATATGCCCCATGTATCATGTCACGGCCTCCACATCCTTCATGGGCCCCTTCTACCGGGGTGCGACGAACATCCTCTTCCAGAAGTTCGACGCCGAGGCCCTCTTCGAGGCCGCCACGGAGGAGCGCATCGTCGCGGGGATGCTCGCGACGCCCATGGTCCGCATGCTCCTCGACGTGTGGCCCTCGGTGAAGGACCGCTACGACGTGTCGAGCATGAAGAAGCTCTGGTTCGCCGGGGCGGGCATCATCCCTGCCGTCTACAAGCAGTTCATCGACACCTTCGGCTGCATCCTCGGCGAGCACCACGGCACGACGGAGACGACGGGCGTGACGGCGAACCTCTCGGCAAAGGACATCGCGAAGGAGCTCACCGACGACAACCTGCGCATCCTCGAATCCTGCGGCAGGGACGCCTATGACTGCGAGGTCCTCATCGTCGACGACAACGACAACCCCGTCGTCCCTCCCGGCGAAGGGGAGATGAAGGTGCGGGGACTCGGCACGTCGCTCGGCTACTGGCGCAAGGAGGAGCAGACGAAGAAGGCCTTCCGCAACGGCTGGTTCTACACCGAGGACATCTGCCACATCGACGAGAAGGGCTACATTTACATAATAGACCGCAAGAAGGACATGATCATCACCGGCGGAGAGAACGTCTACCCGGCGGAGATAGAGAAGGTCGTCAACGAACACCCCGCTGTGCGGGAGTCGTCCGCCATAGGCGTGCCCCATCCCGTGTGGGGAGAGGCGATAGCGGCGATCGTCGTGCTCAACGACGGCGCGACGCTCGACGCGGCCGAACTGATACAGTACTGCAAGGGCAAGATAGCCGGTTACAAGGTGCCCAAGATCGTCCATTTCATCCCGGAGATGCCGCGCAACCCTGCCGGCAAGATCTCGAAACCGGAGCTCCGCAAGCAGTTCGGCGCGGCCTGAAGGGACGGAAAGCGGCATATAAGGCTGGGAATAACCTTTTGGAGGAAGGCAGATGGAACTGACAACGGAACAGAAGGACATATGCAAGGCGGCCCGTGAATTCGCCGAGAAGGAGTTCAGGGACAGGGCGAAGGACTTCGACGCGAAGGAGGAGTTCGACCTCTCCATCGTGAAGCGCGCCGCCGAGAACGGCTTCATCGGTGTCTTCATCAAGGAGGACTACGGTGGAGCGGGCCTCGGGTTCCTCGAGCATTCGCTCATCACCGAAGAGGTGTGGCGTGTCGACCCCGGTTGCGGCCAGAACATCTGTTCCGCCGGCTTCGGCGCCGAGATGATCCAGACCTTCGGCACGGAGGAGCAGAAGCAATTCTACCTCCCGAAGATCGCCTCCGGCGAGGCCATCATCGGCACGGCCATAACGGAGCCCGACGCGGGCAGTGACGTGACCCTGGTGAAGACCCGCGCCGAGAAGAAGGGCGATACGTACGTCATCAATGGTTCGAAGATGTTCATAACGAACGGCTGCAATGCAAAGTACCTCCTCGTATACGCCGTCACCGATCCCGAGGCGAAGGACGTGCACAAGAGATGCAGCGTCATACTCCTCGACACGGCGACCCCCGGTTTCACCGCCACGAAGATCTACGGCAAGATGGGCATCAGGGCGTCGAACACGGCGGAGGTCAGCTTCGACAACGTAGAGGTCCCCGCCGAAAACCTTGTCGGCAAGGAGGGCCGGGGCTTCTACCAGCTCATGGAGTTTTTCAACATGACCCGGAACCACGTCGCCGCCCAGGGTGTCGGCGTCGCCCAGGGTGCCCTCGAGATGGCCATATCCCACGTGAAGAAGAGAAAGGCCTTCGGGGGGTCTCTCTCGCGGCTCCAGGGCGTGCAGTTCAAGATAGCCGAGATGGCCACCCGCATCGAGGCCGCCCGCAGCCTCTACTGGCGTGCCGCATACCTCCTGGACAACGGCAAGCTCGATCCCGCGCTTGTCTCCATGGCCAAGTGGTTCTCCGGCGAGACCGCCGTCTACGTTGCCAACGAGGCACTGCAGCTCCACGGCGGCTACGGCTATATAGTCGAGTACGATATCCAGCGGTTCTACCGCGACGCGAAGATAGTCGAGATCTACGAAGGCTCCAAGGAGGTCGAAAAGGCGGTCATCGCCAGCGAGCTCTTGAAGAGGGTCTTCTAGACCATACGTCCCGTATCCTGGGGAAGCAATGTTTCCCCAGGATACACCCCTTCCAAACAGGGTCGTCCCCAGCGTAACTCTCCCTGATGACATGTTGTTCCCTTGGGAATCAACAGGCGTCGCCCTGTTCTCTCGTTCCCTCCGTCCGAACTGGCGATGCGGTGTATCATGTCGTATCAAAATGATACACCTGTTCCCATAGCGGACACGCGGAGGGTGTTGCATCCTGTGCCGCGTTTGGGCTAACATACCATAATAATTGGCGAAGGGCTACCCGGCCTTTTTTTGGTATCCCCATTGCATATATCCTTGCACGACATGGAGAACAACTACCGCCACACAAATGGAATCACCATCGGGGGTTACTTATAATGGTTGAACAAGCCGCGACCAGGGTATTGACATGCATCCAGTGCGGGAAGTGCACGGGGAGTTGCCCCGAGTCGGGCCGGACTCCCTTCAACGTGAGGATGCTTGTCAGGAAGAAGCAGTTCCAGACCGCCGTCGACGAGGCCCTTCCGTGGTACTGCACGTCCTGCGGCGCCTGCACCATACGGTGCCCGAGGGACGTGAAGCCGTCCGAGGTCATCATCGAGCTGCGCTCAAAGCTCGTCGAGGACGGCGATATACCCGTCGCGCTCCAGAAGGCCCTGGAGAACACCTTTGTCCAGAAGAATCCCTGGGGACGCTCCCGCAACAAGCGCGCCGACTGGCTGGAGAAGCTCGATTTCGAGGTCCCCCACGTGTCGGAGACTGAGAGCAAGAGACTTCTCTTCGTCTGCTGCATCCAGGCCTACGACCCGAGGTGCATGGTGATACCCGTGAACGTGGCAAGGCTCTTCAAAGCGGGCGGCCTGGAATTCGGTGTCCTTGGAGAGGAGGAGGCGTGCTGCGGGAACGAGATACGGCGCATCGGGGAGGCCGGCCTTTTCGAGGAGCTCGAGGAGGAGAACAAGGCCGCCTTCGAGGAGTATGGCGTGAAGGAGATCGTCGCCCTCTCGCCGCACTGCATGAATGCCCTCAAAAAGGAGTACGGCGACACGGGTATCAAGGTCGTCCATTACACGGAACTTCTTGCCCCCCTCGTGGAAGAGGGGGCGATCAGACTGCCGGGGTCCTTCGGGAAGAAGGTCATCTACCACGACCCCTGTTTCCTGGGGAAACAGAATGGTGTCTTCGACGAGCCGCGCTCGATCCTGAGCGCCGTCCCCGGCCTCACGCTTCTCGAGTTCTCCCGGTCGCGGGAGGTGTCCCTGTGCTGTGAAGGCGGGGGCGGCAGGATGTTCTTCGAGGTCGAGGCGACGTACCAGCGCAACGCCGAGGTCCGCGTCCTCGATGCCGTCGACAAGGGCGCCGAGGTCATCGCCACGGCATGCCCCTTCTGCGTCATGACCCTCGAAGACCCCGCGACGGAAAAAGGTCTCGCCGTGAAGGAGCTTTCAGAAATACTTACGGAGGTCTTATAAGATGAACATCCTTGTTTTTACGAAGAGGGTTGCCGCAACCCAGGAAGAGGAATTGCGCATAACCGGGGAAGGGCAGGCCGTCGATCTTTCGAAGGTGCCCTTCAAGGTCAATGACTGGGACAACTACAGCGTTGAGGAGGCGGTGCGCATCGTCGACAAGGCGGGCGGTTCGGTGACCGCCATCTCCATCGGCGACGCCGAATCCGACGAGGTCCTGCGGCGCGCCATAGCGATGGGTGCGAAGGACGGCTTTCTCGTCGAGACGGGTGAGGCCCTTCACGACCCCTTCACGAGGGGCGAGCTCATCCGGGGGTTCATCGACAAGGAGAAGGTGCCTTTCGATATCATCCTCACCGGTGTCCAGTCCGAGGACGACCAGTTCGGTGCCGTGGGCGGCGTTCTGGCGGGCCTCATGGGGCTTCCCTACGCCTCCATGGTCATCGGGATCGACGCCGTCGAAACGGACCACGTTGTCATCCGCAGGGAGCTCGAGGGCGGCCTGCAGGAGAAGGTGAAGGTGGCTACCCCTTGTGTCCTTTCGATACAGAGCGGCATCAACGAGCCCCGGTATGTCTCCATCATGGGCATCCGCAAGGCATCGAAGGTGGAGCGCAAGGTTTTCAAGGCCGATGGATATGAAAAGGGTTCCCCGAAGATAGAACTGGTGAAATGGGTCTACCCCGAGAAGAAGGGCGGGGCGACGATGCTCGACGGAGAGCTCGCCGACGTGTGCGGGCAGCTCCTCGGCATTCTCAAGGAGAAGGGGGTGTACCAATGAGTTACACATTGATCGTGGCAGAGGTGAGGCGCGGCGTCTTCGAGGAGAGGAACCTCGACTCCCTGGGCCTTGGCGCCCTTCTCGGAGCGCAGTCGGTCCTTCTCGTCCCCGACGGGGCCTATCAGGTGCCGGACAAGCTCGTCGACGTCGTTCTGAAGGTAAAGGCGGCCGAAGAGGCATACCTCAATCCCATGAACATGGGGAAGATACTGGAGGCCGTCTTCGCCGCGAGGGGGAAGCCGGACCACGTCCTCTTCACCCAGTCCTCCTCGGGGACGGAATCGGCGGCATACGCCGCGGGCCTTTTCGGCATGCCTGTGATAACCGACGTGAGCGGCTATGACAGGGATGCCGGCGTCTTCCTGAAGAGCTACTACTCCGACAAGGTCTTCGGACAGTTCAAGGCCGCGGGCGCCCCCGCCGTCCTCACCGTGAGGAGCGGGAGCTTCCGGGAGTTCGCGGCGGAAAAGGCCGCCGCAGCCGCGGCGGAGGCCATCGAAGGCGCTGCCGCCGTGGAGGCCCGCACGTTTGTTGAGTACGTCGAGGAAGAGAAGACGGACATCGATATCACCAAGGCGGAGTTCCTCCTCTCCGTGGGCAGGGGCATCGGCAACCAGGACGAGGTCGCCGGCTACGAGGAGCTTGCGGGCGCCTTAAAGGCGGTCCTTTCCGGCTCGCGCCCCGTCATCGACAAGATGTGGCTCCCCAAGGCACGCCAGGTGGGAACGTCGGGCAAGACGGTAAAGCCCAAGGTCTACCTTGCCATGGGCATATCGGGCGCCTTCCAGCACATCGCGGGCATGAAGGACTCGGACTGCATCATCGCCGTCAACAAGGACCCCGGGGCCCCCATCTTCCAGTACGCCCACTACGGGATCATCGGGGACATCCACAAGGTGCGTGACAAGCTCAAAGAACTGGCGAAGGGATGATGGACGAAAGGGAAAGACAGGTTCTCGTCGTGGGGGGAGGCATAGGCGGCATCACCGCCGCCCTGGAGCTCGCGTCCTGCGGCATCAACGTGACCATGCTGGAGGAAGGCCCCTCCATAGGCGGCCGCATGATCCAGCTCGACAAGACCTTTCCCACCCTTGACTGTTCGACGTGCACCCTGTCGCCAAAGATGGTCGAGGTCGCCCTCCAGCCGAAGATCGACCTTCTTTCCTGGGCGAAGCCCGTGGCGGTCGCGAAGAAGGGCAGGGGTTTTTCCGTTACTATCCTCAAGAAATCCCGTTTTGTGGACATGAAGAAGTGCACCGCCTGCGGCGTCTGCTCCGAGGGCTGCCCGGTGGTGATGAAGAGCGAGTTCAACATGGGCACGGGGCCGCGCAAGGCGGTCTATATCCCCTTCCCCCAGGCCATCCCCAACAAGGCTTCCATCGACAAGCGCGAGGAGAGGCTCTGCAATGCTGCGTGCATGGACGCCTGTCCGGTGGGTACGAACGTGCCCGGCTACCTGAAGCACATAAGCGAGGGCCGCTTCGCGGACGCCTACAGGCTCATCAGGGCGACGAACCCCTTCCCGTCCGTCTGCGGCAGGGTCTGCTACGCGCCCTGCGAGAGGGTCTGCAACAGGGGCGAGTTCGATGAACCCCTGGCGGTGAGGGATTTGAAGCGTTTTGCCGTCGACAGCTTCGATATCGCCTGTCTCGAAGCCCCGAAGGTCCAGAGAACAGGCCGGAAAGTGGCCGTCATCGGTGCCGGTCCGGCGGGCCTCGCCTGTGCCCACGACCTTGCCCTCGAGGGGCACGACGTGACGGTTTACGAGGCACTTCCCGAACCGGGCGGGATGCTGCGCTTCGCCATACCCGAGTACCGCCTGCCGAAGGAAGAACTGAAGAAAGAGATCGACTACATCCGCAAGCTCGGTGTCGACATCCGCTGCGGGGCCGAGGCTGGCTCCGCGGCGGCTGCCGGGGAGATCAGGGGCTCCCACGATGCCGTCTTCGTGGCGACTGGCGCCCCGAAGGGGCTTCCCCTTGGCGTCGACGGCGAGGACCTTCCCGGCATCGTCGACGGCATCAGGTTCCTGCGCGGTGTCAATAGCGGCGAACACGCATCCCCGGGGAGGCAGGTCGCCGTCATCGGCGGGGGGAATACCGCCGTCGACTGCGCAAGGACGGCGAAGAGACTGGGGAGCGATTCCGTCCGCCTCGTCTACCGCCGCACCCGCGAGGAGATGCCTGCGGCCGCTGAAGAGGTAGAGGCGCTCCTCCACGAGGGGATTGAGATCGATTTCCTTGCCGCGCCTGTGAGGTTCGAAGGCGTGGGCGGGAAGGTGGCGAAGATGGAATGCGTCCGCATGGAACTCGGCGAGCCCGACGAAAGCGGCCGGCGCCGTCCGGTGCCGAAGGCAGGCTCGGAGTTCACCGTGCCCGTCGACTGCGTGATAACGGCCCTGGGGCAGGCGGTGGAGACATCGTTCCTGAGTTCCATCGGAGTGGCCCTGGGAAAGGGCGGGGTGATAGCGATAGACCCGGCCACAGGGGCAACGAATGTCGAGGGGGTATTTGCGGGCGGCGATGTGGTCACCGGCCCCGCGTACGTGATAGACGCCATCGCGGCGGGGAAGAAAGCGGCGCGGTCCATAAGCGCATACTTGAGGGGCGAAGTCCCCGCGGGTGAGGCGCGAAGGGGTGAGCCGCAGAAGCTGTCGGCAGAGATGCACTCGGCGCTCACGGGCAGGATAGCACACGAGCGCAGGATAGCGATGCCCGAGGAGCCCGTCGGCGAAAGGGTGGGGGATTTTCGCGAGGTGGGTCTCGGGTACTCGCCGGATGCGGCCATGGCGGAGGCCGGCAGGTGCCTCGCGGGCAAGGTCGAGGGGTGCATCGAGTGCGGTGAGTGCGAGCGGCGCTGCGAGGTGAAGGCCATCGATTACAGGATGAAGGACGAGATCGTGGAGATGGATTTCGACGGCATCGTCCTTGCCCCGGGCTTCGACCTCTACGACCCCACGGAGAAGAGGGAACTGGGCTACGGGACCCTCCCCGGCGTCATAACGGGGATAGAGTTCGAGCGCATCTGCTCCGTGACGGGCCCGACGGGGGGCGACATACTCCTTAACGGCAGGCAGCCGAAGCGGTTCTACTTCATCCAGTGCGTCGGCTCCCGCGACCGCCAGAGCGGGGCGCGCTTCTGCTCGCGGGTGTGCTGCATGTACACCGCCAAGCACGCGAGCATTGTGAGGGACCGGATCAAGGATGCCGAGATCTATGTCTCCTACATCGATGTTCGGGCATACGGGAAGGGATACGAGGAGTTCTACAAGACAACCCAGGAGAACGGGACCTTCTACATCAGGGGCATCCCCGGCGAGGTGGTGAAGGGGAAGGACTGCCTGGTGGTGCGTGTGGAAGACATGCTGAGCGGTGAACTCAGGGAAATAGAGGCCGACCTCGTCATCCTGGCCACGGGAGTGAGGCCCCACAAGGGGATCGAGGACCTCTGCGGGATGATGTCCCTCGAACGCGACGAGTACGGCTTCATCAAGGTCGACGCCATCGCGCCTTCGAAGACGAATGTCGAGGGCATCTTCGTCTGCGGCATGGGATCGGGGCCCAAGGACGTTCCCGACACGGTGGCCTCCGGCGGAGAGGCGGCGTCGCGGTGCATGGAATACGTAAGCGAGGGGTCCACTTCATGAAGACGGGTATTTTCATCTGCCACTGCGGCCACAACATCAAACACACCGTTGATGTGAAACGACTGAGCGAGTATTTCAAGCAGTACCCCCATGTCACGGTCTCCGAGGACTACCCCTTCGTGTGTTCCGAGCCCGGGCAGGACATGATAACGGAGAGCATCGAGAAGCACGGGCTCGACCGGGTCATCATTGCCTCCTGCGCCCCTTCGCTCCATGGAGAGCTTTTCAAGGACCTTCTCAGGAAAAAGAACGTGAACCCCTTCCTCCTGCGAAGGGTCAGTATCCGCGAGCACTGCAGCTGGGTGGGCGATGACATCGAGGCGAACACGGAGAAGGCGAAAAGGCTCATCCTTTCCGGGTTGTACGGCGCGGCGCACTACGTGCCCCTCGAGGAGAAACAGGTCGAGGTCAACAAATCGGCGCTCGTCGTCGGCGGCGGGGTGTCGGGCCTTTCCGCGGCGCTCTTCCTCTCCAAGATGGGCATGGACGTCTTCCTCGTTGAATCGAAGGCGGAACTGGGCGGACATGTCCGCGAGCTCAAGAGCGTGTGGCCGTCGCGTCTGCCCGGCGCGAAGATCGTCGAGGACATGGAGAAGGAGCTTAAGGGCCGCCCCAACGTGGAGATCTTCACATCGACGAGGCTCGTGAACTTCGAGGGCTTCTTCGGCAACTACGAGGCCACCCTCGAGACACCTTCCGGGGAGCGGAAGGTCACGATCGGCGGGGTCGTCGTTTCCATCGGTTTCGCGCCCTTCGATCCCGGCATCAAGCCGGAGCTGTGCTACGGCAGGGACCCGCGAATTGTCACCACTCTCGACCTCGAAAGGGCGGGCGACGACCTTGCCCTGCCCGAGAAGCCGAGGGTCGCCGTCCTCCACTGCATTGGCTCGCGGGACGAGCAGATAGGCAGGTCCTACTGTTCCCGGATATGCTGCATCAACGCGTTAAGGGCCGCCGAGGCCGTGAAGGAAAGGTACAGCGACTCCTATGTGGAGTCCTTCTACATGGATGTCAGGGCCCATCCGCGCGGCGGTGAGGAATTTTTCGAGGACACCCAGGAGAAGGGCGTGCTCTTCACAAGGGCCAATATCGGCGAGATCGTTCCCTCGCCTTCGGGCGTCCTTCTGAGGGGGGAGGACACACTTTTCGGCGAGACCTTCGAGCGCGAATTCGATCTCGTGGTCCTGTCCGCAGGCATGTCGCCGCCGGAAACGAGCAAAGAGATGGCATCGCTCTTCAAGATAAGCCTCGACAAGGACAGGTTCTTCCTCGAGGCCCATATCAAGCTCCGGCCCTTCGACACGGCGGTCAAGGGCATCTTCATCGCCGGGTCCTGCTCGGGGCCCAAGGATGTGGAGGAGTCCATCAACCACGGCAGGGCGTCGGCGCTCAAGCTCTACGGGTTCCTGAACCTGGGCTATGCCTTCGTGGACCCCTTCATCTCGATCGTGGACCCGAAGAGGTGCAGCGGCTGCCGCATGTGCGAGCAGGCCTGCGTGGCAAAGGCGATAAAGTTCGACGAACAAAAGAGGGTGGTCCGCGTCGAGGAGGCGGCCTGCATGGGCTGCGGGCTGTGCAACGCCACGTGCCCGTCCTCGGCGATCAGCCTTAAAGGGTACGTGGACAGCGTCATCGACGACGAGATAAGCGCTCTTCTGGAGGCCATATAATGTCGGCAGGGGTAAAGTAATGGAAGAAAAGATGGAAAAGAACCCGGAGATCATCGGTTTCGCCTGTTCCTTCTGCACCTTCAAGGCGTCGGAGATGGCGGGGAGCCTGAGGATGAAGTATCCCGAGGGGGTCAAGCTCATACAGGTCCCCTGCTCGAGCAGGGTCGACCCGGCCTTCGTCATCAAGGCCATCTTCGAGGGAGCGGACGGAGTCTTCGTGGCGGGCTGCCATCCCGGGGACTGCCACTTCATCAAGGGGAACTTCTACACGCGCAGGAAGATAGCGGCCCTGAAGGAGCTTTTCGCGGCCTTCGGCATGAAGGAAAAGCTCCGTCTATTCTGGGTGAGCGCCGCCGAGGCGCGGCGTTTCGTGGAAAAGGTCACGGAATTCTACAACGATATAAAGGACAGGAAAAATGCAGGCTAAACGGATAACGAACGGCGAACTGGAAGGGGCTCTCAACAAGCTCCTCAGTGAGGACCAATACCTGGTGATGGGTTTTGAGAAGGGCTCGGGCAATGTCTACCACCGGATCTTCAAGGAGAAGCTGGACAATTACGCCCTCACGAACCCCGTCTTCGCCACGAACGGCGCGCTCTACCTGAGAAGGCTCTTCGCGAAGGGCGCGCAGATCGTGCTCATGCTCCGGCCCTGCGAGATACGCTCCTACATCGAGCTCGCGAAACTGACCCAGATCGAGCCCGCGGACATCATCGCCGTCTCCGTCGACTGTTTCGGGACGGTCTCTTCGAAGAAGGAAGGCGATGTGCCCGGCGCTGAGGAGCTCAAGGGGCTCGCGAAGGACGCCGAAAAGGCGCGCTGGGCCTGCGCGAACTGCCGGGAGCGCCGCGGCGTCGTCGGTGACGCGGGCATACGCCTCGATGCGAACGGGACCTACTGGGCCGTCTCCTACACGGACAAGGGCAAGACATTCCTCTCCCTTATCGACGGCGAGGCCGAGGAGGCGCCGGAGCAGATGGAGGTGGGCCCCGGTGAGGTGAGGGCGGCCTTCCAGGTGGACATGAAGGAGTTCGCGAAGGACTTCTCGAAGTGCATCATGTGCATGAACTGCCGCGACATGTGCCCCGTGTGCTACTGCGTCGACTGTGTCTTCAACGGCGACGAGTACCTGCCGAAGGGCGACGCCCTCTTCAACAAGGTCTTCCGCACGGGCTCCACGGGGATGCCCCGCGGCAAGGAGCTCTTCCACCTCATCCGCATGTTCCATGTGTCCCAGACCTGCGTCGGGTGCGGCGCCTGCGAGGAGGCCTGCCCCCAGGGGATCCCGCTCACGAAGTACTTCAAGGGCGTCTCGGAGAGGCTCCAGGGGATGTTTTCCTACATGTCGGGACGGAGCCTCAGTGAGATGATACCGTACCTTACATTTGTCGAGGACGAACTGAAAGATGCAGAAGACTGAGTACGCTTTGGAACTCACCGACTACAGGAGGCAGGACTTCTCCGTCTGCCTGGGATGCAAGATCTGCGCGTCGGTGTGCACCGTGAACGATGTCTCCTCCGGGACGAACCCCCAGGAGATGCTCCAGAGGCTCTTCATGGGCAAGGACGTTGCCGCCGACGAGCCCCTGGTGCGCTTCTGCACGGGCTGCTACCGCTGCACGGGCGCCTGCCCCTGGGAGATACGGATACCCGACGTGGTGCGTGCGCTGCGCCATGTCCACGCCACGGAGTCCCCCTTCGAGAAGGCCTTCAAGGGGTCGGTCGCCCTCTTCGGCAGGGTCTACGAGCCCTACGTTCTCATGAAGGCAGTGCCCTTTCTCCTCACGGGGGGGTATATGAAGCACATGACGAGGTGGATGGAATACATGGGTTTTCACCTGCCCCACAAGGTAAAGAGGACGTAAGATGGAATACGGCTACTACCCCGGCTGCTCGCTCACAGGCTCCGCTCACAAGCTGGACAAGGGCATACGGAAGGTCTTCGCGAAGCAGGGCCACACCCTGAGGGAAATACCCGATTGGAACTGCTGCGGGGCCTTCGAGTACGGCGACCGCAAGGAGCTTGCCGGGTTCTCGAAGAAGAACCTGGAAAAGGCGCGGGGGCATTTCACGGAGATCGTCGCCCCCTGCCCGGCGTGCTACAAGAACCTGAAGGAGGCTGACGAGGAGCGGGAGTTCGCGGTGACGCACCCTCTCGACCTCTTCGACGAGGCCTTCTTCACCGCCATGAAACAGGCCCGCGACCTGAAAGGTCAGGTCTTCACGCCCTACTACGGCTGCATACTCCTTCGGCCGAAGGAGACGGCGATACGGAACACCAATGTGATGGAGGAGACCATCACCCGCTTCGGCGGCGAGGTGTCCGGAGAGGCGGTGAAGGACCGCTGCTGCGGCGGCAACCAGATATTCATCAACAAGGACGTCACGGAGAAGCTATCGCGCCTTGTCCTCGAGAGGTCGCGGGGGACCATCGTCGTCTTCTGTCCTCTCTGCCACATGGCGATGAAGACGTTCTCCGGTGAAAGGAAGGTCGTCTACTACACGGACCTCCTCCTCCACATCATGGGAGAAGGGGGTGCCCTGTGAACGTATTGATACTGGGCGGAGGCATAAGCGGGGTGTCGGCGGCAAAGGTCGTCCTCAAGGAGGGCCATAACGCCATCATCGTCGAGAATACCCCCGAACTGGGCGGCACCATGGCCCGCATCGCGAACTGCCGCATCGGGTTCAAGACGTTCTTCGACGAGATAAAGGACCACCCCAGCCTTCAGGTCATACGGGGCGCGTCGGTCACGGCGGCGCAGAGGAAGGCCGATGCCTTCACGGTCACGTTGAGCGACGGCAAGGTGGTAGAGGCCCACCGGGTGATCATGGCCGCCGGCCTTTCGCCCTATGACCCCGTAGAGTACAAGGGGAAGAGGGTCCTGACGAGCCTCGAGTACGACGCCCGCATCGACCAGAAGATGGGCGAGCTGCCGGAAGACTTCAACAAGATAGGGTTTTTCCTCTGCGTCGGATCGCGCTCGAAGGAATATCCCCTTTGCTCCTCGGTGTGCTGCTCCTACACGATCCGCGAGGTCAAATGGACCCTGCAGAGGGCGAAACCGGAGATAGCCGTCTTCTACAACGACCTGAGGCTCTTCGGTCAGGAATTCTATCTCGAGAAGATCTACCGCGACGCGGGGGTGCGCTTTGTCCGCGCCAATTCCCGCTACTTTGAAGAAGACGAGGAGGGTGTGACGGTCCGTTACTTCGTCGATGGAGTGCTCAGGGAGGAACGATTCAACTACATCGTCCTCGCCATCGGGCTGCGCCCCAACCCCGGGCTCAAGGACCTCTCCGCCCTCTTCGGATTTTCCCTCAACGAATACGGCTTTATCGCTGAGGAAGAACCCCTCGTGACGGACGCCCCAGACGTCTTCGCCTGCGGCGGCGCGCTGGAGCCCATGAACATCAAGGATTCCATCCTCACCGGTTTCGGGGCCGGTGTCCTGGCGGTGAAGGACGCCGAGCTGTTGACGGCCGCCGCCCGTGAAGAGGGGCTGTTGCGTGACGAAGACCCTCCGGAGATCGTCATGCCCGACGGGGACTTCAAGTCCTGCGCCTTTTACCTCGGCACCGACGACCCCGGTGACGCGATGTTCACCGAGTACATGTCGGCCCGCTTCATCGAGGCCGCGCGGAAGCTGAACGAGGCCGGCAAGACGGTCTACATCGTGACGAAGAACACGGTCATGCCATCCTACGACGAGGTGACCTTCGAGAAGGCGAGGCGAGAGGGCGTCATCTTCATCAACCTTGAGGAGGGGGAGACTTTCAGCGCCTCCGACGGCGCCATCCGCGTCGCCGGACCCGGAAGGGACCTTACCCTCGCCGCCGAGCGCGTCATCTCATTCGACGACTACACGGACCACTTCAAAGGCAAGGAATTCCTCTCTGTCTTCCGCTCCGAGCCCCAACTGCGCTGGAACCCGACACGGTGGAGCCGGAAGAGGTACCATATCGGCTTTCTGCGCCACCCGCGCGACAGGCGCTGGAAACCAAGAGAGGTCCTGGGGGCCCTCGGCGAGATCCTCCTCGACCGCGAAGAAGAACGCCTCTACCCGACCGTCGAAGAGGAACGCTGCAGCGGCTGCGGCTCCTGCAAGGACGCCTGCCCGCAGAAGGCGATCGACATCGCCATCACCGAGAAGCAGGTCTCCATCTTCGGCCCCATCTCCTCGACGGGCATCCCAAAAGCCCACGTGGACGAGGACGCCTGCGTCGCCTGCGGCCTGTGCGTATCGACATGTCCGTCGGACGTCATCAAGTTCCCGGTTGAGGAGGAGAAGCACAAGGTCGAGGAGTGCATGGCACACCTGCCGGCTGAAAAGACGGCTTGAGTGACCGCTTCTACAGCTTGAGCCGCTCAACAGCCTGTTGAGCATCAAAGAATAGAGAAACACTGCTGCTGTATCTTTGACCTGGTGTGCATACGATCGCCCCACCCTGGAGATAAGCGGCTCAAGTTGGTCAAGCGGTCTTCTTTACATCACCCGTAATTCCCCCTTCCGCTGTCATTCATTTTCTGTCGAAACAGCATCTTGGTCTTTTGTTTCAATACCTTGTCATACTAGCGATTTCATGAAATATGAAAGATATTTCGTGAAATTACTTGACAGAATTCCGGTGCGGGGGATAAAATTACCCTATGATGATGACGACGAAGGTTTCCAGGCAGCGGTTGAGTAACCAGGTCTATGACATTCTGAAAGAGATGATCGCAAACTACCGTTTCAGTCCCGGTGCCAGGATCAACGTGGAGCAGATAGCCAAGGAGGTGGGCGCCTCCAGGACACCTGTCTGGGAGGCCGTGCACCGGCTGATCCAGGAGGGGCTCCTCGAGAACATCCCCAACAGGGGTGTCTTCATGGTCGCCCTTAAGCCCGAGAAGGCTATTGAGCTTTACGAGGTCAGGAACGCGCTCGAGGGCCTCGCCGCCGGGCTCGCCGCCGTCAATATCGACGCGAAGACGCTGAAGAAGATGAAAAAGTCCCTCGAGGAACAGGCGAAGGTGGTTGAGGCGGGAGACCTTGTCGGTTACTCCCAGCTCGACTACGAATTCCACGCCCTCGTCTACGAGGCGAGCCGGAACAGGACGCTCAAGGAGATGCTTGAGGAGGTGAAGAGCAAGATGCGGCCCATCGGCATGCATATCTCCCCCGTTCTCACGGACCTCTACCGGGACCACGTGGACCTCCTCGATGCCCTTGAGAGGCACGACGCGCACGGCGCCGAGGTCGCCTTCACCAGGCACAACTCCCGCATGATCGAGCTCATCGAGAAGAGCGTCGGCTCCGACACCTGGAAGGGGGCCCACAAGAATACGGATAAGAAAGGATGATCAAAGTGATCTTCTCATCATGAAAGGAGGAACACCAATGTCCATGAAGATCAAGGTATTTGCCATCGTTGTTTTGACGGTCCTTTTCGCGGCGGGTTCGCTGTGCGTGATACCCGGAGCCTCCGCGCAGGACAAGGTCAGGATAGGCCTCATGTTCGGCCTTACGGGAGCGGCTTCCCCCATAGGTCCTCCGCAGCTCGACGGCGCAAAGCTGGCGATAAAGGAGATAAACGCCGCAGGCGGCGTGAAGATCGGCGGCAAGAAGGTCCCCATCGAGTCTTACGTGAAAGACGACGAGTCGAAGCCCGACGTTGCCATCAGACGTTTCAGGGAGCTCCTCGACGAGAACAAGGTGAACGTCGTCGTCGGTCAGACCTTTGCCCCCATTTCCGCGGCCCTCAACAAGGAGGCGAAGAAGACCTCCATCGCCTACTTTCCGGTGAACGTCGTCGCCGTCGGCATGTTCGAGAAGAAGGAGATGGCGGAGACGACCTTCGCGATCCACGGCAGCGCCTATTCGATCGGCTACGCCGGAGCCTCCTATATCGTCGACAAGCTTGGCCTCAAGAACATCATCTTCTTCGGGCCGGCCTACGCCTTCGGCCGCGACCAGTGGCAGGGAGCGAAGGACGCCTTCGAGGCCCGGAAGATCAAGGTGGAGTACCTCGAATCACCCGTAGGGACCAGCGACTACACGTCATATCTCCTCAAAATAAAGGAAAAGAAACCACAGATCGTCATGCTCGCCCACTGGGGCGTCGATGCGATCAACGTCCTCAAGCAGACATACGAGGTCGGCATCAAGAAGAACTCGAAGGTGTGGTTCAACTGGATGACGAACGCCTTCGGCAGTGGCGTCCCGCCGGAAGCGCTCGAGGGCGTCTACTCCCTCATGGGCTGGTACTATGACATGAAGGGCTTCCAGGACACGGCCATCGTGAAGGCATCCGACGCCTTTGCGAAGAAGTTCCAGGCCGAGTACAAGTATCCCCCCGACCCCTATTCGGCAATGGCCTACGAAGGGGTGAAGGAGGCCGTCCGCGGCATCGAGCTTGCCAATTCCCTCGACGGCAAGGCGATATCGAAGGCCCTCATGGCGAGCCCCACCTTTGATTCCATGAAGGGAAAGGGCACCTGGCGGGCCGACCATCAGCCTCTCTTCAAGTACGGTGCCTATGTCACCCTCGGCAAGGGAGCGAAGGAACGCAAGAACGCCAAGTGGGACCTCGTGAAGATCATCGGGGCCTACACGGGCGAGGACTACCTGCCGAACCTGAAGGCTCTCGGATACTAGCATAAGATGGGACAACGGGGCGGCGCGTCCGCCCCGTCTCCCTCAAGGACAGCACAACGGGAGTTTCCGATGTCATCGAACCCCATAATTGAGACGAGAAAAGCGACGATACGCTTCAACGGGCTGACGGCGGTGGACACTGTCGATTTCCGGATGGACACCGGGGAGGCGGTGGGCATCATCGGCCCCAACGGCGCCGGGAAAACGACATTCTTCAACCTCCTCACCGGCCTGTACGCCCCGACGGAGGGCGCCATCCTCTTCTCCGGCAGGGACATAACGAAAGTCCCCCCGCACAGGAGGGTGACCCTGGGCATCATTCGGACCTTTCAGCTTGTCTCCGTCTTCGATTCCCTCCCTGTTATCGACAACCTGGCACTCTCCACCATCCGCTTCGGCGAGATGTACGGGGGGAGGGGCAAATTCTTCTTCGCAGATGTCCACAGTCAGCGCATCATGAAGGCCTGCATGGAGAAGCTCGAGGTGCTGGGCATCGCCGACAAGGCCGACCTCATGACGTCGGAGCTTTCCTACGGGGACAAGCGCAAGCTCGAGATCGCCGTGGCGCTGTCGCTGAACCCGAAGATACTCCTTCTCGACGAGCCCTTCGCAGGCCTCTCCGACAGCGAGATCGGCGAGGTCTCCGTCATCATCGACCGCGTCAAGAAGGACCTCAGCTTCGTCATCATCGAACACAAGATATCGAGGATCGTCGACATGGTGGGACGGCTCTGCGTGATGCACGAAGGTCGGCTCATTGCCGACGGACCGCCGAACCAGGTGCTTTGCGACGCCACCGTGCGGGAGGTCTACTGGGGCAAAGAGGAGGGGCTGACATGCTCAGTGTGAAGAATATCGACGTTGCCTACGGACATGCCCGGGTCCTCCACGACATCTCCCTTGAGCTCGAAGCGGGCAGCATGGTCTTCATGGCGGGCCGCAACGGCGCCGGGAAGACGACCTTCCTCAAGTCCATCGCCGGCTTCATGAAGCCCGTCGCGGGCAGCATATCCTTTCTCGGAAAGGACATCTCGGGCATGGCGCCCGAAAAGGTGGCGCTCATGGGCATACGGTACGTCTTCCAGGACAAGAGGGTCTTCTCCAACCTCACCGTCCGGGAGAACCTGGAGCTCGCCGCCTACCCCGTGAAGGAGAAGACGTCGCAGGCGATAGAGAAGGTCATGAGCATCTACCCGAAGATGGAGAAGTTCCTCAACCTCCGGGCCGGGAGCCTAAGCGGCGGCCAGCGGCAGATCCTGCTTATCGGCAGGGCGCTTGTCGGCGACCCGAAGCTGCTGCTCGTCGACGAGCCCACGGAGGGCCTTGCGGCGGGCACCATCAACGACATATTGAACGTCCTCGCCATGATGAAGGGCAGGGTCTCCATGATCATCGTCGAACAGAACCTCTCCGTCGTGGGGATGCTTGCCGAGAAGGTCTACATCATGCGCGAAGGCAAGATCGTGCAGACATGCACGTCAAAAGAGGAGATCACCGACAAGCAGCGGCTGGAGCAGTACCTGTGAGCCGGACGGATGGGGGCAGCATGCCCCGTGGATATAGATAAGAAAGACCATAAAGAGGAGGCAACTCATGGCAACACAGAAGAAAATGCCCAAGATCGATGCAAAGAAAACGGCCATCGTCCTCATCGAGCCGCAGTATGACTTCCTGAAGCCCGGCGGCTCCATGTACCAGTTCATCGCCGAACAGCTCGAGAAACGCAACGTCATAGAGAACCTCGCGAACCTCATCAGCAAAGCCCGGAAGAAGGTGAAGAAGATCATCTACGCCCCCTTCGAGTCCTTCGAACCGGGATTCCCCGAGATCGACAGGGACGGCCCCGGGATGGGCGGCCTGCGCGGGCTCGAGATCAACATGCCGACGGGATGGAAGCTCGGCGGGAAGAAAGTGACCGGCGCCTGGGTGGCCGGCACGCCGGGCCCGGAGATCATCCCGGAGCTGAAGCCCGAGAAGGGCGACATCATCTTGAGGGGCAAGAAGACCCTCGACGCTTTCTGGTCCACCGCACTTGACTACACGCTCCGGGTCAACATGATCGAGCACGTGGCCATCGTCGGCTTCCATACGAACTGGTGCGTGGAATCCACGGCCCGTTCCGCCTACGACCACGGCTACCGCGTCATCGTCATCGGCGACTGCACCGGCACGGACACGGACGAGGAACAGGACTTCACCGAGAAGTACATCTTCCCCAAGATCGGCCACGTGATGGGCTACAGGGAATTTCTCAAGAGTCTCAAGTGACGCGAGACTTTAGCGCCATATAACCCTCCTGACCCGCTCTCTTGACGGGGGAGCGGGTCAGGAGATGGGAAACGGAGGCTTAAAAAGGCCATGGAAACGGTTAGAACGGATCTCACAAAAAGGAACATCTGGCGGACGCTCGACATCCCCATCATCATCGCCGGGTTCCTCGTCATCCTCCCCATCCTGGGGATAAACAGGACGACGGACTTCGCCATCTTCTGCATCTTCGTCCTGGCCTTCAACATCCTCTACGGCTTCATGGGCAGGCTTTCCTTCGGGCACATGCTCT
Organism: Syntrophorhabdus sp. PtaB.Bin047; assembly: GCA_002067235.1. Taxonomy (GTDB): domain Bacteria; phylum Desulfobacterota; class Syntrophorhabdia; order Syntrophorhabdales; family Syntrophorhabdaceae; genus Delta-02. Next base: position 19,522 of record MVQP01000054.1, read on the forward strand.
ACCTGGGCACCGGCGCGTACACGGTGACCCTCTTCTCGGAGCACGTCTCCCAGAACCCGCTCCTCGCCATCCTGGCGGCGCTCGTGGCCGGGGCCCTCATCGGGGTCATCCTGGGGCCCATCATCGTGCGCACCACGGGGGCCTGTTTCGCGCTTATCAACCTTGCCTTCTGCCAGGTGGGGTACTTTCTCGTCCTCGTCGCCTTCTCCCGGTACACCGGCGGGGAGGACGGCATGTCGGCGTATTTCTCGAAGATGCCGCTCCTTAATTTCGGGAACAAGGGCGTCGTCTTCGGGTTCGTCCTGTTCTGTCTGGTGCTGGCGTATTTCTTCCTCAAGAAGTTCACTGCCTCTCCCTACGGCGTGCTGATAAGATCCATCAAGGAGAACGAGACCCGGGTCAAGTTCCTGGGATACAATACATTCAATTATAAGTGGATCACCTTCATC
>MVQP01000055.1 GCA_002067235.1 Syntrophorhabdus sp. PtaB.Bin047
ACGCCGGTAACCTTACTTTCATTCTTCTTATCATGGACTGCCTGTGATATTCCATTGGGAGTAACATACAAGGTTTCACGTTTCAGGCAAAAGCAAAGGCCGGTCCTGATCGAAGAGAACCCGACTATCCGGGAAGAGCGGAGCCTTTGCACTTGTGATGTTCCCTGGAACCTGAGACCTGAAACTTGAAACCGTCTTTTTCCCTGAAACTTGAAACCTTGCTGGAACCTGAAACCGCTTTTAGTCCACTTTGACTATTTCGTATGTCCGTTTGCCGCCGGGGGCGTTGAAGTTCACTTCGTCGCCGACGGACTTGCCCATGAGGGCTCTGCCGAGGGGGGAGGTTATTGATATAGTGCTCTTCTTGATGTCCGATTCGTAGGGACCGACGATCCTGTAAAGGGACTCTTCATCGGTGTCGAGATTGACGAGGGTCACGGTGCAGCCGAACTCCACGGTTTCTCCGTCGCCTTTCCTCACGTCGATGATCTCGGAATTTCTCAGCTGTTCCTCGATCTCGGCGACCCTCTGCTGAAGGAACTGAAACTCTTCCCTGGCGGCATCGTATTCAGCATTCTCCGAGAGGTCGCCATGCTCCCGTGCTTCCTCTATGGCCTTGAGGATCTGAGGCCGTTTCACGCTGAGCATGGTCTCATGCTCTTTCTTCAATGCTTCGTAGCCTTCCCTGGTAATTGGTACCTTCATTGACGCTCCGAGTATTTTTCGACGGCCTTAAAGACTACCTGAGGCAGGGCAAATTATCAACAGATTTGTGTCAGCATCCGCTTCACTTCTTCTGACGCTCCCGGGACGGGACTCGGAAAAGAAGCGGGAAACCGCGGAAATAGAGGAAAAAAACCTTGACAAGATATGGAGTTACAAGTATAAATGACTAAAGTGGTAAAAGGTGTAAAAAGGTGGGAGATTGTTCGCAGGACGGTACGAATACTCGATCGATGACAAAAGCAGGGTAAGCATCCCGGCGAAGTTCAGGGAAGCCCTCGGACAGAGCTACGACCTCAGGCTCATCCTCACCAACCTGGACGGCTGCATAGTCGCGTATCCCTACCAGGAATGGCTCGCCATCCAGGACAAGGTTTCTTCAACGGGCCCCATCCGAAAGGAGGCGCGGGCTTTTCTGCGTTATTTCTACTCCGGGGCATCCGAATGCCCCATCGACAAGCTTGGACGGATCCTCATCCCCCAGGCGCTGAAGACGGACGCGCACATTCAGAAGAACGTCGTCATCATCGGGGTGGGGAAGAAGATAGAGGTCTGGGCAAAAGAGAAATGGGAGGAACTGGTAAGGCTGGCCACGGCCGACCCCGATCAGATAGCCGATATCGTATCGGAACTCGGTCTTTGAGCGGCCAGGAACACATAGCCGTTCTTTCCAGGGAAGTATGTGAGAACCTGATCGGCACCGGATGCAAGGTCTTCGTCGATGCCACAATTGGCGGAGCGGGACATTCCATCGGCTTGCTGGAGAGATACAGACAATTACATATCATCGGTATTGATAGAGATAAGGAAGCACTCGACCGGGCAGAAGGGACCCTCAAAGGGTATAGCGACCGGGTAACACTACTGAGGGGGAACTTCAGAGACTTGAAGCAGATACTGGGGGGGATCGGGGTGACGTCCATAGACGGCATCCTCTTCGATCTCGGTATATCAAGCTACCAGCTGGCTGCGGGGCGGGGCTTCAGCTTCAACGATGACGAGGAACTCGACATGAGAATGGACGCGAGGGATGTCCTCACCGCATATGAGATCGTGAATTCCTTCCGGCAGGACGAGATCGCCCGGATCCTCTATGAATACGGGGAGGAATGGCAATCGCGCAGGATAGCGAAGGCCATCTTCGACCGCCGCAAAAAGGACAGGATCCGCACGGCGCGGGAGCTCGCCGGCATCGTTGCCTCCGTCAAGAGGAAGACGGGAAAGATACATCCGGCCACGAAGACATTCCAGGCGCTCCGGATCGCCGTCAACGACGAGCTGGGGAGCCTTTCTGATGGGATGGACGCGGCCGTGGACCTTCTTGCCCGCGGCGGCAGAATAGGAATAATAACGTTCCATTCCCTGGAAGACCGGATGGTGAAACAGCGTTTCCGCGGCGATGCGGCACTCACCGTGCTGACCCGCAAGGCCATCAGGCCCGGTATCGACGAGACAAGAAACAACCCGCGCTCGCGAAGCGCCAAGCTTCGTGTTGCAGAAAAGAACTGACGGGGGCCCCTATGTACAGACCAAAGAAGATATACATCGAGTCATCGGGAGACGCGCTCTTTTCGAGCGTGAGGCCGTTTCTTTTCCTGGGGTTCATCATGGTCTTTGTCCTCGTGGTCAGTTACTTCCTCGTCAGTGCCCACAACCGTGCCCGTCAGGACCTCATCGAGACGCTTTCGATGGAACGCGAACTGAGACAGGCCCATCAGAAGCTGAAAACGGAGATGGCGGGCGTTACGCAGTCGAGACTCCTCGCGCTCAAGGCCAGGGAGCGCCTGGCACTTACAAGGCCAAGAGAGGAAGAGGTTCTCGTGTTGAAATGAATAAGCAGGCGATCAGGAAAGCCTTTTTCGTGTGTGCATCGATCGGGCTCGCATACACCGCGCTGGCCTTTAATGTTCAGGACAGGTTTTCGATGAAAAGGACCTACGAAACATCGGTGAAGAAGCCACCCCGGAGCCTGAACGTCGTAGCCCCCGGGCCGCAGAAGGAACCGCTCCGGCAGGCACCGGTGATCGCCGGAAGCAACCTTTCTTTCGAACCGTCTCTGCTCATAGCCATCCCCATCGTCGCCTGGTCGATCAGGGAAGGGATCATAGAGAAGGACGGCATGGTCATCGTGAAGAGGACGGAGGGCTCCTCCCCGGTCTATCTCAAGAAACCCCTGGAGATCCTCAAGGACAGGGACCGGGATGGCCTGAGGACATTGTCCCGGATCATCGGCAGGAAGAACATGGAGTCTTTCCTCGCGAGGGAAGGTGTTCAACTTCCGGACAGATCGCTCACCTTCGACACCCTGGCGGGCACCGGATACAGCGTGGACGAGAGAACACTCACGGGGCTGTACAACAGGTACGTCGATGCCGGTTTCGATCACCTCCTGCCCTTTGCCAGCGGGGGTCTTGAGGTCTCACGCAAGGCCGGGGGGTTTGCCATAGGGAAGGTCCACGAGGAAAAGAGGGCGGAGGCCGGCCGGGACAACGCGGCATGGACAATGCCGGACCTCACCGGTCTTTCGATGAAGGCCGCCCTCGACAGGATATCAACGAAAGGACAGACGGTACGCGTCTACGGGTCGGGCATTGTCACCGACCAGTATCCCAGGGCGCGGGAAATGGTTGAAAAGGACACCCGGTGCATCCTTTACGGGAGGACATACCAGAAGTGAGATTGAGCGAGCTCATACGGGGCATGAAGAAGACCGCCGTGACCGGCGACACGTCCATCGAGATAACGGGTGTCACGAAGGATTCCCGGAACGTCTCCGAAGGGTCCCTCTTTTTTGTCACCTCCGCGAGCAGCGCATACCTGGATAACGCCCTTACACGGGGGGCACGCGCCGTGGTCACCGACGGAGAGATCGACGGCCCCTTCGCGTGCGTCATTCGCGTCGAGGATGTCCAGCGGGCACTCGGCGAGGCCGCGTCGAAGTTCTACGGCCACCCTTCCCGCAAGATGCATGTCACGGGCATCACGGGGACCAACGGCAAGACGACGACGACCTACCTCATTGAGTCCATACTCGAGGCGGCGGGTAAGAGACCCGGCGTCATCGGCACCATATCCTACCGCTACGCGGGCAAGACACTCAGGGCACCCAACACGACGCCCGGCGCCAGCGAGACGAACGCCCTTCTTCGCGACATGATGGACGCCGGGACAGGCCACGTGATCATGGAGGTCTCCTCTCACGCGCTCCATCAGTCACGCGTTGAAGGTGTCGACTTCGATGTTGCCGTATTCACCAACCTCACCCACGACCATCTCGATTATCACGGCGACTTTGAAAGCTACAAGGCCTCGAAAAGGCTTCTCTTCGAAGACTACCTCGCAAGGAGCAGGAAGAAGAGAAGATATGCCATAATGAACATCGACGATCCCTCCATACGGGACCTCGCCGTCGCCTCACCGGTGACGATGCTGTCCTACAGCACGCGGGGTTTCGCGGATGCCTGCCTGTCGAGCTATTCCGAGAGCATCGACGGCCTGACGCTCACCTTATCCCTACCGGGGAAAAAGATCCCCATTGTCTCACCTTTAGTCGGCATGTTCAATGCCTCCAACATTCTTGCCGCATCATTGTCAGGCCACGCAACAGGCATATCGCCTCAGGCGATAAAAGAGGGAATCGAACGGCTGGGCGGCGTCCCGGGAAGGCTGGAACGGGTGGCGAACGACAGGGGTATTTCTGTCTTTGTCGATTACGCCCACACCCCGGACGCGCTCGAAAATGTCCTTCGCCTGCTGGCAGGGCTCAAGAAAGGGAAGCTCATCGTGGTCTTCGGTTGCGGGGGCGACAGGGACGCCGCGAAGAGACCCCTCATGGGAGCCATCGCCGCACGCTTCGCCGACGAGGTGATCGTCACCTCCGACAACCCGCGCAACGAAGACCCGCTCGAGATCATCGAGGACATCAGACAGGGCCTCGGGGGCAAGATGGCGAGGATCATCCCCGACAGGCGCGAGGCCATCCTTGAAGGCATCGGGGCGGCGAGACCCGATGACGTCCTGCTTGTCGCAGGCAAGGGACACGAGGATTACCAGATCATCGGCGGAACCACCATTCACTTCAGCGACCGGGAAGTGATCGAGGAGTCTCTCAATGTGGCGACTTGAGGATATTGTGAAGGCGGTGGGAGGCACGGTCCTCAAGAAAGAAAAGGAGGTGTTCACGGCCATCTCGACGGATTCCCGGACGATCGGGAAAGGAGAGCTCTTCATTCCCATCCTGGGCAAGTCCTTTGACGGTCACGCATTCATCGGCGCGGCGCTGAAGAGGTCGGGGGGAGGAACACTGTGCCGCTCCGACAGCCCCGTGTCGCTTGCGGACGCCGACGGAACGGTCATCCTCGTGGAGGACACCAATCAGGCCCTCCTCGACCTGGCCCGTTTCAAGAGGGACACTCTTTCGGGCACCTTCATCTCGATCACGGGAAGCAACGGCAAGACGACGACGAAGGAGCTACTCGCCGCCATGATGAAGAAACGCCACGGCGTCCACTTCAACGAAAAGAACCTCAACAACCTCATCGGTGTACCGATGAGCATCCTCTCCATTGCCGGGGACCCCGACATATGCATCCTGGAGCTGGGCACGAACATGCCCGGCGAGATAAGGAAGCTCGCCGTGGCGACCGATCCCGACGCTTCCCTCATCACGAACGTGAACCCCTCCCACCTCGAAGGGCTCACGTCGCTCGAGGGCATCCTCGAGGAAAAGCTCGATCTCTTCCGGTACACGAGGGAGGGCGGGAAGGTGTTCATCAACGTCGACGATCCCGGCATAGCCGGCCGCTGGCGCGATTCGGGCAGGACGGATGTCACCTTCGGCATCGACAATGACGCCGACTTCCGTCTCGCCGTCGCTGAGGACCTCGGCTGGGAAGGCTCGGATATTGTCATCGCCTCCCCGGCGGGGACCATACGGACACGGACGTCCCTGCTCGGCAGGCACAACCTCTACAACATCCTCGCCGCCGCCGCGGTAGCGTCGACGATGGGGGTCGAAGGGGCGCTCATCGCGGAGGCGATCAAAGAGTTCCATTCCTACGACAAGAGGTTCCAGCCCGCTGCGAGCCCGAAAGGTTACGTCATCATCGACGACACATACAACGCGAACCCCTCGTCGATGACGTGGGCCATAAGCACCCTTGCCGCTCTGCCCGCAACGGGGAAAAGAATCGCCGTCCTCGGGGGAATGAAGGAACTCGGCGAGGAAAGTTCCCGGTATCACAGGGAGCTCGGAGCATATCTCAGTAAGGCCGGGCTCGGGCTCATCGTCCTTCTCGGTGAAGAGACGAAGGACACCATGGCGGAACTCGGCGGAGCGCCGGCGGCGCATTTCGACAGCAGGGAAGACCTTATCGGTTACGTGGCGTCGCAGGCAGGACCGGGCGACACCATCCTGGTGAAAGGGTCCCGGGCATTCAAGATGGAAGATATCGTGGAGGCGCTTAAGTAATGCTGTATTATCTCCTCTACCAGCTGCACATGAAGGTTTCCGCGTTCAACGTGTTCCGGTACATCACCTTCAGGACCGTCCTGTCCATACTCTCGGCGCTCATCATAAGCTTCGTCCTCACACCCTTCGTTATCAGGAAGTTCCATGACTGGAAGATCAGCAGCGGCAAGCGCGAGGACGTGCCGGACCGACATGAGGCGAAGAAAGAGACGCCGACGATGGGAGGATTCGTCATTCTCATCGCCACCATGATTCCAACGCTTCTCTGGGCGGACCTCACCAATTACTACATATGGGTCGTCAGCTTCTCGTTTGTGTCCTTCGGGGCCATCGGCTTCATGGACGATGTGAAAAAGCTCAAAGGGGAAAAGGGGAAGGGTATCTCGGGACGGACGAAGCTCTCCCTGCAGATATTCTTCGGCCTCTGCATCGGCGCGCTCATCTTTTTCAAGTACGGGTTCGTCACACAGCTCACCGTGCCCTTCTTCAAGAACCTCCGGCCGGACCTCGGCGTCTTCTACATCGCCCTGTGCATCTTCATTATCGCCGGGACATCAAATGCCGTGAACCTGACCGACGGTCTCGACGGCCTGGCCATCGGCCCTGTCCTCACCGTCTGCTCCACGTTCATGCTTTTCTCCTATCTCGTCGGCAACGTGATCTTCGCGCAGTACCTCCAGATATTCTACGTGAAGGGCGCCGGGGAGCTCACGGTCCTGTGCGGGGCCATGCTCGGCGCCGGCATCGGGTTCCTCTGGTACAACGCCCACCCCGCGGAGCTCTTCATGGGGGACACGGGCTCGCTCTCCCTGGGTGCGGCACTCGCGACGATAGCCGTTATCATCAAGCAGGAGTTCCTCCTCGTCATCGCCGGCGGGATCTTCGTCCTGGAGACGCTCTCCGTCATCATCCAGGTATACTCCTTCAAACTTAGGGGCAAGAGGGTCTTCCGGATGGCGCCCATCCATCACCATTTCGAGCTGAAGGGGTGGAACGAGGAAAAGATAGTGGTACGCTTCTGGATCATATCGGTGATCCTTGGATTGATTGCTTTGAGTACGCTGAAATTGAGGTAAGATGGACATACCTGACCGCATATTGATCGTCGGACTCGGTGCCTCGGGGATAGCCGCGGCACGGTTCCTTTCGCAGAAGGGGAAGACGATCGGACTTGCCGACGAAAAGAACGCGGCCGAACTGGCCGGACCCTTGACGGACCTCGAAGGCATATCCTTCACCGGCCATTTCGGGCCCCATCGCGCCGAGGACTTCGCATCCTATCCCCTCATCGTCCTCAGCCCCGGCGTCGACAGCGAACTCCCGGCGCTGAGGCGCGCGCGCGAGGCAGGGGCGCGTGTCATAGGAGAGATGGAGCTTGCCGCGTCCTTCATTGATGAACCCATCATAGCCATCACCGGCACCAACGGCAAAACAACGACAACGACCTTAATCGGCGAGATCTTCTCACGGGCATTCGGCGGCGTCTTCGTTGGAGGGAACATAGGCAATCCCCTTATCAACTACGTCGCCGACGGCAGGAAGACCTCCCACGTCATCGTCGAGGTGAGCAGTTTCCAGCTCGAGACTATAGAGACCTTCAGGCCGGCAACGGCGGTGCTCCTCAACATCACCGAGGACCACCTGGATCGTTACCGCAGCTACGACGAGTACCGGCAGGCGAAATACCGTATCTTCGACAACCAGGGGAGCGGTGATTTTGCCGTTCTCAGGAAGGGGCTCGACGTGGTGATGAAGGGGGCCCCGCGGGTCCTGTCCTTCTCGGTGACGGAGGAGCTCGACGAGGGTGCCTTCTCGAAGAACGGAGCGCTCCATGTCAGGATGGATGGGAAGGAGACATCGTGGCCGAGGGACATCTCGCCGCTGGCGGGTGTCCACAACACTGAGAACATCCTTGCCGCCCTTCTCGTGGCCCGCATCCACGGCGTGGACGGGCAGGTCATCGAGGAGACCTTGAGAACATTCAGGGGGCTGTCCCACCGCGTCGAGTTCATCCGCACCGTGCGGGGTGTCTCCTTCTACAACGACTCCAAGGCGACCAACGTGGACGCGACGAAGAGGGCCCTCGAGGGAATGGAAGGCGGCATCGTCCTCATAGCGGGAGGAAAGGACAAGGGCGGAAGCTACCGGGTCATCCGCGAGGAGGCCGGAAAGATAAGAGCCCTCATTGCCATAGGCGAGGCACGGGACAGGATAGCATCCGAGCTCGGCGACGCCATCCCCACGTACCTCGAGAAGGACATGGCCGCGGCGGTCTCACTGGCGTTCGTGAAGGCAGGGGCGGGAGACTCCGTCATCCTGTCGCCCATGTGCAGCAGCTTCGACATGTTCAGGGACTACAAGGACAGGGGTAACACCTTCAGGAGGATAGTGGAGGCGCTGTGAAGAAGATCCTCATAGCCATATTGTCGCTCCTTCTCGTGTACGGCTTCCTCCGGGAATACACGGTGGCGAAGGTCCTTGTCGTCATCGCCGGGGCGGCAGCGGGCTACGCCGTCTTCAGGCTCCCCCAGCGCTCCATCGAGGCCATGAAGTACCCGCTCATCGTCATCTCCTTCCTGGTCACTGCCCTTTTCTTCTTCTACCCCAGGATCGCCATTCCCGAGGTTGCCCGGATGGCCATCGTCTTCGTCTCCTTCTATGCCTTTATACTCTATCTCACCGGCATGGAAGAAAAGGGCCAGGACATATTCAAGGAGGTCACGGCCCTGTCGATCCTCTTCTTCTCGTCGGGATTCAACCTTTACATCACGGGCAAGCTCGTCTTCATGATATCCTTCGCGGCGGCCCTCATCCTCTTCCTCTTCATCATCGGAAGATACCGGATCATCCCCTTCATCGCCACCTACGCCTGCATTGCGGCCTTCATGGCATACCGGCAGGGAGTCTCTCTCACTGGCGGCGGACTCACGGGCCTCGCCGAGATCAACAGGTATATACTCCTTGGGTCGGCCTTCGCCCTTCTCGTCACGAGCTTCGCCTTCGTCATGAAGAAAAGCTCATTTTCCACCATGCTGCCCTTCTTCGGCTTCCTTTATATCGCCATGGACATCCTCCTCGTCGCGGGGGTCAGGTTTTCCACGGGGCTTCTCTATCAGCCGGTCCTCTTCATCGCCATCCTTGCGCCCCTCGCGGGGACGATGCTGAAGACGGAAAGGGGGAAGTCATGAGGATCGTCATATCCGCAGGCGGGACAGGAGGACACATCTTTCCGGGAATAGCCGTGGCCGAGGCGCTCATGGGGCGCGGCCCGGACAACAGCGTCCTTTTTATCGGAACACCATACGGCCTCGAAGGGAAGATCATCCCCGACGCCGGGTTCAGGCTCCGCCTCATCGAGGCGCACCAGTTCCTGGGACGCTCTCCCATCCACAAGGCGATCACCATCCTGAGAATGATGAAGGGTGTCATCATGTGTCTCAAGATCCTGAAGGAGGAGCGTCCTGACGCCATCCTCGGCATGGGCGGGTTCACCTCGGTGCCCGTCATAGCCGCGGGGAGGCTGCTCGCCATACCCTGCTTCATCCATGAGCAGAATGTTCAGCCGGGGCTCGCGAACAAGCTCCTTTCGAAGATCACCCGCAAGGTCTTCGTGAGCTTCGAGGAGACGAAGAAGTACCTCCCGGCGGGGCGCGGCGTGCACAGCGGCAACCCCCTGCGGAGCAATCTCAAAAAGCTCGAGGGCCTCAAACAACCGGGCTCCTTCGGCATATTCGTCTTCGGCGGCTCCCGGGGTGCGCGGAGCATCAATGACTCCGTCCTCTCCCTGCTTCCTCTTCTCGAGGGGATACCGGGCGTGGCTGTCTACCACCAGACGGGAGCGGACGACTTCGACCGGGTGCGGGAGGGCTATGCGAAAAGCTCCATTACCCACGAGGTCTTCGCCTTCACGAAGGAGATGGAAAGGTACTATGCCCTCTCCGACGTCGTCATCGCCCGCGCCGGGGCCACGACCATCTTCGAGCTTGCCTTCTATCAGAAGGCGGCGATACTCATTCCCTACCCCTATTCGGCGGGCAATCACCAGTGGCAGAACGCCGCCCACGTGGAGGAGGCCGGGGGGTGCCATCTCATCAGCAATGACGAGGCAACGGGCGAAAGGCTTTTCGGCCTCATCAATCATCTCATGAAGGACAGGTCCCTCATGGAAGAGTTGGGACGCAATCTGGGCAGGATATTCGTGCACGATGCCGCATCGCGTATCATCGGAGGTATGGAACATGGTCTTTCATAAGATAGAACGGGTCCACTTTGTGGGCATCGGCGGCATCGGCATGAGCGGCATCGCGGAGGTCCTCATCAACCTCGGCTTCAAGGTCACCGGCTCCGACCTTCGCCGCACGGACATAACGGAGCGCCTCGAATCCCTCGGGGCCGTCATCTTCCAGGGTCACAGCGAAGAGAACATCGCCGACTCCGACGTCGTCGTGGTCTCCTCCGCGGTGAGATCCGACAACCCGGAGGTGAAAAAGGCCCGGGAGCTCTTCATCCCCGTCATCCAGCGCGCGGAGATGCTCGCCGAGCTGATGCGGATGAAGTATTCCGTCGCCGTCGCCGGCGCGCACGGGAAGACGACGACGACGTCGCTCGTCTCCTCCATCCTCGGCCATGCCGGGTTTGATCCGACATGCGTCATCGGGGGAAGGCTCAACAGCCTGGGAAGCAATGCCAAGCTGGGTGACAGCAAGTTCCTTGTCGCCGAGGCCGACGAGAGCGACGGCACCTTCCTGCTTCTCTATCCAACCATTGCCGTCGCGACGAACATTGACCTCGAGCACCTCGACTTCTACAAGGACATCGACGAGATCAAGACGGCCTTCCTCGCCTTCCTCAACAAGGTCCCCTTCTACGGCGTCAACATCATCTGCATAGACAACGCGAACATCCAGAGCCTCATACCCCTTATCAAGCGCCGTTACATGACCTACGGCCTGTCGAAGCAGGCGGACCTTAGGGCGGACAACATCTCCTACGAGGGGTTCGTGACACGCTTCAGGGTCATATACAAGGGATACGACCTGGGCGAGATCCACCTCACACTCCCGGGGATACACAACGTCGTGAACGCGCTGGCCGCCTGTGGAGTGGCGATCGAGCTCGACATACCTTTCCGCACGATACAGGAGGCACTCAAGGACTTCTCCGGCATCCACCGCAGGCTGGAGATAAAGTGGGACGGGGACATAAAGCTCATAGACGATTACGGCCACCATCCAACGGAGATCAAAGCAACGCTGTCGGCCATGCGAAAGATGTGGAAGGACAGGATCATCGCGGCCTTTCAGCCGCACCGCTACACGAGGACCCAGGCCCTGATGGAACAGTTTGCCACATCCTTCAACGAGGCGGACATCCTGATCGTGACCGAGATATATGCGGCCTCGGAAGACCCCATAGAGGGTATCACCGGGTCGAGCCTCGCGGAGAAGATACGGGCGAGCGGGCACAAGAACGTCATCTTCGCCCCTACCAGGGACGACGTGGTGGAGAAGATACTGGAGAACGCGAGAACGGGGGACGTCGTCGTCACACTGGGCGCAGGCGACCTGTACAAGATCGATGAGAGACTGAAGAGCGTATGGAGTGGAAAGGAATAAAGGGGGCGGTTCTGGTGGATGTACCCATGAGGCGGTACACCTCGATGCGTGTCGGCGGGCCGGCGAAGTGGCTCCTCTACCCCGCTGACAGGGCCGATCTCTCGGCGATGGTGCGGCGCCTCAGCGGGGAAGGCATCCCCTACCGCTTCCTCGGCAACGGCACGAACATCATCGTCAGTGATGAAGGGATAGGGGCGGCGCTGATACGGATAACAAAGATGCGGCGTCTGACCTTCGAGAAGACCCGCGACGGAGCCATCGCCGAAGTGGGCGGAGGGTATCCCCTCGCGAGGTTCATCAGGGAATGCGCGAAACGGGGCTTCGGGGGCCTCGAAAGGCTCTACTGGATACCGGGAAGCGTGGGGGGGGCCATCAAGATGAACGCCGGAAGCTTCGACCAGTCAATATCAGACACCGTCGTCGGCATGGACGTCCTGACGGCACGGGGCGAGATCATCGAAAAGGCGGTCAAGTTCGAGGACTTCGGCTACCGAACCTCGCCGGTCGGCCGGAAGGACTGCGTCATCACCGGCAGATTCCGTCTCAAGGACGCCGGCGCGGAGGATCTCGAAAGGCAGATGGAATACGTGTACCGGGAGAGAAAGGAACGCCATCCCATGGAGTACCCCTCCGCGGGGTCCGTCTTCAAGGCGGCGGGGGGCAGATCCGCATGGTGGTTCGTGGAAAAGGCGGGCCTCAGAGGATACCGCATAGGCGATGCCTGCGTCTCGGAGAAGCACACGAACTTCATCGTGAACATGGGCCGCGCCCGGGCCGCCGACATCGCGGCCCTTATCAGGAAGATAAAGGAAGAGGTCTTCTCGAAGCTCGGGGTCACGCTCGAGGAAGAGGTGGAGCTCTGGGGGTTCAATGGATAGGAACGATCTCAAGAAGATGAAGATAGGCGTACTCCTGGGAGGAAGGTCGTCGGAACGCGAAATATCCCTGAAGAGCGGTGCGGCCGTCCTTCAAAGCCTTGTCAGGTCTGGATATGACGCGGTCGCGATCGACGCGAAGGACCGCCTTGTCGAAAAGCTGAAAAAAGAGAAGATCGAGGCGGCCTTCATCGTCCTCCACGGCAGATGGGGAGAGGACGGCACTGTCCAGGGTCTCCTCGAGATCATGGGAATACCCTACACGGGCCCCGGAGTGCTCGGTTCATCGGCGGCGATGGACAAGACTGTCATGAAGTTCATCCTTGAAGCGACGGGGATTCCGACGCCGGCGTACGTCATAGCGGAAGAGGGGACGAAGGTCACGCTAAGGCCGCCCGTTGTCGTCAAACCCGCGAACGAGGGGTCGACGATCGGTATATCGATGGTCCACAGGAGGAAGGACCTTCCCGCGGCCCTGGCGCTCGCCAGGAAATACGACAGGAAGGTCGTTGTCGAGGAGTTCGTGTCCGGGCAGGAGATCACCGTGGCCGTCGTGAACGGAAGGGCCCTTCCCGTTGTGGAGGTGAGGCCGCTGTCGGGCTTTTACGATTTCGAATCGAAGTATACGAAGGGTAAGACGGAGTACATCGTCCCCGCACAGATACCGCGGAAGGTGGCGAAGAAGGCCGAGGCCATCGCCATGGACGTCTACCGGAGGTTCGACCTCTGCGGGTGCGTGCGGACAGACATGCTCGTAAGGGACGGACTGCCCCTTGTCATCGACATCAACACGTCCCCGGGCATGACGGAGACCTCCCTCGTCCCCAAGGCCTGGGCCTGTCAGGGAGGCTCGTTCGATGAGCTCATCGAGGAGATACTCGGAGGGGCGTCGCTGAAGACATGAAGAAGTTTCTTTACATACTCTTTATCGGGCCGGTGTGCATCCTTTCGATGCTCTCCATCGCCTACCTGTTCTCCCGGGAGGAGCCCCTGTTCTTCCTGCAGAACATAAAGGTGAACGGCCTCTCTCAGCTCAGTGACAAGGAGACGATGGCCAAGATCGCGCCCTACCTCACGGAGAGCATCTTCAAGGTGGATGTGGCGAAGGTCCGGGAAACGCTCACGTCCCATCCATTCGTAAAGGAAGTGAGTATCAAGAGGGTCTATCCCTTCTCCATCGTCATCGATGTGAAGGAGAAGACACCGTCGGCCCTGTGGGCCGCGGCGGACGGCACCATCCAGATCCTCGACGAAAAGGGCGAGCCCTACCGCGGCCTCGGGAAGGACGACGTCAGGGGCCTCTATCTCATAAGCACCCGGGAGAAGTCGGACGCGAAGAAGGTCTTCGACGAGACGAACGCCCTTATCACCGAGGGCATTCTGAAGAAAGGGCAGCTCTCGGAGGTCTTCTACCGTGACGGCGACCTCACCATCTTCGGTCTCGACGACGGCGTGGAGATCATCCTCGGCAAGGAGGACCACGGGAAGAGATTAAAAAGAGCCCTCGCAGTCCTCAAGGACGCAAGCAGGCGGGGCCTTGTCATAAAATGCATCGATGCGCGCTTCGAGAAAGGCGCCATAATCCAGGAAAGGAAGGGGTGATTCGGGTGAAGGACGACGAACAGCTCCTCGTTGGGCTTGACATTGGAACGACAAAGATCTGCGTGGTCGTTGGAAAGGCGACGGAGAACCAGGTGAACATCATCGGCATCGGCTCCCACCCGTCGACGGGCCTTCGCAAGGGAGTTGTGGTCAACATGGACAGCACCGTCAACTCCATCAAGAAGGCCGTCGAGGAAGCGGAGCTCATGGCCGGCATCAAGATAGACTCCTGCCTCGCCGGCATCGGGGGAGCTCACATAAAGAGCTTCAACTCCAACGGTGTCGTCGCCGTGAAAGACAGGGAGGTCCGCCCCGACGACATCGACAGGGCCATAGACGCCGCGAAGGCGGTGGCGATCCCCGCCGACAGGGAACTCATCCACGTCATCCCCCAGGAGTTCATCGTCGACGATCAGGACGGGATCAGGGACCCCGTGGGTATAACGGGGGTGAGGCTCGAGGTGAAGGTCCACATCGTGACGGGCAGCATCTCCTCCGCCCAGAACATCATCAAGTGCTGCAGACTGGCGGGGCTCAACGTCGACGACGTCATACTCTGCCAGCTCGCCTCCGCCGAGGCGGTCCTCACACCCGAGGAGAAGGAGATAGGCGTCGCCGTCGTGGATATCGGAGGCGGGACGAGCGACATCGCCGTGTACGCGAACGGCGCCATAAAGCACACCTCCGTCCTGCCTTTCGGCGGGAACAACATAACGAACGATATCGCGATCGGCCTGAGGACACCCATCGACGACGCGGAGAAGATAAAGAAGAAATTCGGCTGCGCCATGGCGAGCCTCGTCGGACAGAACGAGACCATCGAGGTGCCGAGCGTCGGCGGACGCAAACCCCGGACGCTCCAGCGCAAGACGCTGGCCGATATCATAGAGCCCAGGGTCGAGGAGGTGGCCTCGCTGATCTACGAGGAGATCAAGAAATCGGGCCTCGAGAAGCTCCTCGCCTCCGGCGTCGTGCTGACGGGCGGGTGCTCGAACCTGGACGGCCTGCCTGAGATAGCGGAGAACATATTCAACCTTCCGGCACGGAAGGGCGATCCCATAGGCGTGGGAGGCCTTATCGACGTCGTCAACAACCCCGCTTATGCGACGGCGGTGGGGCTTCTGCTTTTCGGCTTCAAGGAAGGACGAGGGAAGAAACGTGGGTTTGACGCGACACGGTCGATGAAGAGACTCTTCAGCAACCAGAAGCTGCTCACGAAAATGAAGGATTGGTTTAAAGAAATATTCTAGGAGGTGCGAGGTGAGTGGAATGTTCTACATGGACGAGAGCAACGGATTTTCAGCAAAACTCATCGTGGTCGGCGTTGGAGGAGGTGGCTGCAACGCGCTCAACAACATGGTGGAATCAGGCGTTCAGGGCGTTGAGTTCATCGCCGTCAACACCGACATCAAGTCGTTGAGCACCTGCAAGTCTCCCGTCAAGATCCAGATCGGCACGAAGCTGACGGAGGGACTCGGGGCCGGGGCCAATCCCGAGGTGGGCAAGAAAGCCGCCCTCGAGGATGTGGACAAGATCAAAGACCATCTCAAGGGCGCCCATATGGTCTTTATCACCTGCGGCCTCGGCGGCGGGACGGGAACGGGTGCATCCCCGGTCATCGCCGAGATAGCGAGGGAGGTGGGGGCCCTCACGGTGGCCATCGCCACGAAACCCTTCGCCTTCGAGGGGAAGGACAGGACGAACCAATCCGAGAGCGGCGTGGCTCAGCTCAAGTCACGCGTCGACTCTCTGATCACCATCCCCAACCAGAGGCTCCTTTCCATCGGCGGCAAGCACATGACGATCAAGGAGGCATTCCTCAAGGCCGACGAGGTCCTGCTCAACGCGGTACGAAGCATCTCCGACCTCATCGTCGGGTCCGGCCATGTCGTCGTAGACTTCGCCGACGTGAAGACGATCATGAGCGAACGGGGCATGGCGATCATGGGCATCGGCGAATCAGCGGGTGAGAACAGGGCCCGTGACGCGGCCCAGAAGGCCATATCGAGCCCGCTCCTCGAAGACATCTCCATCCACGGCGCGCGCGGCGTCCTCATCAACGTCACGGGCAACACGGATATGACGCTGATGGAGGTCTCCGAGGCCTCAACCCTCATCCAGGAACAGGCCCACGAGGATGCGAAGATCATCTGGGGTCTCGTCTACGACGAAACGATGCAGGATTCCCTGAGGATCACCGTCATCGCCACGGGCTTTGAGGAACGCGCCGTCATCGACGAGGACAGGACCGAGCCCTTCTTGAGAGGCAAGCTCTTCGACGATGAGAACATTCCCTCCTTCATGAAGAAGAAGGTGGCCATCGATTACAAGGTCGACTACAAGGAGATACGGCAGAAGAGCGACACCATCGACATCGATGACGACCGCTACGACATTCCGACATTTCTCAGGAAGCAGGCAGACTAACCTCCTGAAACGAGGGGTGGCGAAAGCTCTCGTCCCGCCACCCCTCAACCTTACACCCTGACTATTCAAACAGTCCTGTTGCCCATCACCTATGACCTATCGCCCATCGCCCGATCTGTGTTATTGTTATTACTGCAATGGCTCAGAAAAGGACGCGACGGAATGAGGACAAGGAAGACCTTCTCCTCGGTGAAAAGGGTACCATCCGCAAGAAATGGGGGGGCAGAATACCTGTTCTTGTCGTTTTCCCCAATTCCTATCACGTGGGGATGTCGAACCTTGCGACACACATTCTCTACAGGATGCTGAATGACCGCGACGATGTGGTGTGCGAACGGCTCTTCTGCGAGGAAGGCAGGCCGCTCGTCTCGCTGGAGAGCTCCCGGCCCCTTTCCTCCTTCGAGATCGTCTTTTTCACCCTCTCCTTCGAACTCGACTATCCCAATATCGTGAAGGTCCTCGAGGGGTCGAAAGCCGCGGTTCTCGCCCGGGAGCGGACGGAGGGTTCCCCGCTTATCGTCGCCGGCGGGATCTGCGTCATCGCGAACCCCGAGCCCATCTCGCCCTTTTTCGATCTCATGGTGATGGGCGACATCGAGGCCACCATCCCCTCCTTCATGGAACGGTTCATCGCGGGGCGCGGCCAGGGGCGGGACGGTATCATCGGATCACTCGCGGCTCTGCCTTTTGTCTACAATCCCGCGGGGCTCTCGGTGTGCTGCGGGGAAGAGGGGCAGGTGGAGGGCTTCGAACCCGCCGATCTCTCCGTTACCGTGGAGCGCTACACGGGAGAGACTTTGGGCATGTCCGTCATCACCTCGCCGAACACGGAGTTCGCGGATATGGTCCTCGTCGAGGGAACCCGCGGCTGCCCCTCGCGCTGCTCTTTCTGCCTCCTCGGCAATCTCTACGGCTTCAGGTCGGAGGACGTTGACGCGACGGTGGGAGAGGCAAAGGACGTGGGCATCATAGGCGGCGGCGTGTCCTTCCATCCCCGCATCGCCGAGATCGTCGAGAGCCTGACCTCCCGCGGGACAGGGATCCATCTCCCCTCGCTTCGCCTCGACGAAGTCCCGCTCGGGCTCATCGAACTCATGAAGGACACGGTGAAGACCCTCACCTTCGGCGTCGAGGCGGCCACGGAAAGATTGCGTCGCGCCGTCGGCAAACCCATGACCGATGAGGAGGTGATCTCCCGCATCGACGCCATCATGGCGCTCAGGTCCTTCAACCTCAAGCTCTATTTCATGATCGGCCTCCCCGGGGAGACGCTCGGCGACATCGACGCGATACCGGAGCTCGTGAAGCACATTCGCCACGTCATGATAAGACGGGGTGCCCCGCGGGGGGCCCTCGGCAGCATCACTGTTCACGCAAGCCCCTTCGTCCCGAAAGCGGCCACGCCCTTTCAGTGGCTTCCCATGGCCGACATGGCGGAGATGAAAGAGAAGATATCCCGCCTGAGGCATGCCTTCGGCAAGATAGACAACACGTACTTCACCCACGATTCCGTGAAGTTCAGCTTCCTCCAGGCAGTCCTCGCCCGTGGCGACCGGCGCGTGTCGGACACGGTCGTTCGCCTCGCCCGCGGGGCAAGCCTCGCCCGTATCCTCAGGGAAAGCCCCGTCAACCTCAACTTCTACGCCCTGCGCGAACGCCCCCGCGACGAGATCTTCCCCTGGGACTTCATAGAGGGCACCATTCCCAGGGAGAAACTCTGGGAGAGGGGACAGAATGGCTTGAATCGCTTGAATGCTTGAATTCCCTGAGACCCAAAGACCCCGCGTCCCCGATGACAGTCGTACCCGAACGGCTCGTCACGCTGCCCCAGGTGTCCATTGACTTTTCTCCTCGCTTACTATAGGATTTGGATATTTTCCGTCCAATTCAAAGGGGGTATGACGTATGTCCAATCTCAACAAAGTGTTGCTCATGGGAAGGCTCGGAGCAGACCCTGAGCTCAGGTACACGACCGACGGCACACCCGTGGCGACCTTCCGCATGGCCACCTCGGAGACATACAAGGACCGCTCCGGCGTCAAACAGGAAAGGACGGAATGGCACACCATCGTCGCATGGCGCAAGCTCGCCGAGATCGCCGGCGAATACCTCAAAAAGGGAAGGCTCGTCTACGTCGAGGGGAAGATACAGTCCCGTGAATACGAAGGCCGTGACGGCGTCAAGCGCAAGGCCTACGAGATCGTCGCCTCGGACATGAAGATGATGCCGAGCGGCCAGGGACAGGGTCAACCCCAGGAGGAACGCCGCCCCTTCGGCTCGCCGCGCCCGTCTGCTGACGACGACTTCGTCCCCGAGATGGAAGACGATGTACCTATGTAAACTGTTCCAGGGTTTCAGAGTTCAAAGGTTCAAAGGTTAGGAACAGAAAAATCCTTCCACGGGCGCGAGATGCGCCCTCTTCATTACTGCCCGTCGGGCGGAGGTGTGGAGCCGGGGTTGACGTTGGCGGCGCCTTCCGCTTTCTCCGGCGGGGTCGCCGCTTCTTCGGAGGATCCCGAGGGCGTTGCGACGACCTCCTCATACTCGGGAACGACTATGCCTCTTTTTACCATGATGGTGTAGATGATCTTTGCGCGGTGCTCGACGTAGCGGGAGGTCCCGTCGACGCGGTAGCGTCTCGGGTTGGGCAGGGCCGCGGCGAGCTTGGCCGCCTCTTCCGCGGTGAGCGCCGAGGCGGATTTGCCGAAGTGGCGCCTCGCGGCGGCCTCGGCGCCGAAGATACCCTCGCCCCATTCGACGACATTGAGGTAAAGCTCGAGGATCCTCCGCTTGGAGAGTGTCCTCTCGAGCCTCCAGGTGATGATCGCCTCCTTGAGCTTGCGGACGGGGTTCTTGGAGGGCGTGAGGTAGAGGTT
>MVQP01000056.1 GCA_002067235.1 Syntrophorhabdus sp. PtaB.Bin047
CTTCATCGTCCTTTTCCTGTCTTTCGGGCTCAATTACATGGGGATCACGCAGTTCTCCGAGTATGCTTCCAGGATCTCCTCGGCCCTTCCCAACATCATAGTATCACTGGTCATCCTCATCATCGGTATCATATTCAGCAATTTCCTCGGCAGGATCATCTATCTCGCCTGCGAGAACGCCAGGATCAAGTATGCCGACTTCATCGCCAAAGGAGTGAGGATCCTCCTCATCGTCATCACCTTCGGAATAGTCTTCGAATACATAGGGCTGGGAAACACCATCGTAACGGTCAGTTTTCTCATAGTTTTCGGCGGCATCGTCCTGACCATGTCCCTTGCTCTGGGTATAGGCCTCTCCAATGTCCTCGGTGACCTGATCCGCGACAGGGTCAAACTGAAGAACGACAAACATAAAGAATAGAGACGCGGACGGGCATACGGGTCGGCGCTTCGCGCCTACGGGCTGACGCGGTAAGGAGACGAAAGAGACGATATCCTTTCCTCGTATGCTCGTATGCCCGTTTTTCGCGGAGCGAAAGACTCGTGTGCGTCGTTACTTTTCGCTGTCGGAGATGAGGTATCTTCTGAACCAGTTGAGGGCGAGGGTTATGGCCTTGTTCCTGTGGGCCTCTGCCGAGAAGATGTGGTCGCCGCCCTTGATCACCTCGATGGCCTTGGGTTTGCTCAAGCGCCTGTAGATCGCCTTTCCTTCCGCGCAGGGGACGACCTCGTCGGCCTCCCCGTGAATGACGAGGGCCCGGTACACCTTCCTGGCCTCCCCCAGTATGTCGTATGATTGGAAATCCGTGAATATCGTCTCCTTGAAGGCAATCTCGGAAATGGTGCTATCATCCTTGTCCTCCAGCAGGTGAGGAGTGGCCCAGAGGGAGAGGCATCTGATGCGTTCATCGCGGGCGGCCTTGAGAAGCGCCGTGGAGCCCCCGAAGCTGCTTCCTATGATGCCTATCCTTGCAGGGTCCACGGAAGGGTGGGAAAGCACGTGCTCGACGATGGCATTCAGGTTATCGAGCCGTATGGTCAGTGTTGTCTCCTCTATGTTCCCGCCGCTCTCCCCGCAGCCATGGTAGTCGAATCTGCAGGAGGCTATTCCAGCCTCGGCGAACCGCTCGGAAAGCGTCATGTACTTGGAGCTTTCCTTGGAACTCACCAGTCCGTGGGAAAGGACGGCGCAGGGGAACCTCTTTCTGGACCGGGGGACGATCATGATGCCGCTTATCCGATTGTACCGCGAGTCTATCTCAAAGGGCTGCTCTATCATAGCGCGCCGCCTCCGAGCTCATCGATGATCTCCTCAAGGCGTGTCAGGTTGACGACGTCTTCCTTATTGTATTCAAGGAGCAGATGCAGGGCTTCCCGGTTCCCGTGCTTCTTGTACTTTTCCCAGAGCCACATGGCCTGGTACCCGTTTACGCCTTCCGTCTTGCGTTCGATGCCGAACATCTTCTCGAGCTGCTTGAGTCCGCCCTTGATACCGAGTTTCTTCTTGTCTTTAAACAGGTCACGGGAGACAAAATTGGATTGAAGGTCGATGTTCAGGCACTTCTTCATTTGCGGAAGATCGAAGAGGTCCCCGTTGAAGGTGACGATGGTCTTTACGTTTGAAAGCTCCCGCTCGATGGTTTCCGGCGAGATGGCGTCGCCGTACCACTGGAGAAAACCGTTGTTTTCGACGAGGAGGCCGACGACGCAGATATTTCCCCTTCTGTCCGTTTCAATATCGAGATATGCTCGCAAAACAAAACTCCTTTCCTGTAGCCAATGATGCGCAAAATGGGTCTATGTCCTCAAGGTAACAATACCTATGACACCGGAGGCGATAAAAAGCAAGTTGGAGAACCATGCCGAGAAAAGTGGAGGAAATATCTCCGAGTAGCCAAGTGACAGGGACACGGAGTGAAAGAACCAGTACAGGGCACCTACGAGGATGCCTGAGAATATGCCCTTGGAGACATGCTTGGTTTTGGCGTACCTCAAACCCACCGAGAAGGCGGCGAAGACCATGATAAGGTTGATGAAGGGAAAGGCAACCTTGTTATAGAGATCCACGAGGTACCGCCTCACGTCGTGCCCGTCCTCCCTGAGACGTGAAATGTAGCGCGACAGCTCCCTGTAGCTCATCTCCTCGGGGTTTCTTTCCACGATCTTGAAAATGGAAGGCTGTTCGGTGATGATGTTGCTTACCCTGGCATACTCCTTCTTGGTGATGTGGCCGTTCTTATCGAACGTCCTGACGGCGACGCCCGTGAAATGCCAGGTGCCGTCCTTCCAGATGCCTTGCTGGGCATCTGTCCTCTTGGTGACGGCAAAGTTGTTCCCCAGTTCCAGGACGGTGAGCCCTTTGATGATATCCTTCTTCGTGTCAAAGTAGTCTATATTGCAGATCCTGTTGTCTCTCTTGAACCATATCCTGTCGTTTTTGATGAAGACATGGGATTCCTCACCTCTGATCTTGACCTGGTATATGTAATTTGAGGCGTTCGCCGAAAGCGGGACTATCCATTCGGCCAGAAGAAAGGACAGCAGTATCAGCACCAGGGAGAAGCCCAGGAAGGGCTTCATGAGCGACAGCGTGCTGATCCCCGATGTCCGCGCCACGATCATTTCGTTGCCCCGTATCATGAGTATGAGCACTATCAGCATGGACACCAGGAAGGCAAGGGGGAGGATGAGGTTGAAGTAATACGGGAGGAGCAGCAGTATGTAGAGCACGACCATCGCGAAGGCGTGCATCGATTCGGTGAAGCGGTCCGTATGCTGAAAGAACTCGATGACGAGGAACATGCTGACCCCCGCCATCTGGGCGATGAGCAGATACTTGATAGCGCTGGAAAGGAGATATCTATTTAACTTTTTCAAGACAGTAGGCCCACAGGTATTTCAGTCTTTGCGATATCGTAACGTGCTCCTCCTTGTTGAGACTCCTCAGGAGGTAAAGACCCATTGCCACGATGACCGCGTTGGGAAGGAACGTTATGATGTAGGGTGGCGCGTGGATGTTCTTTCCCAGGCTATCCGTCATGGCGATGAGGACGTAGTAAAAAATGAACAGCAAGAGGCTGTAAAGGGTTCCGGAGAACTTCCCTTCTACCTTCCGCCTCACCCCGAGGGGGATGGTCAGTATTATAAAGGCAAGGGACGACAGGGGCAAGGATATCTTCTTGTAGATCTCGAGTAGCAGGTCGTACCGTTGGTCCTCATTCGTTGCCGTTGTCAGTGCCTTCTTCAGTTCGTTTCGGTCCATTTCGTATGCGAGTTTCCTGCTGACATTTCCCGTCTGCACCATCTGGGAGAGGTTCATGGTGAAGGTGTAGTCCTGAAAGCTGACGCTCCGGTATGTGTCCGTGGCCTTCTCCCAGCGATGGAGGGTGCCGTCCTGCAGCATGAAATAGAGCTGAAAGGTGTCCGAATCGATATTGACATATCCCTTGCTCGCGGAGATCGTCTGCTTTACGTTCTTGTCGCGGTCGTCGGACACGACGATGCCCGTGAGGGTCCTCCTGGTGCTGTCGACCTTGTTGATGTAGACGACCACCCCCGGCACGCTGTCGTTGAAGACACCTTCCTTATCGTCGACGGAGATACCCTTCTTTATCACGTCGATCAGGGTTTCTCTGAAAAGGCCGCTGCAGCGGGGCAGGAGGACGTTGGTATTGAAGAGCCCGCAGGTGGTCACTATAAGGCCCACGAAGGTTATCGGTACGAAGAGCCACGTGAGGTTGACGCCGCTGGCCTTCAGGGCCAGTATCTCGTTCTCCGTGGAGAGCCGCCCGAGGACAACAATGACGGAGAGGAGAAAGGCCATGGGGAGGGTGAAGGTGAGGTATGGAGGCACGGAGAAGGCCACGAGAGCTAAGATATCCTTAAACCCCACACCCTTGTTAATAACAAGGTCGGCGATCTTTCCGAGCCTCGACAGGACAAGGATGAAGGTCAGGATACCGAGGGAGAGAAAGAGGATGCTGGCAAGTTCTTTCAGGAGGTATATGTTGAACTTCAGGGGAATTTTCCTCAATAATTTCATCACCTACTCTACCACCCCGCGTGGTGTCCTGTCAATGCGGATGGGCATCGGCCCCGGGTGCGGATGCAGAAGGTGTCAATGAGAAGGGGAAGCTCTCCGTCTTGCCGGGCACAGGGCGAATTTGTTTTTGACAGTCCCCCTGTTTTCTTATACAGTTATTCATCGAATGAAGATCGCCGTCATTTCAGACACCCATCTCGCCCACCCGACAGAGGGTCTCAGACGTACCATGAAGGCCCTGTTCAGTGATGTCGATATCATGCTTCACGCCGGAGACATGACGTCATCGAGCGTGTTCGACTACCTCTCGAACTGGGACCTCCGGGCGGTGAGGGGCAACATGGACGACTTCGACCTGGCAGCCCGCCTCCCGGAGAGCCGCGTAGAGGAGGTCGAGGGCAGGCGGATAGGGATCATCCACGGGTGGGGTTCGCCGCAGGGACTTGAGGACAAGGTCCTCCACGCCTTCCAGGGTGTCGATATCGTAGTCTTCGGACATTCACACGTCCCCCTCAATACGAAGAAAGGAGGGATCATTCTCTTCAATCCCGGAAGCTACAGGGGCGGGTACTCGGTACCCGCGACCGTCGGGGTCATTGAGATCGCCGGGGAGGTCACCCTGCGCCATCTCAAGGTCGACGAACATTAACCATTCGGAATTGTGGGCGATAATACGGATATGGACGGGATCTGCATCGCATTTCTCTGGCACATGCACCAGCCGTACTACAAGAACACCTTTACCGGGGAATACCTCCTTCCCTGGACCCTTTTGCACGGCACCAAGGACTACTACGACATGGGAGCTATGCTCAAGGGTTTTCCCGGGATGAAACAGAACTTCAATTTCGTTCCCTCCCTTCTCGAACAGCTCGTGGACTATGAAGACCTCGACGTGAAGGACACGTATCTCGATGTGTTCAGGAAAGACCCCTCGGACCTTACCGAAGAGGACAAGGTCTTCCTCCTCGGCAACTTCTTCAATGCCAACTGGGAGAACATGATACGGCCTTTCCCGCGCTACTACGAACTCCTCGTCAAACGCGGTCTCTACTGCCCCAGGGACGGTCTGTCGAAGGTTACCGGGTATTTCAGCGACGATGAGCTTCGGGACCTGCAGGTTCTCTTCTTTCTGGCCTGGACCGACCCGAGCTTCTTCGCGGCCTTCGAAGGTCTCCGGCACCTCAGGGAAAAGGGGAGGAAGTTCAGCGAAGAGGACAAGAAGCTCCTCATGGGCGTTCAGAAGGACATCCTCAAGGGCACAGTCCCCCTTTACAGGGAACTCGCCGCAGAGGGGTCCGTGGAACTATCGACCTCGGCCTTTTATCACCCCATCATTCCCCTTCTCATCGACAGCACCTCGGCGAGGGAAGCGATGCCGGACGTCAACCTGCCGGACGTGCCTTTTGCCTGGCCTGAAGACGCGTCTCACCAGATATCGTCGGGCCTCGACCTTTTCGAAAGGATCATGGGTGTCCGGCCCAGGGGCATGTGGCCCCCTGAGGGCTCCGTCAGCGAGGCCGCCCTGGAGCTTTACATGCAGCACGGTGTCGGGTGGCTTGCCACGGATGAGGACATCCTTTTCGAAAGCTTGAGATGGGGGGCGCGCAGGGACGGGCACGGCTTCGTCATCAATCCCGAGGTTCTCTACAAGCCATACCGTTACGAGAGGAATGGCCGCGAGATCACCATCGTCTTCCGGGACCAGTCTCTCTCCGACCTCATATCCTTTCACTACTCGCGGGCTGACGCCAGAGAAGCGGCTGAGGATTGCCTGGGCAGGCTCAGGACGATCCGGGGCTCCATCGGGAACAGGATCGCGAGGCCCCTCGTCACGATCGCCATGGACGGCGAGAACGCCTGGGAGGGCTACAAGAATGACGGAAGGGATTTCCTGAGCTTTCTCTACGAGGGTATCCTGCGCGAGGACGGCATGACGCCTGTCACCTTATCTGAATACCTGGAAACGGCCGGGGACTATGGAAGCCTTTCCCGTTGCCATGCCGGTTCCTGGATCGGGCATAATTTCTCCATATGGATCGGCCACAGCGAAGACAACTCCGCATGGTCGCGGCTTGCCGAGACCCGGAAGCTCCTCGAGGAAGAGGACCCGGACCGAAAGAACAGGATGGCTTGGGAATCGATCTACATAGCGGAGGGGAGCGACTGGTTCTGGTGGTATGGAGACGAGCATTCCTCGGACAGCGACGAGGTATTCGACCTCCTGTTCCGCGAGAACCTGGCGAATGTTTACCGCTATCTCGGCAAGGAGGTGCCGGAGATACTGTCGATCCCGATCATCGTGGAGGACCGCGTGGCGCGCCCCTCAAGGGAGCCCGTCAACTTCCTCCGTCCCGTGATCGATGGCAGGGTGACAAACTATTTCGAATGGATAGGCTCCGGCTTCATCGAAGCCAGGGGGCACGGAACGGCGATGCATGAAGCGGTCTCCACCTTGAAGGACTGCTGTTTCGGATTCAACGAGGCCAATCTCTTCCTGCGTGTCGACCTGGACAAGAGGTTCATGAGTGAAATGGATGGGGCCGTCTTCGAGATCTCCATCATCGGCAAGGACGATCACAAGATAGAGTATCACGTCCGTGATGGATCTATCAAAGCCGACGTGGCCGTGCAGGCCGTCTTCGACGAGATACTTGAACTGTGCGTTCCTTTCAGCGACCTCGGTCTCGGCCCGAAGGACGAGGCGGAGGTCTGGCTTTCCCTCAAGATCAACGAAATGGTGATCGACAGAATACCCCAGAGAGGCTACCTCGTGATCACAGTCCCCTCGGAAACCTTCGAGGCGGAGATGTGGTATGTGTGAAGACGGGTCATGGGTAATGGGTCATGGGTGATGGGAGAGACGGAGAGACCATCTGCTTTTTTCTCGGTGTTTTCCTGGTAGGTCAGAAGTAATACCTGTTTCATGAAGAGAGCTGGTTTCAGAGAACTCCATGTGTGGAGGCGATCCAGGGATCTGGCGGTTCTCGTATACAAGGTTACGGGAGACAGTTCGTACAGCCGTGATATTGGGCTACGGGATCAGATGCGCAGGGCCTGTGTGTCCGTAGCCAGCAATATCGCTGAAGGGGATGAACGAAAGACGAACAAGGAATCCTTAATGTTCTTCTACATTGCGAAGGGATCCCTTGCTGAGTTGATCACACAGTTGGAGCTGTCCCGAGCAGTCGGTTACATCAGAGACGATGATTTCGACAAACTTCTGTATGAATGTGAAATAATCGGAAGGATGCTGGGTAAATTGATCAAGGTACGCGGTTCCCATCATCACCTATTACCCGTCTTTTCAGTTACTACCGTTTCGGAGATCCAGCCTTCGCGGCCTTCGTAGAGTTTTATCTTGTACCACTTCGCTTTGTCTGCGCCGGTCTTCTCGCCGATGACCTTGAGGGATTCGTCCTTGACGATGACGCCGATGCGGGCGGAGTTGATGTCCGGTTCGGATCTCACATTCGCAGCTTCCTTGTTGACGTAGACTTTCTTGAGGATGATGTCGGTCTTTGAGGATGGTTTTGCGACGCGGCTGGTGTGGACAGGCGCCGGTAATGACGCGGCTGCAGCCGGCTGGGCCGTTGGTGTTGCCTGAGCGGGCGGGTTTGACGGTGCCGGCGGCTTTGGCAGTGGCGGCTGTGCCACGGAGACCTGTTGAGGCCGGATCTGCGTTGATGAAAAGAGTTTGAAAGCGCCGGTGATCATGAAGTAGTAGCCGGCCGCGCCTATGATGACCACGGCGATGGTCCCTCCTATCAGAAGAGGGCGTCTCAAGCCGAGCCTTTTGGAATCCTCGGTGTGCCTGGTCGTGGAAAGCGGGATGCTTTCCTCGATGATGACCTTGGAGACCACATGGCCGTCCACGGAGGAACTGGACTTCGCGTACAGGACGAGGAGGCAGCGGTCGCAGATATAGTTGATGAGACGGGGATAGCCCCGTGAGGCCGTGTGGATGAGCTTCATCGCCCTGTCCTGGAACTCGAGGGATCCCTTGGCCCCCGCCTTGAAGAGGCGGTAGTTTATGTAGGCCTTTGCCTCGGCGTAGGTCAGGGGTTCGATGCGGTATGTGACGGTTATACGCTGGGAAAGATGGCGCATTACGGGGTCTTTCAGCTTGTCGAGGAACTCGGGCTGAGCGAAGAAGACGGTGTGGAGTATCTTCTGCTTGTCCGTTTCTATGTTGGACAGAAGGCGGATGAATTCAAGGAGGTCGTAGGAGAGGAGCTGGGCCTCATCGATGACGAGGACATTCGTCTTGCCTTTCTGGAACTCCTCGAGGAGATAGCGCCTGAGCCTGTCGTAGAGCTCTTTGTTCGTCCCCGGTATGTCGGTCACGGAAAACTCGCCGAGCACCTCCTTCATGAACTCCGCCTCATCGGCGACGGGATTCAGGATGAGGGCCGTGTTGTAAGTGTCGCGGTTAAGGCTGTTGAGGAATATCCGCGAGATCGTCGTCTTTCCCGAGCCCACATCGCCGTAGATCAGAGCGAACCCTTCCTGCTGGGCAAGGAAGAATGTGAGATGGTCGATGGCCTGTCTGTGCTCCGCAGATTCATAATAGAAAGACGGGTCCGGGGACATCCCGAAAGGTTTCTCTGAAAAACCGAAATATTCAAGATAGGGTATTTCCATCTTTTAGAGAATATGACACAAAGGAGGAAAAAAAGAAACAGGTAATGGGTAGTTGAAGATAATAACCAATTGACCCAAATTCCAACGACCAATGAAAAAGACAATGACCGCTCTTCTCACTTTTCCCTGTTGAATTTTCGCAGATGTCCATATAACATTACCCTATGCTCTTATCCGTCATCGTTCCCGCCTATAACGAGATCGAGACCATTGACGAGATCCTCCGTAAGGTAAAAGAGACGCCTTACGAGAAGGAGATCATCGTTGTCGACGACTGTTCGACGGATGGGACGCGGGAATACCTGAGGAACCAGGAAGGCATCGTCACCATCTTCCAGGAGAGGAATCAGGGGAAGGGAGCGGCCTTGAGGCGTGGCATTGAGGTTGCCGCGGGTGACATCGTCCTCATTCAGGACGCCGATCTGGAATACGACCCCAGGGAGTACCCGGTACTGCTCGGTCCCATCCTCGAGGGAAAGGCCGACGTCGTCTACGGGTCGCGCTTCCTCGGCGGGCCGCACAGGGTGCTCTACTTCTGGCATTTTGTGGGCAATTCCGCCGTCACGCTTCTGTCCAACATGTTCACCAACCTTAATCTCACGGATATGGAGACATGCTACAAGGTCTTCAGGAAAGAGGTCATAAAGACCATAACCATCGAATCCGACCGCTTCGGCGTGGAGCCCGAGATCACGGCGAAGGTGGCGAAGGGGAAGTGGCGGATCTTCGAGGTCCCCATTTCTTACTACGGGAGGACCTACGAGGAGGGCAAAAAGATCACCTGGCGCGACGGCATCAAGGCGTTCTTTTCCATAGTCAAGTATAACGTGTTCAGGTAAAAGACTCCTTGAACCGCTCGAACGGCTTGACAGGTTGTTGACAAAGTGATTTCTGAAGGCGGTTCGTGCTCTTTCGTCATTCCGGCTTTAGGCCGGAATCCAGGAAAAACGAGGGGTTAGAAAAACCTCTGGATTCCGGCCTAAAGCCGGAATGACATAGAAAATGAGTTTATCAACGGCCTGTTAAGGGTCAATAAAGGCCAAAGACAAATAAAAAGGGCCACCCGTTGGGGTGGCCCTGGTTTATACAGCGGCTGTTATGCCTTTTCCTTCGCTCCGTTCTTGCCTGCGATGCGGCCGAAGACGACGCATTCGGTTGTGGCGTTGCAGCCCAGACGGTTCGAGCCGTGGACTCCGCCGGCCACCTCACCGGCTGCGTAGAGGTGGGGTATCGGTGCGCCGAAGACATCAATGACCTGAGCATTCGTGTTTATCCTCAGGCCTCCCATGGTGTGGTGCACGGCGGGCCACATCGGGAGGGCATAGTAGGGACCTTTGTCCATGGGGACCATCGTTTTTTTCATGGGTTTGTTGAACTCGGGGTCCTTTCCGTCCGCGATGTATTTGTTGTGGTCCTTTATGGTCTTTTCAAGGACATCCGCGGGAGCACCGATCTTCTTCGCGAGGTCGGCGATGGTATCGCCCTTGATGAAACGGCCTTTTTTCATGCCCGCTTCTATCTCGGAGGGTTTGCCGCCGAACTTGGGCGGTATCGCGTCAGTGAAGATCGCGTAGGCGGGTTTTGTGCCGAGGGCGATCTGGGCGAAGGCGCAGACGTCCCTGCGGTCCAGTTCGTTGACGAACCTTTTCCCGGCCTTGCTTACGTAGATGATCCCGACGCCGGGGCCGCTGAATGCGTACACGGCAGGCCTGTCAAGGGTACCGGCTTCCGGTTCGGCGAAGGGGAAGAGCTGTATGAAGTTCATGTGCAGCGTGTCCGCTCCGACGGCCTTGGAATAACGTATGATCTCGCCCGTGGCGCCTTTCTGGTTCGTGCAGTTGAACTCCTTGACGAGCTTCGGCCAGTGTTCCATGCGCATCTGCACATCCCAGCTGAAACCTCCTGAAGCGAGGACGAGGGCTTTCTTGGCCCTTACATTCACGACCTTGTTGCCTCTTTTCACCTCGACTCCAAGAACGGGGCTCTTGGGATCGGCGTCCTTCCGCCAGATCCAGGTGACCTGGGAGTTCAGCGCCATCTTTGCGCCACGTTTCTCGGCGATCTTCTTGAGGGCTTCGGTGTAGTCCTTGCCGGAGTTGTGGGCCGAGAAGTGCGCGCGGTACGCGGTGTGTCCGCCGCCGATGACGAGAACGTCGCCGAGCTGGGCGCCTCCCTCATCGATCATCCAGTTCAGGGCATCGGGGGCTTCCTTTGCCATGATCTCGACGAGTTCCGGCATGTTGAAGAAGTCACCGCCCTTCAGGGTATCCTGAATGTGCTGCTTGACACTGTCTTCGCCGAGGTTTTTCTTCTGGCGAAGATGCAGCTTCTCATCCCAGGCAGCATAGCCTCCGCCGTTGATGATCGAATTCCCGCCGTAGATGGGCATCTTCTCGAGGATGACAGTCTTCGCGCCGCCGCCCGCCGCCTCCGCCGCCGCCGCCAGGCCCGCAAACCCTGAGCCGATAACCACAACATCCCATGTCTCATCCCATTTCTGGGGCAACTTTTTCGTGACAGCCTCTGCCGTACCGGGAGCCGCGAGGTTCAACGCCATGCCACTCAAACCAGCCACGGCCCCCACCGCCGCAGCGCCTTTGAGCAGCGACCGTCTGCTCATGCCTTTCTGTTCTGCATCTCCGTCTTTCATGTCTCCTCCTTGTGATGTTTCCCTCTCCCACCGCAAAACATCGCCCCGAGACACTACATTAATAATGTAATAGAATCTTCAAATTTACTTGACATTCATTGTTTTTGTCAAGAATTCTTTTTGATTTTGAGGTTGTTCAAGGGGGTAGGGAGGGGAGAGAGAAACAGTCTCAAATCCACAAATTTGGCAAAATATGTGGAGTGAGAATCCATAAATTCAAGGAAAAAGGGTTATAGGTAAGAGGTGATGGGTGATGGGGTGAGCGTTTATGGTTTAAAGGTCAGCCTGAATTTCCATACATCCGCTCTCTGGGTGGCCCCGCCCGACGCAGTCGTCCAACCGAAAAGAAACTTGTCGAATGCAGTGTTGTAGGTTGAATCGAGCGTGATGGTCCTGTCCAATGTGGGGCTTTGGGTCGTGTAATCGGATTGCACATAGCCAAGAGCACCGTTCGTATATTTGTTGCATATGCCCACTTGATAGGGCAGCCATGTGACCGTGCCGTCGGTGACCCTTCCTTTGTCAGGCCAGGTCGGTTCGGTAGCGCCGCTTGTTCCGGCTGTTCGAGCGGTATAAAAATAGCCATTGCTCGCGGTGGGCCTGATCAGGGCATCAACGGCGTACTCGCGAGATGCCTTCCATGTGCAGACCGGTTTCCACGTGACCGTTCCGTCGGTGACCGTCCCGGTTTCAGACCAGGCCGGTTGGGTGGTACCGCTTGTTCCGGTATTTGAAGCAAGGTAATAGCATTTGTTATAGTATTCGTTGCTTACTGTGGGTCTGATCAGGTCATTGATTGCGTAGGCGGTCGATGCGCTCCATGGGGGATCACAGGTTTCTATCCATGATTTTATCTGATAGGTTCCCGTCGTGCTGTTGCGGACCACCTCCATCCTGTAGGCATATGTACGATTCACCGTTGAGGAGGTTGCCGTATCTGCCAGCCAGGTTGTCGGGTTGGCGGAGCTTGTGTAATAACTGTCGCTTGATTTTGTATTTGTCGGGCCGGCGTTTGTTGCGCTGTTCCCCGCATTGGTTCCGGTACCGGCCGTATGTCTGTTGTCATCGTAAGTGCGGGAGTTTGTGGCGTAATTGACGCGCGGAACACCATAAAAGAATGCATTTTGCCATTTTGCGTTGTTGTCAGTACACTCAGCCATGTAATTAACACAGTTTGTCCAGGCCGGTTCTGATGAACCGGTCTGCCGAGTCCCAAATATTGATTCAAAGAAAAAAAACCCGTTAGCCGCAGTAGAGATATAGGAAGCGCTTGGAGCAACAACGTCAACCCACCACGTATAGTCTGTAGATGCCCTCCACGAACACTCCTTCCATTGCACACCCGATTCCGCAACGGTCTGACCTTTTATTGAAGGCCAACTTGGCTCGGTTGTACCTGTCGTTAAATCACCCAACGACCTATACAGGTAGGTATTCCCTCCTGTCGTTCCGTAGACTACCGTATTGGCCAGGAACGAAAATGAACTCATCCATCTGGTGTAAGCGTCCTTGCAGCCAATTCTATTGTCATCACCCCAGAAGACATATGCCATATGCTGCTCGATTGCGGGGTCGCACCTGCCACTGCAGGAATCGGTGCAACCTGTTGTGTTCGGATAGATGTCAAACTCGACGGCAAATTTTGGCGGTCTCAAACCTTTTCCAGCGCCATCCACGAATGAGGTGATGTAACCGCCACTATATGACCGCGAATCACCGCCATATGCCATGAGCTCTCCCATCTCGCTATCGCCGCCGATAGAGCTCGCGGTATTGTTATTATCCTTGCCGGAGGTTATTGCAAAGGTAAATCCATCACCCGTGGAGCCAGGGGCATATTGAAACACAAAATATGCCCTGAAACCGCTTCCGAAATCACAAACCCCGTTTACGCACTTCCCGGCGGTACTGTCCCCGCCATACCAGACGGCGCCGGCAGTGTTTTGCGTCTGAAGGCCAAGGTGTATTATTCCGGCGGTCTTATCCACGGCTATCGATTGACCGGTCTTCGATTCCACCCGCTTGAAACTGTCCATGGACAGAGCGAAGCTGACATCACCGATCTTCAAATATCGGCGGAAATTTGAGAGGTCTATCCGTTGCGTGGTTCCCTGATACGTACCCTCAACGGTCAGAATATCCGTTGCTTCGTCATAATTTGTGGTGAATGAGCCTTCGTTGGGTGTACCCGGAACAAAGTCCATGGTAGTATCTTTCACGTTATGCCCTTCTGATGCGAAACGTATCGCCCATTCAAGACCTGCCCTGGCTATCATGGTCGCACGGTGGCCGTTACGCAAAAGCGTGAAGCCTTGCTGCTTTGAACCCACCATGGATACGAAGGCGGCACCAAGAACCGCTATCACCGTCATGGCGATAACGAGGATGACAAGCATACTGCCTTTGTCGTTATTTAATCGTTTCATAATAGTTGCCGTCAAAGGATCTGCCAGTTACACCATAAGCGCCCGGATAGTTATTCGGAATAACCGTTGTTTTGAGTTTAAAAGAAGGGATCGAAGTGTCACTAGGGTTATCCAATTCAAGTTCAATCGTAATGGGGCCGTCAACTGCGGTGCTTCTTGACACATTGAACGTCTTTATGTTTGTTCCGATACGCGTGCCATTCCTTGTCAAGTATCGGTTGTCCTGTTGAAAGGTTACCGTGGTAGACGGATCAATGCCCGTGTGTGTTTTGATTAAGGTTAACGTGTTTGAGAGTGATCCCTCCACTGCTGGATTTGTAATGCTCTGTGCATCGCTCAACTCCCGAGTGATCCGCTCCATAATACAGGTGCCGTCTGCGTAAAGAGGACTTTGTTCCTTGGCGAGCCTGTAAGTCTTTATGGCATTATCCATAAAAGAGAAAGTGAATGCCCCGAGAATAGCGAGCACGACTATTACCGTAACAAGTTCTATGATAGTAAAGCCTTTATCTTCATTTCGGATCATCATGACGCGTTCGGCCGTTTCGTAACGATGGTTGAAACCTCATCAATTAATGAATCAGAATTCTTGTCCTTTATCGAGATCCTTATCCTTTTATAGTCATTGCTCGGGGATTTAGTGCCTAAATCAAAGGGATTGATTGGTTGAATATCGCACGTGGTTTCATACGGGTCGTCATCAGCAGTCAATGCGGAGCATAGCATCTGATCATACGGCTTACTCGTGATTTCCGCCATTCTCTTGTCGGCGTAGAATCTCGCCTTCACATAATAGTCCGGTCTTGAATAATTGCTCATGACACTCGTGAATGCGACCATGGAAGCGGGCAGGAAGATCGCGCCGATTATTATGAAGATGATGAGTTCGATCAGCGTAAAGCCTTTATCGTTCGTTCTACTCAACAATTGCTTTCCCCGTGGAAGCGTACACTCTGATCGTCTGTCCTCCTGCCGTCTTGCCCCCCGACAGGTCTATTGTGCCAGAATTGTCTGGTTCTCCAATCGAGTTGAACCGTATTGAACCGCCAAAGCTGGTGCCTGTCACTTTCACATTCCCAGGCAGTGTCTTTCGCCCTCCTGCCACAGTGTATATGCCGTAGTCACCCGCATCAACACGGAGTTGAATGCTCTGGGATTCCCTCATCCCCATTGCCCGCATCTGCACGTACTGTATATCGGCGATGAGCTGGTCGGCGGCCATGGAGCTGTAATCGCTTATGGTAAAGGGGTTCCTGATGATGATGGATGCGCTGAGCAGACTCAGGACCACGATGACGATGATAAGCTCTATCGACGTGAAGCCTTTTCCTCCTGTCCGCGTCGGGTTTATCCTGCCTTCCTTCATCCCTCTCTGACTATCTCCCCCGGTTCTTCTTTCAACCCTGCAATCTCGTCTGCACTGGACAGCAGGTTCTTCAGGATTCGGGAACTGACGGGCTCCCGTCGTTCCGCCCCTTCCTTGTTCGTAAAAGCCTCCTGTATACCATGCATACAGAGCATACCCGTCATCGCGTATTGTGTCAATGTGCTTGAAATGGGAAGCAGGAAAGGGGACGATTTCTTGACTCAAATGGAAATGTACAGTAATATGTACTCTAAAAAGTACTTTGTAGCAGAGAGGTGGGTATGGAGACATTACCGATGATGGAGGCGCGGAGGAAGTTGACGTCACTGCCTGAGGAATTGGAAGGCCGCATGGAAGATAATGCCATTGCTGTTACGCGCAGGGGCAAGCCGGTCCTTGCCATTATGAGCTGGGAGCTTTTTGAGGCTATCTACGAGACGCTGGAGATCATGGGTGATGAACAGTTGATGACATCCCTGCGCCAGGGCATAAGAGAGGCGAGGGAAGGGAAGACGGTCTCCTGGGATGTTGCCAAAAAGGAGATCGAGGGTTGAGGTACGGGGTCGAGATCACACCCGTGGCCCTTGAAATGCTCAAAGGAATGAAAGACCGAAGTATTGCGCGGCAGATCGCGCAGAGGATCGACCGTCTGGGGGACGATCCCGAAAAGCAGGGCAAACCATTGCTCGGAGGATTGAGAGGCTATCGCAGCGTACGTGCGGCCGGCCAGCGGTACCGTGTCATATACGGGATTCAGGATACATCCGTCATCGTTATTGTCGCGGGGGTCGGCATACGAAAGGAAGGAGAGAGGGGAGACATCCACAAGCTGGTCCGGAAGATGATCCAGCTCAACCTCATAGAACCGTCTTCTGAGACATAGCGGTGCCAGCGACATACTGGTTATGTAACTGTTTGATTTCTGACCACCCTCGTCGGTGCTCAGGACATCAAAGTTGAGCTTTTTCTCGGCCTCGGCTTTGTGGTTGACAACAACAGACTGGTTTAATATACTGGTTAAATGAAAGTGAAAGACAACACCGTGAGTGCTTTTGACGCCAAGACTCACCTTTCGCAGCTTCTCCAGGAGGTCGAGAAAGGGCGGGCGATCACCATCACACGAAGGGGTAAGGTTGTTGCGCGATTGGTTCCTGCCACAGGGGAATACGTGGCATCGGTGGATGACATTCTCACCGAATTGTCCACCATAAGAGAGCGCGTGAAAGGCGGTTGCGATATCAAGGAATTGATCAATGAAGGCAGGAAACGTTGACGAAATGGGTCATAGACTGCTCCTTCGCGGCAGCGCTTTTCCTGCCGGACAAGGCCTCCTCGCGGGTCAACCGCTTCTTTTCGGAACATTCCGATTCCCGGACATTGCATGTTCCAATGCTGTGGTGGTACGAAATGACAAACGTCCTTTGCGTGGCGGAACGAAAAAAGATGCTGAAAGAGGTTGATGTTCAGAGAATCACGGGGCTTCTTTCGCGATTCCCGCTGGAAACGGACGAAGCTTGGGGTTTTCCTTACATCAGGCGGCTCTACGAAGTTGCCCGAACATACGGGCTTTCATCTTATGACGCAGCCTATCTCGAACTGGCCATACGCATAGACGCACAACTGGCAACGTTGGACAAGGAACTGATCGCTGCCGCAAGTGCCTGCGGGGTTGCAACACACCGTTGATTCTGGAAAAACCGAACGTCCCCTCAAGAACCTTTTGAGAAAAAGATCGACGAGATGATGAAGGCAAAATGGAACGTGCTGGCCTGACCGTAACAGATCAGGGGGGACGTTGTGGCCTAATCCGGGAATGATGATTTGAAATCTTCGGGAGCGATGGTCCGCGGTCGATGGGCCGGCAATCCGGAGCGGCCATTTTACTGTTGACATATTTCCGTGAAAACCATATAAAAGTACTTATAATTATGGGAATTATCGGCAGATATGGTCAACTATTGATTAGTCACCTTGGGATATATCGCCAACTATTTGATATCATACATGTTTACGACGCATATACTATTCTTGGCATGGCTCAGACCGCTTCGTTTTTGCCAAATAGCCCGGGGTGAGTTTGGATATCCTTGGTGTGGACATAGGGACCGTCAGCGTCAAGTACGTGCGGTGCAAGGGCTCGGCGGGCAACAGTGTTATAACCTCGCAGGGTGATTATCCCTACAAAGGGGATTTCGAAGACCTAAGACTTATTCTCGAAGATATCCGGATGAAGGAAGGCACGGACCTGGAGGTGGCCGTGGGTGTCTCGTCCCCGGATATCATCAAGAAGACCTTCACCATACCCATTCTCCCAAAAAAGGAACAGAGGGACGCCCTCAACTGGACGTCCGCGAAGGCCCTTTCCATGTCCCTCGATGACATGGTGTACGAGCATGTGATGCTGGGAAGGATGGAGGAGAAGGGGATCATGAAGGACGAGGTCCTCTTTGTCGGGACCTCGATAGACTTCATCCAGAGGATTCGGTCCGCTTTTCAGCGGGCCGGTTTCCGTGACGTCGCCCTCATCACCGACATCGCCTTCGCCTATGTCTACGCGCTGGGGGAGGTGGGCGAAAGGTCCGTCGCAGTGGTCGATATCGGAGGAAGGCAGACGGGGCTTTACATCGCGAACGGCCGCCGTCTCATGTTCGCCAGGGAGATACTCACCGCTTCGGAGAGCTTTTCCGACGCCCTTATGAGCGGACCGGGGTTGTCCTACGATGAGGCGGAACAGTACAAGCGTGAGCGGGGCTTCGACGCGGAGCTGACGGAGATACTCAAGATACCTTTCGAACGTCTTGCCGGCGAGGTCCAACGCACGTTTAGCGTCTATAACCAGCATTACCCCGACAAGGCGGTCACGCAGGTGTATGTGACGGGGCGGGGCGCGAACATCCCCAGGTTCATGGAGAAACTTGAGGAGATGCTGGTGGAGCAGGTGGACCGCCTCTCGACACTGCACCCGATCGAGGAGAAATACATCCCTGCCCAGGCGCTCTGCATGAACCTCGATGTCCTGCCGAACCTTCTGCCGGAAGGGGCGAAGAGGCGTGAGGCGAACAAGGTCTTCAAGCGCTTCGCGATGCTGGGCACGGTGATGATCGCGGCGGTCCTGATCCTTCTCTCTCTCGGGATGTGGCGGACCACGAAGAACACCGACCTGAGGCTGAAGGCGGAGAAGAACACGTTGGAGCAGATCAGGAAGGGCATCGAGGGTTTGGGGCTCAAGACGGTCAAGACGTTCATGGACCCCGGAGACATCGGTTTCATACGCAACGAGATCCAGAAGAAGGACATCACCTTCGTAACGCTCCTCAAATATCTCTCGTCGAAGACCCCGAGCGGTGTCTATCTGAAGGCGATCGAATTCGGAAAGCAATTCCCCCCGGATACGCCGGCGGCCCCCGTGCAGGGTCAGCAGACCTCCGGTTCCGCGCCTTCGCCCCCGGCAAAGGCCACCGAGGCGAAGCAGGATACGGGACAGAAACCCGCAGAGAACGAATATCCCCTGATACTGAGAGGATACATTTTTGCGGAGGCGGACTCCCTTGAGCTCAAGCTCTTTGACTTTGTATTGTCTCTCAACGGGTCAGGCTTTATCCGTCAGGTTGAAGTGGTGGACAAGCAAAACAAGATAGTGCGGGGAAAACCGGTGATGGAATTCGCTCTGTCAGCGAGGTGCGCGAAGCATGAACTATAAGAACCTCCTGTGGCTGGCCGGCCCTGCCGTGGCGATCATCCTTCTGTGGGTGTTCGCGGTGTATATACCAATAAATGCGCAGGCGAAGAAGGGGCAGAACTCACTCAACTCGGTCCTGCAGGAGCGCAAGACCCTGGAGACAAGCGTACTGACGATGACCCAGCAAATGCAAACTCAAGATACGCTGAAGAAGTCCTATGATGAGTTTCTCACCCGGGCCCCCGCAGTCGGCAGAATGGGGGAGTACATGGCGGGTGTTGTCCACGCGGCCAAACTCAGAGGAATGAGCTTGGAGCGCCTGAGCGGCCAGTACGAGTCGATGGAGGTCTCTAACAAGAACGTTGTTCACCCCGTGTTTGAGATGGGTATTAAGGGGAGATTTCTCGACATGGGGAGGTTCCTCGAGGAACTCTCGGGGCAGACTGCCTATGGAAGCATCAAGCAGGCGAGGATCGCCTACGATGAAAAGGAGTACCCGGTCCTTTCCGGCCGGTTTGTGATAGAGTTCAAGGCCCTCAAGGAGAGAGCGCGTGAAGGTAAGTAAACC
>MVQP01000057.1 GCA_002067235.1 Syntrophorhabdus sp. PtaB.Bin047
AGACTTCCGGACGGATACATTGCGCGACATCTGGCTCTCTGACCGCCATGCAACAATGATCGAACGCTCCTTCCGAGAGATCTGCACGCGGTGCTCGATGGCGGTGTGGAAATAGGATGGTTTCAGGTTTCAGGTTTCAGGCAAAGAAGGGTTCTTTTTTGTTTTCTATCGCTGCTTGCTTTGGTAGTATGTTGGTACATCTCGGAAGGCTTGAGTGTGCATCTGACACAAATCGGAGGGTTGCATGAAGAAGGTGTGGGTTACGGCGCTGGTCAGGGACGAGGAGAAGATCGGGAAACTCATGGGGTCGCTCAAGCAGTACGGGCTTGCCGCCGACGGGCACTTCTGGGTGGATGACCTTAAGCATATGGCATGGCAGGCGCCGGCCGAGGAGCTCGTCAAGGCCGATGTGGCGCTGTGGATCATTGTGGGCAACGCCGCTGACGTGAAAACGCCTTCCATCGGCTTCGGCCTTTCGCTTCTCGCCATGAAGGTCTTCGCCGAGAAAGGGCAGGGATTTCCGGTCATATTCGCCCCTGTCGGTGATGTTCCCGCCGATCTCGACCTCCCGACACTCCTTAGGGGTGCGGAGATCATACCCCTTTCGACCGCT
The DNA here is from genome assembly GCA_002067235.1 of Syntrophorhabdus sp. PtaB.Bin047. Lineage (GTDB taxonomy): Bacteria > Desulfobacterota > Syntrophorhabdia > Syntrophorhabdales > Syntrophorhabdaceae > Delta-02. Next base: position 614 of record MVQP01000057.1, read on the forward strand.
TCGCTCGGCGTCAAGGCTGTTTCCCTCGCGAATACCCCCCTCAAGAGGATCGACAAGGAATATAATCTCAACGTCCACGGTCTTCCCGGGGTCGGCCTGTGGCTCGAGGCGGGACCCGGCGCTTCCTTCGAGTGGCAGGGCGCCATGTTCGGCGTCCACGGCGGAGAGATAGACTTTCATGGAGTGGGCCCGGCGAACGGCGTGCCCGAACGGGCCGTCCTGGAATATGCCCAGAAGGGCCTTAAGGTCCAGCTCGGCGGCGACGAGTTCGTAGCCTGGGCCGTCCAGAACCGACTCCACCCCGGCACATCCTACTACGTTCGCGTCCAGGGAACCCCCGACAAGCTCCTCTTCGGCCCCTACGCCCAGACCGAGGAGGCCGAGGTACACGTGGTGAAGCTGGTGTAAACTTCGCAAGGGAAAGAGGATGATGGTTCAGTTCAGGGGCTTACCCGGACCGGGCCGCGCTTTTATCCCTCTTCCCGTGACTAGAAAATGTAGCCGCTATTTTATGGACGATATGACGTTTATCAAAAAGGTGTAGTTGGTTGTTTTGTCGTGTCAGACCCCTATCTCTTCCCCCGCCAGGGCCGGGTCCTGTGGAGAACCTTGGCGGCGAGCTGGCGTGTGATCAACCTGCCTCACGCCGTCGATCGTGTCCTGAACCTCCTTGTTCGTCCTTATCTCCCGGATGCTCACCTCGGGGTGTTCCGAGGGGTAGACGCGGAAGATCTCGTCGGCGAAGGCCTGGCCTATGCACTCGACCCTGTCGAAGTCGATGAGGGCGACCCTGAACCGATCGACCCTTTCAAGGAGGCGTTTCGCTTCCGAGCGGGAGACAAGTTTTTCGGTTCCGTATTGTGCCAGGTGCGCAGAAACGACCGTGGTGGAAAAACCGGGGGACGTCTGTGATGAAAATCTTTCGTAAATATCCTTAATCTGCCGCGATGTATCGTTCTTGAGTGTCATTGTCACCAAGGTGCCGAAACCTTCCTGCTGGGTCTCAACCGTCCAGTCGTCGCCGTCGCCGGAGGTGTGCGAGAGGAGCACGCCCTTCGAGAGAATGCTGAAGGTGTCGAAGATTCGGGCGGTGAAGAAGATGCCCTGGCCGGGATGGGAGGCAGGATCGGTGGTGAGTTTCCCTTTCGTGAGCTCGAGGATGGCATGGCGCTCGTCAATGAGGTCCATGTGAGACAGGAGCTTGTCGAAAATGCCCACCCCGCGGTCCCATATGGTCATCTTCGTTGAGACCGCCGTTCTCCTCACCTGTACGAAGGCGCTTTCGCTGCCCGAGTGGGCGGCGACGTTGCTGAAGATCTCCGTGAACCCGTACCGCCATATGTCGAGGGCATTCTCGGGAAGGGCGGCGAGCATGTCCCGTATCTCCATCCGCCATACGATGTCTTCCGGGGCCGCATCGGTGACGGGCAGTATCGTCTTGTGCTCTTCCAGAGTGCACAACTGGTATCTCGCCAGACTCATCCGGGAGATCAGGTTGGCACCGACGAGGAATTTGAGGTGCTTGTGGACGGCCTGGCGGCTGATGCCGAATTGCCTCGTGGCCCTCAAAACAACGTCTCCTGATCGGTCCTCCACATTCCTCAAGATGAAGGTCCGAACCGCCTCGCCTCTCTTCCTCGTTCTTCCCGCCATAGTGTAAACCTTAGGTTATATGTAGAGTAAACCGAACGGGGAGTGTCGGTCAATACCAAAATCCTTCCAACCTTTCACAAGGTGGACGGGCGCGACGGGTACCACACCCGTTATGGGAATCTGTCAGCCGATCGCCTGGAACCCCTCGTGGAAAACGACGGTGCCGCGGGGCTCGTCCTTGCCGAAGGGCAGAACAAGGAGGTTCTCCGAAGGGACGCCCTCGTGGAAAAGGCAGGAGGGGTTTTGGAAGCCGAACCGCCTGTAATATGCGGGATCGCCGACGAGGACACATCCACTGGCCCCGAGGGTTCTCAACCTTGACAAACCCTCGTTGAGGAGGGCCCTCCCGATGCCGCACCTCTGGAGCCTGGGCGCGACTGAAAGGGGGCCAGCCCCGTACCAGTCGGTACTCCCGTCGGAGACCGTAACGGGCGAAAAGGCTATGTGTCCTGCCACTTTGCCGTCGATCTGGGCGACGAGGGACAGGGTCAGCGCGCCCGCCGCCCTCAGGGCGTTGACTATGAACTGCTCCGTGTGGCTGCTGTACGGATGAGCCTCGAATGCCGCCCGGGTCACCTCGAATATCGCCTCTATGTCCGCAAGCGTTTCGTCGCGGATTATCATTGCATCACGCTTCCTCTCCGACGCTTTCTGCGGAGTCCTTCCTGTCGTAGTCGTCTCGGGCCTTGAGGACATGTTCGATGTTCCCTTCAGACCACTCGCGTATGGACTCGAGAACGCTCACGAGCGTACAACCCAGTTCGGTGAGGGAATATTCCACTTTGGGCGGAACCAAAGGATAGACCTTGCGGGCCACGATACCATCCCTCTCCAGACCCCGGAGCGTCTGGGTCAGCATCTTCAGTGAAATGCCGCGAACCTCCCGGCGCAACTCGCCGAACCTCCTTGTCCTGCCATCAAGCGCTACGACAACGAGCACGGTCCATTTATCGGCGATACGGTCAAGGACGATCCTCGTGGGGCATCGTTCATTATAGACATCCCACTTCACAGTGCCCCATCCTCCATAGTCTCCATATGGAGAGTATATAATGAAAAGGTGCGTACTTGTCAAAGAGAATCTTTAGGCTCTATAATCTCCCCGACGTCCCCGGTAACGCCTGAAACAGCGGCAGGGGCACAGAGAAAAAATATGGAGGTCACTCATGCAAAACCTGGTGAAGTTCTTGAACGAAAACAGCAGCGGCTTTCTGGCCACCATCGACAACGGCAGGCCCAGGGTCAGGCCCTTCCGGTTCATGATGGAGGAAGGGGGCAGGTTCTACTTCTGTACCAACAACACCAAGGAGGTCTTTCGACAGCTTAAAGTCAATCCTTCTGTCGAGTTCTCCAGTTCCACGGCGGCGGCCCCACTGAGGTGGGTGCGTCTCTCCGGACAGGTGAGGTTCACCACCGATCCCGCGATAAAGGCCAGGGTCCTTCAGAAGGACGACCTCGTGAGGTCTCTCTACAAAACAGCCGGCAATCCCGTCTTCGAGGTCTTCTTCATCGAACACGGGGCCGCAACGATTGCGGACTTTTCGGGAAACGCGCCGGAGATGGTGACCTTCTGACCTTGAAGAGGGCCCCTCCTTTCCTCCGGGAACTCAAACCTTCTTTACCCCCGTCTCCGAACTGGTTTATACTGTAGCGACGGCGCGACCGGCCAGACCGGCCGCGCGTTCCGGAAGGAAAGGAGGGAGTCATGGCCGGCCAGGATCTCATCGACAGGAAGGACTGTCTTCTCGTGGTCATCGACGTGCAGGAAAAACTGATGCCGGTGATCTCCGGGAAGGAAAGGGTGATCGCGAACACGGCGACGCTGGTCAGGTTCTGCGGCATCTGCGGCATCCCCGTGGTCTTCACGGAACAAAAGAAGCTGGGGCCGACGGTCCCCGAGGTCAAAGGCCTCACGCAGTGCTCTGCCCCCGTGGAAAAGATCCACTTCAATTGTTTCATGAATGGTGAGTTCCGCAACCAGGTGGAGAGGCTCGGCCGAAAGACCATTGTCCTTGCCGGGGCCGAGTCCCACATATGTGTCGCGCAGACCGCCATCGCCGCCCTACCCCGCCTGAGGGTCCATGTCATAGCCGATGCCGTGTCGTCAAGGTCGCCCGACAACAGGGCGATCGCCCTCGAGAGGATGCGCGGCGCCGGCGTCGTCATAAGCTCCACAGAGATGTTCATCTACGAGATACTCCGCGAGGCCGGTACCGACGAGTTCAAGGCCGTCCTGCCCCTCGTGAAGTGATTTTTCTAAACCTTGGCTGAAATTCATGCGATAATTCAGTGGAGTGACGGGTTTCCCGGCGTTTTCACGGTCCACGAAGGGAAGCTTATTTCACCTTGGGCGGAGGCATAATGAAGATCCCGTCGAAGAGCGTGGAAGGTTGGCCTGCGGCTAATCGAGGGAGCGAGCGAAAGCAGAACGCGGACGGGGATCTGCCTGAATTCCGCGACCTCTACCGCTCTTTCTTTGAGTTTGCTCCTGACCCCATGGGAGTGACCGATCCCGATACCGGTGTTGTCCTCGATGCCAACAAGGCCTTCGAGGAGTGGTCCGGCTACTCCCGCGAGCAGCTTCTGGGGAAGAGCACTGTCGAACTCGGTTTCTGGGTACACGAGAAAGACAGGCAGGCGATCATAGACCGGCTCTACGAGACGCAATGTGTCGAGGGTGTGGAAATCGACTGGAAAACAGGGGGGGGCCAGGCGAAGAACGTCCTCTTCTCCGCGAAGCTTATAGACACGGCCCACGGCAAGCTGATCCTTTTCATCGGCAGGGATATTACCGAGCGCAAAAAGATGGAACAGGTGCTCAGGGAGTCTGAGCGCAGGCTTTCGGACATCATCGAGTTTCTCCCCGACGCCACCTTCGTCATCGACAGGGAAGGGGTGGTGATCGCCTGGAACCGTGCCATGGAGGAGATGAGCGGGGTAAGCAAGAAGGACATGATCGGGAGATCGAACCACGTCTATGCGATCCCTTTCTACGGGCGGCGCAGGAAGCTTCTCATAGACATGGTTGGGGATGTGAACGAAGATGATGACTCAAAGTATGTATATGTGAAAAGGAGCGGCCACACGATCTACGCGGAGGCCTTCACCGATGCCCTCTATGGCGGCAAGGGGGCCTGCCTGTGGGGAACGGCGGCCGCCCTGCTCGACGAGCACGGCAACAGGGTCGGGGCGATAGAGTCGATCCGGGACATAACGGACCACAGTATCGCCGAAGAGAAGCTCCGGTCATCCTACGAGGAGGTGCGCAGACTCTCCGCCCATATCGAGGAGGTGCGGGAGAACGAGCGGGCCGCCATCGCCCGGGAGCTGCACGACGTCCTGGGGCAGATCCTCGCGGTCATAAACATGGACCTCAACTGGCTCAACAAGAAGATACCGGCGCAGGAGAAGGAACTGCTCGGCAAGGTCGCCTCCGCCCTCACCCTCGTCAAGCAGGCGACGAGGACCGTTCAAAGGGTGTCGTCGGGTTTAAGGCCCGTCGTCCTCGACGACTTCGGCCTCGCCGCGGCCATTGACCACGCCCTGAAAGAATTCCGCGATCAGACAAGCGTAACGACGAACCTCGTCATCAACGGCACCGTAACCGATATCGACAAGGACAGGAGCATAGCCCTTTACAGAATATTCCAGGAGGCCCTGACCAACGTGATGCGCCATTCCGAGGCAACACGCGTGGAGGTCTCGCTGCAGGTTGAGGGAGAAAATGTTCAGCTGATGGTGAGGGACAACGGCCGTGGCATTTCGAAGCAGCAGATATCCGACAGGAACTCCCTGGGCATACTGGGGATGCGGGAACGGGTCTATTTCATCGGCGGAATGATCGAGATCGCCGGAGCGCCCGGCGCCGGCACCTGCATCACTGTCGATCTCCCCCTGAGAAAACCCTCGAAGACATAAAAAAAGCCGGGCTTACGCCCGGCATGACTTTCTCTGTAACCTCCAAACCCCGCTACTTCACATATACGAGGTCAGTCGAGGAAAAGCTGCCACCCTTGTTGGTCTTGGCCCAGCTCGCGTCAACGCCGAAGAGCTCCACGATCTCCAGTTCCCCCTTGTAGGCGCCTTTCTTCCTGCCGAGGGGTTGCCTGGTCCTGGGGTCGATGACCTCTTCGCCGGGGGCGTAGACCTCGAGGACCCTGCCCTTTTCAAGGCCGGACAGCCTTCCCGCGTTGATATAGACCTTTGTCCCGTCAACAGAGGCCACACGTGAATGCCAGTCGATGGAGAGGACGGTCTTCAGGACGTCTTCCGCGATCATCTCTATGGCAAGGTCGATGGCCTTGATCTTCGCCTTTTCCGAGCTGAGGTCGCCCTTCTCACGAGAAAGGGAGATGGGGTTCCTACCGGAAAGCTGCTTCATCGTCTTGCCTGTCTCTGTGTTGAAAACGTCGATGGCCAGTTTTGACATGGCAAAGGACGTCTCCTTCTCATCCTTGCCTTCTATCTTCGACGAACTCGTATAGACATCGGAAAGGGTGGTCTTCAGGATCGCCTGAATGCCGAAATCGTCGTTCATCTTCTTCCCGTTGGCGGCATCGAAGTATGACCCTCTCACGTTCAGCGTGTTGGGGTCGACGCAGATGACTGTTCCCGTGCTCTCGAGGCGCGATATGAGGCGCTTGGTTGCCAGCTCCCCCAGGCCTTCCGATCTGTAATTGGTATTGTCCGTCACGGGAAGCACCACAATGCGACGTTTCATCTTGGGCGACGGGTATTCGAAGGAGATAAGGCCCGGCATGTATCCCAGACCCACCGGGATATATCCCATCTGCGTGGGATAGGCCATCTGGGGATTGATGCCCTTCTTCTTCAACTCTTCTTCGAGCTTCGCTATCCTTCTCTCCAACTCGTCCCGTTCCTTCTTGCTGGGGCCGCTGCCACCAACGCTGAAGGAAAGCGCCTCGCCGATGCCCGGGGCATACTGGTCCTTGCGGACCCAGACGTAGGGCGGCTCGTAGGGGGTCAGCATGTACTTCCGGTTCCTGGTGTAGATGTATTCCACGCCGTCGATGACCTTGATGTCACCCAACTCGGGCTCTTTCATCTCCTCCGGTTCGCCCCGCGCAGGCTTCTTCTGGGCGGTGGAAGAGGAGTCGGTCTTCTTTGCGGTCTTGGCGGGGTCCTCGTCTTTCTTCTTACCCCAGGGCATGTAACTGCAGGAAGCGAGAACGACTACCAGCAAAGCAATTACGAATTTTCGCATCGAGTGATTATAAATAGGTGGTGAGGAAAAGTCAAATTTTTAAATGTTGAGCTTTGTGAACCCTTTATATCTCGCCCCTGAAGAGGGGGAGGGAGAAGGAGAAGGTGCTTCCCCTGCCGGGGGCGCTGTCGACCCGGATAGACCCTCCGTGTTGCTCCACGACGGATTTGACGATAAAGAGGCCCAGTCCGCTCCCCTCTTCCTGTTTTCCCAGGCTCCCGCGGCGGTATTTCTCAAAGATGAAGGGAAGATCCTCGGCCGGTATCCCCACGCCCCCGTCTTCCACGAAGGTCACGAGCGCGTCGTCCTCGACGCGGGTCCCGATCCTTACCGAGGAGCCTTCGGGCGAAAATTTGAGGGCGTTGGCGACAAGGTTCGTGATGACCCTTTCGATGTAGTCCCTGTCCGCAAGAACGAGGGCATTAGGGGCAGCGCCATCGGCGAAGGTGACCCTGGGCGCGTATAGATTCGCCACTCCGCGCAGGATCTCGTTCATGTCGACGGGGCCGATGGTGAGCTCAAGCTTGCCCGATTCGATCCTGGACACGTTCAGGTAGTTCTCAACGAGGTGGTGGATCTTCGATACGTTGTCTGTGATGTTGACCAGCCTCTCCCTGACGGTGTCTTCGAGAGGGCCGTACTTCCCCTCAAGGATCCTGCCGAGGAACCCCGAAACGGGGACGAGGAAGGACCGAATGTCGTGGTTTATGGCCGACACGAAATCCGCCTTGAACTCCTCCATCCTCTTCTCCCTCGATACGTCCTGAAGGAGCAGGATGCGCCCCTGGGGCGCCTTCTCCAGCGACCATGGTGAAACGAGCACCTTGAGGTACAGGGGCTCGGCGGAACCCTCCCGCGGGATGACGAGCTCCTGCAGGGCGGTGTGGTCGTCGCCGGAGATCTCGAGTGACGGAAAGAGACTCCTCCAGGTGTCACCCAGGGCGGCTGCCGGGTCCGTTCCCGTGATGGCCGCCGCAGCCCTGTTGTAATAGATGATGACGCCTTCGTGGTCGAGGGCGACGACCCCCTCGTCCACGGTCTCCAGGATGGACAGGAAACGCATCCGGTCCTGCCGGATAATGTTTGTCTTTTCCTCGATCTCGGCGTTGATCGCCCGTATCCTCTCCATGTTGTCGCTTATCGTCCTTTCCCGCTCGGAGATGGAGTCGAGCATTCTGTTGATGGACGATGCGATGAGCGCGAATTCACGCGTCGTCACCTTCTTCGTGTCAATGCGGGAAAGGGTGTCTCCCTCCTCGATCCTTCTGCAGATGGCAAGGATACCCCGGAGAGAAGGGTCGATACCCCGGGTGATCGCGAAGGTTACGACGATCACTGCCGATGTCGCGAGAACGGATATCATGACAAAGACGAAGAGGAGGCGTTTCTTGAAGGGCAGGAAGATGTTCTCGCTCACGGCGATCCCGTAAGACCACACCGGTGACCCCGCTTCGTTGTAGGGCGAGGGTTTGTAAACGGTATAATACCGGGACCTTCCTATGGCCGTTCTGCCTATATAGCTCTCCTGGCCGCGCTGAAGAGCGGCCAGGATCTCTGCGGGAAGGCCCTGCGTATCCGTGCCGGTCAGGGAGAATATGGTGCTGAACATCCTCCTGTCGTCCCTGAAAATCGAGACATACGCGGGCTCCCCGCGCTTGCGCGACAGGAGGTCGCTCAAGTTCCGGACGAGGGGATTGGCGTTGTCAAGGATGACGAGCTCGCTCAGGACGACCTTCGTCTCCTCGAGGGGCATGGAAAGAAAGAGGGCCGGTCGCACTCCGTCCCTCGTGTCGATGGTGGTGAAACCCCTGGTGGTCGCGCCGGAGGCGGGCAGCGGCAGCGTAACGGGAAGGTCCGTGCGCCGGCTTCTGAGGGTGACGATCGGCCTGTTCCTGCCGTCCACGAGGTGGACGACGTCTATGCTCTCCCGCTGAAGCAGGTCGGTGAAGATCTCGCGGATCCTGCCGACGTCCCGTCGTCTGATGGCGTCCCTCAGCGGTTTACGCATAGCAACAAACCTCATCCGGTTTTCCATGTGGTAGAACTCGCTATCAACGGAAAAGGAAAAGAGGTCGATGTCCGAGGCGAGACCCTTTTCCAGCTCGTTCACGGCTATCCGTTCGATGGAGTGTATCCCCGAATAGGTGGTGACGACGGAGAGAAGGACCACGAGAGTGATAAAGAAAAGGAGTATCTTGGTGTAGAGGCTCATGAGTGAGGACAGGTTATGGGTGAGGGGTTATGGGTAATAGGAAAAAACCCCAACCGAGGCGATGCCGCCCGGAAGGGCCCGGCATTTTGTGGAATGGTGGAGGTGACGGGGATTGAACCCGTGGCCCCCTCGTTGCGAACGAGGTGCTCTCCCGCTGAGCTACACCCCCGGGTAGCCATAATCATAGTCCATATTACCCCTCATATCAAGGGTTTTGTGGTGACGACCGTGGGCAGGCCGCCGCCGGTTCGGAAAGGAGAGGCTCACCGGCTCAGTATTTCCTTGATCGTCTCTTTGAGTTCCCGCGTGTCAGCCGACTTGACGACGTATCCGTCCGAAACCCAGCTCGACAGGTCCTGTTTGAACTCGCCGTACGCCGAACAGAGGATGACGGGCTGGTCCTTGTTGATGTTCTTTATGGCATTCAGCGTCTGAATCCCGTCCATAACGGGCATTTTGATATCCAGGACCACCACGTCGAAGGGGAGGCCTTTGATCTTCTCCAGGGCTTCCATGCCGTTGGAGGCGGTCTCCACCTCGTAATCCTCTTCCTCCAGTTCCTCTTTGAATAGAAGCCTGATATTCTCCTCGTCGTCTACGACGAGCACCCGTACTCTCTTCATGAGAACTCCTCTTGCAGCATGTTATTATTTTTCATAGGGAGATAGACGATAAAGGTCACTCCCTTTCCAGCCACGTTTTCCACCTCTATGTGCCCCTTGTGGTTCGTGACAATCTTGTTGGAAATAGCAAGGCCAAGGCCGGTGCCGCGCTCCTTCGTCGTGAAGAAGGGGTTGAATATGTTGTCGATGATGGCAGGGTCGATGCCGCCGCCTGTGTCCGTTATCGAAATGGCGACAAAGGGCTGTTCCTCGTACATGACCTTCCGGGTCTTCACCGTTATGGCGCCCGTGCCGCGCATGGCCTCGAAGGCGTTCATAAGGAGATTGATGAACACCTGCTTGAGCTGCTGGCTGTCGCAGGGAACGGGTTCCAGTTCGGCATCGAAATCCCTTACGATGGTGACCGATTCCCAGGCCGGGTCGGAAGAGACGATGTAGAGGATGTCCTCCAGGAAGTCCTGGAGCCTGCAAAACTCCTCGTAAGGTTGGTTCTCCTTGACGTAATGGAGTATTTCGTTGAGGATGGTCTCCAGGCGCGTCACCTCATTGAGGATGATATCGATATACCGGTTCTCCGTGTGGTCGTTCTGCATCTTCTTCGCCAGCCTCTTGGTGAAGCCGCCGATGATGACGAGAGGGTTTTTGATCTCGTGGGCGATATTGGCCGTCATTTCGCCAAGGCTGCGGAACTTCTCCTGTTCGATAAGCCTCTTCTGGGCATCCGTCAACTCCCGTACCACGTTCCTGAGGCGCGTGTTGAGCAGCGTGTTCTCGAGTCCGCTCGATATGTAGTTCGATATGGTGTTGATAATGTACTGTCCGTTCTCCTCGATGCCTTGCTGGTCGGACTTCTCACCGCAGAGCGTGATGGTGCCGAGGACGCGGTTCTTCGAGAGGATGGGGGCGGAATAGAGCGAGAAGGGCGGAGGGTTGTCGAGCTGCTCCGCCGAACCGTTTCTCAGGGAAACGGGGCGCAGGAGCTTGATGGCCGATCTTTCCAGCTGGTCCACGTACTCCTTGGCGGCGGGGTCTATCATGCCGTAGGTGAACCGCTGCGTCTCCAGCTTGAGAAGGGGGTATTCAAGCTTCACGGACACGAAGGAGGCGGAGAGCGACTTCGCGATGATGAGTGCTATGCTCTTCAAGAGGTCATAGGGCCCCACGTTGGATGTCAGGATCTTGCCCAGTTCCGACAGCATTGCCAGTTCGCTGATACGCTTCTTCGACGAGAGGATCAGCTCGAAGGCCCTGAGAATGCCGCCGAGCTCGCGGGATATGACGGAGAGCAGGACCTTCTCCTGGTCCTGCAGCGAATCGCGCATGAGGGAACACAGGACGATGACCCCGAAGAGGTAGCTGTCGTCCGACAGGGGAAGGAAGGAAAAGGTCCTGAACCTTTCCAGATGATCGTCCAGTTCGGGGTAGAAAAGGCAGCCGAACCTCGGGGAGATATCCTTAAAGGTAAAGAACTGGGGAGACCGCCTCTGCGCCACGCTGCCGACGATCCCTTCGCCGATGTGGCAGCGGTAGCGGCTCAATATCTTGAAAAGCATGCTCTTCTGGTTGGCGTAGCGGCAGGTCAGTCTCTTGTCTTTGTCGAAGGTGTAGACGATGGCCTCGTCGAATCCGAGGTCCTGGGCGATGATATTCAGGATCGCATTGATCCGCGCCGTCAGCTCGAGGTTCGAGTGCGAGATCTCGATTATCTTACCGATCAGTTCCGCTTGATTCATGCTTCGCAATCGCTTTCCTGTAAAGCTCCACGTACTCGCGGGCCGATTTTTCCCAGGAAAAGTCTTCCTTCATGCAGCGGGTGACAAGGCCCTCCCAGGCCTTCTTGTCCCTGTACAGGGAAAGCGCCCTGCCGATGGTGTCGAGCATCGCCTCTTTCGTGTATTCATAGAACTTGAAGCCCGTTCCGCTCTCGGGAGAGCTCGTGAAGTCGATGATCGTGTCCTCCAGCCCGCCGACGCCCCTGACGACAGGGACGGTGCCGTACTTCAGGCTGTACAGCTGGTTGAGTCCGCACGGTTCGTACCGGGAGGGCATGAGGAACATATCCGCGCCCGCCTCCATGAGGTGCGCCAGCTTGTTGTCGTAGGCTATCTTTATGGAGAATGACCTGGGGTACTTCTTCGCGAGGGTGGCGAAGAGGTCGTGATACTTTCGCTCCCCCGTTCCCAGGATGACATACTGCACACCCAGGCCGTGGATCTCTTCCAGGGTCTCGGAGATGAGGTCAAAGCCCTTCTGGTCGGCGAGCCGCGAGATGGTCGCCAGAAGCGGGACATTCGGGTCGGCGGGCAGGTCGAAGGCCTGCTGAAGGGCCTTCTTGCAAACGGCCTTGTTCGCCCTGTCCTCGATGGTGTACCGCGCGGGCAGGGATTTGTCCGTCCCGGGGTTCCAGTCCCCGTAATCGATACCGTTTACTATGCCGAACAGGTCATCCCGCCGCTTCGTGAGGATGCCGTCGAGGCCGCATCCGAACTCCGGCGTCTGGATCTCCCTGCTGTACTGCTTGCTAACGGTGCTCAGGACATCGGAAAAGATTATGCCGCCCTTGAGGAAGTTGATATGGCCGAAGAACTCCAGGGATTCCGGCGTGAAATACTCCCAGCCGATGTTGAGAAGGTGCATGTCGTAGTGCCAGAATATTCCCTGGTAGCCGAGATTGTGGATGGTCAGGAGGGTGGCCACGCCGCTTAAGTCGGGATCGTTCTGATAGATCGTCTTCAGGAAGACCGGCGACAGTGCCGTCTCCCAGTCGTTGCAGTGGAGAACATCGGGAACGAACCCCGTTGCCTTGATCGTCTCCAGGATGCTCTTGGCAAAGAAAATGTAGCGCTCGGCGTTGTCCAGGTAATCGCCGTCGGGGGTGCTGTACAGGTAGTCGCGGTAGTAGTACTCGTCCTTCTCGACAAGGTAGGCCTTTATGCCCTCGTATTCGCTCTCGACGATCTCCGCGTCGACGAAGGACTGCGACACCTGGCAGGATATCCTGTGGTTGGAGTATTTCATCGGAAAGCCGAGGTCTTCTATGCCCTTGTGCTTGGGGAGAATGACCCTGACGTCAACCCCCAGGGTCTTCAAAGCCTTCGGGAGGGCCCCGGTGACGTCGGCGAGGCCTCCTGTTTTCACAAAGGGAAATATCTCGGGAGAAGCAACCAGTACCTTCATTGTACCCCCTATATCTCTGTTTCTCTCAGGTACGTCGTGGCTTCCTCGGGGGGCGTGGGGTTGATGTAGAACCCCGTTCCCCATTCGAAGCCGGCCATTTTCGTAAGGCGCGGGATGATCTCTATGTGCCAGTGATAGTGCCCGATGCCGATGCTCGCGGCGGGGGCCGTGTGGATAATATAATTGTAGGGCGGATTGTTCAGCACCTTGACATATTTTCTCAGGATCGTTGAAAGGACCTCGGCCAGCGAATAGTAATTGTCGACCGGGTCTTCCTCGGAGAAGACCGCGCTGTGCCTCTTCGGAAGGATCCACGTCTCGAAGGGAAACCGCGAGGCATAGGGCGATATCGCGATGTACCGTTCGTTCTCGTAGACGATGCGTGTGTTCTCCTCTTTCTCCTGGGCGATGATGTCGCAGAAGATGCACCGCTCCTTGTACTTGTAATAGGCGAGGCCTCCGCCGACCTCCTCCGACACCCGCCTCGGCACGATGGGCAGGGCGATGAGCTGGGAATGGGCGTGGTCAAGGGATGCCCCAGCCACGGATCCACTGTTCTTGAAGACCATTATGTACTTGAAGCGGGTGTCCCTCATGAGGTCCCGCGTCCGTTCACGATACGCCACGAAGACCCCCTGGACCCTGTCCACGGGCATGTCCGAAAGGGTCTCCCCGTGATTGGGCGTCTCGACGATGACCTCGTGGGCGCCGATGCCGTTCATCTTGTCGTAGATGCCGATCCCTTCGCGGTTGAGAGTGCCCTCTATCCTCAGGGCGGGGAACTTGTTCGGGACCACCCTCAGCGACCAGTCGGGAGATCCCGGCGTCGAGCCCGGCGGACGGACAACGTACACCTCGGGAGGCGTCATGTTCTCGTTGCCCGGGCAAAGAGGGCATACCGCCACCTTCGTCGTCGGTGCCTCCTCCGCAAAGAAAACGGGGCGCTTGCCCCTCTCCGTAGAAATAATCACCCACCTGTCAATGATGGGATCTTTTCTCAGTTCAGGCATACCTTACTCCGGATCTTCGTTTTTTGACATGGCTGTTGTTGCGTGATAAGAAAGAGTTCAGTGATACCGCTGAAGGACAATATCCCAACCCGCACCTTTCCCATTATAACAATGGGCCTTATCTTTGTAAATATCATTATTTTCCTGTGGCAGCATCTGGCGCTCCACGCACCGGCGGGTGCGATGCTCTACACCTATTACGGTCTCGTGCCCCGGGAGTTCGTCGCTTCCCTGGCAGCACGGCACGACCTCCTCCCCTACAACATCATGACGGTCTTCACGTCCATGTTCATTCATGGCGGTTTCCTCCATATTATCGGCAACATGCTGTACCTGTGGATCTTCGGGAACAATATCGAGGACAGGCTGGGACACGTCGGGTATCTCCTCTTCTATCTTCTGTCCGGGGTATGCGCGGCGGCCTTCCAGGTATTCTACGACCCCTCGTCCGAGGTCCCCATGATTGGGGCCAGCGGGGCGGTATCCGGCATACTCGGGGCCTACCTCCTCGTTTATCCCCACGCCCGGATCAAGACGCTTCTCATCATAGTCATCTTCATCAAGGTGGTCGATATCCCGGCCATCGTGCTCTTGACCATCTGGTTCTTCATGCAGTTCCTCTACTCCAATGTCGACGGCATCGCCTGGTACGCCCACGTGGGGGGATTTATATTCGGCCTTCTCTTCGCACTTCTCTTCCTCGTCCGCAGGAAGGGCGGCAAGCCGGTCAGGGCGTCCGGCTCATGAGAGTCCCGCGCGTCGTCGTCATCAATCCCTATATCTATGATTTCGCTGCCTACAGTTTCTGGTCGAGCCCTCTCGGGCTCCTTTACATCGCGGGCATTCTGAGGCGCAATGGGTTCCACGTCGATCTCGTCGACTGCATGTCCGTCAGGGAAGAGAAGCGCAAGCCCGACGGACGCGCGCCCTTCATCAAGCATCCTGTGCCGAAACCGGACGCGCTCAGGGGGGTGCGAAAGACCCTCCGAAGGTACGGGATGCCGCCCGAAGAGCTGTCCGCTCTTCTCGAACGCATGTCTCCGCCGGACGTCATCCTCGTCACATCCATCATGACCTACTGGTACGTCGGCGCGATGGAGGTCGTCGATCTCGCCCGCCGGATCTATCCCCGGTCGAGGATAGCCGTCGGCGGCATATACCCCGCGCTATGCCCCGAGCAAGCCCGCGCGAGCTTTTCGGCGGCGGACCTCGTGGTGTCTTCCGGGGACATGGGGCGTTTCTACGGATTTGTCGAGGCAGGCGTCGGGAGAAAGCTCGAGTTCAAACCGGTCATGGACGATCTCGATATCCTGCCCTATCCTGCTTTCGACCTGTCGGAAAACATACCCTTCGTACCTCTCCTGACATCCCTGGGGTGCGCGTTCCGCTGCACCTACTGCGCCACGTCCTACATGTACCCGGTGCTGACGCGGCGTGGTGTCGATTCCGTCGTGGGCGAGATACTCCACTGGCACGAAAGGGGCGTCCGTCGTTTCGTCATCTATGACGACAGCTTTCTTTACGGCAGCTCTCATCACGCGAAGCCCCTCCTCGAGAGGATTGCCGCCTTGCCCTTCCCCGTGAACATATACAACCCCAACGCCCTCAACGCCGCCTTCATAGACGATGAGACGGCCTCCCTGCTCGTCCGCTCGGGCTTTCGCGAGGTCCGGATCGGCCTCGAGTCGGTCGATCCGAATCGGCAGGCACAGACGGGGGGGAAGGTGACAGGCGCCGCCTTCGAAAGGGCCATAGCCTCCCTCAAGCGGGCGGGATACGGCAGGGACCAGGTCAGGGCTTATATCCTCGCAGGCCTTCCGGGGCAGCCGTGGCAGGAGGTGAAACAGGCCATCGATTACCTCAAGTCCCTCGACGTCACGCCCTCCATCGCCGAATACACACCCATCCCCCACACGCCGCTCTTCGAAAGGTACAAGGATTCCGCAAGGTTCCCTGTGGCCGACGATGCTATCTACCAGAACAACGCCATCTTCCCCTATGCCTGGGAAGGCTTCACGGAAGAGGATCTCAATTATTTGAAGAAATATGCAAAAGAGGGGTAATGGGTGATAGGTCATGGGTTATGGGAAGGACTCGCAGAAAGATGTCCCTATTACCTATGACCTATAACCCATGACCTGCATTTAGGACAGATACTTGTGCAGCTTCTGGTAGCTCAGGAAGTCGCCGTCTATGAAGTCCGCCCCGAGTTCCTTCGTCGCATCTTCGCCTTCGGCTATCCTCTTTATGGTGCAGCGCATCTTTACCGGGGTCTTCTCGTTGGGAATGGTAAAGATCGTGTCGAACTCGCCCTCGCTGACCGCATCGTAATCGTGGGGGATGGATATCTTCAGCCCTCCCAGCGAGACATCTATGACGATGCCCGTCTGAAGCGTCGATTCCTTCGCATCACGCTTGTAGACAAAGGCCGGAAGCGATACCTCTTTGCGGGCGTACCGCCTGCGCTCCTTCCTGGAACCCTTCAGCTCGACCTTGTCCTTGACCTGCGAGTGGAGCATGTTCTCTATGATGGACGATAGCGACCGTCTTTCGACCTCCGCTATCTTTTCCAGCGTCTGCTTCAACTCCTCGTTGGTCCGAAAACATATCGTCACATCTTTCTTCATTACCGTCCCCCTTGCTCTGCGCTATCTGGCGCCAACCGTCGCCAGCGTTTTGCGATACATCAGTATAACATAACACGGAACTATTGAAAAGCTTAACTTGACCCCGAAGAGGTACGTAACGCCTTGTCTGGTGCGGGGCTGGCGAAATCCGGGGCGGCGGGGCGTACGGCACCGTTCTCGTTGCCCCGTCGGGGACCGCTCGCAGGAGCCCACTTGCCGACACGCTCCCGGGGCCGCCGGCATCCGCGAAAGGATTACTTATCGGGACTGATTGTGGTACAATAGTCATCATATCGAGACCGGGCATGTACCTGGACGGGGGGCGCACCTTCCAAGAGGCGTTCTTCATTCCGGCCCGGGAGACCTGAGAGGGGTGGAGATCGATCGGGCGTCTCCCGTGCCGTCGCGGTTTTTTGCCGTGCCGGCACGGCTCGGGAGACGGCGGCCGATCCCGGAGTGGAGGGCGAATGAAAATCTTTGTAACAGGCGGTGCCGGCTATATCGGTAGCCACGTCGTGAAACTTCTCGGAGAGCAGGGACACAACGTTCTTGTCTACGACAATCTTTCCACGGGCCACGAATGGGCCGTGCTGGCGGGGCGCCTCGTCAAGGGCGACCTTTCCGACAGGCAGTTTCTCAGGGACACCCTGAAGGAATATGCTCCCGACGCCGTCATGCATTTCGCCGCGTCCATCCAGGTAGAGGAGTCCGTCCGGGAGCCCCTCCTGTATTACCGGAATAACGTCATCAACAGCATCAACCTTCTCGAGACCCTCACCGAGCTCAAGATCGGATACTTTATCTATTCCTCGACGGCGGCCACGTACGGTGCGCCGGAGGCGAGCCCCGTCGACGAGGATACGCCCCTCGCTCCCATTAACCCCTACGGCATGACAAAGGTCATGGTGGAAGCGGTACTTCGCGACATAGCCGCGAAGGGGGATTTCCGCTATGTCGCGCTGCGATATTTCAACGTTGCCGGCGCCGACCGCGAGGCGCGGATCGGCCAGGCTTACCGCGAGGCTACGCACCTCATCACGCGGGCCCTGAGGACGGCGAAGGGGGAGCAGGAGAAACTCCTTGTCTTCGGCACGGACTACCCTACGGTGGACGGTACCTGCGTGAGGGACTACATCCACGTGGAGGACCTCGCGTCCGCGCACCTTCTGGCTCTGATGTACCTGAGGGAAAAAGGCGCGTCCGATGTGATGAACTGCGGCTACGGCCATGGATTCTCCGTCCTGGACGTGATCCGTGCGGCCAAAGCGGTGACCGGGGTGGATTTCCCCGTGGAATTGGCAGGCCGCAGGCCCGGTGACCCCCCGGAGCTTGTTGCCGACAGCTCGAAGCTCAAGAGGTTGACGGGGTGGTCTCCCCTCTACGACGATCTCGGCTTCATCATCGAAACCGCATGGAAATGGGAGAAGAAGAGGTCGGCGGCGAAGGATTGAAGGATCACGCATGAGGACCTTTACGGCGGCTGTTGTCGTCATTCTTGCTTTTGCCGGCCTTGTGGTCTACGCGCCCAGCTATCTCTTCTATGCAGACCCTCCCCGGAGGGCAGACGCCGTTGTCCTGTTCCTCGGTAACGAGTACAGGGAGCGCAAGGCCGAGGCGGTGAAGCTCATAGGCGAAGGATACGCAGTCTATCTCGTTATCCCCGCTTACGGCAGGGTGGTCGAGGCAGGCAAACACGGCGACCCCATGCGCAATGCTGTTCCCTCGCGGCCTTCACATTACCCCGTGGTATACGAGGACACCCATATCGAGATCATCGAGGCAAAGAGACTCATGGACGGGAAGGGTCTGACCTCCGCCATATTCGTCAGTTCCCCCCATCACATGAGGCGGATAAAGCTCATCGCCGACAGGGTGTTCACCGGCGGGACCTATCACACCACCTTCGTTCCGACCCGTTTCGAGAGGACGGGAGAGGGCTTCTGGTTCTTCCACGAGTCGGACATAAAGAAGGTTACCAGCGAATATGGCAAGATCCTCTGGTTCTTCCTTTACAGATGGATGAAGTAAGAGGCGGTCGCAGGTCGCAGGTCGCAGGTCGCAGG
>MVQP01000058.1 GCA_002067235.1 Syntrophorhabdus sp. PtaB.Bin047
CCTTACTTTCATTCTTCTTATCATGGACTGCCTGTGATATTCCATTGGGAGTAACATACAAGGTTTCACGTTTCAGGCAAAAGCGACGCAACAAACGATGCCCTTCCCGGCCGTTATATGGGGCGGGGAAGGGCATCGTCGTCTCGATGTTTCCTGATTCTTTCCGGTCTTTCTTCCCAGAACCGGAAACCATCTTCTGAGGCCTTTAACCTGAAACCTGGAACCTGAAACCGTCTTCTAAGGCCTTTAACCTGGAACCTGAAACCGTCTCTAGGCTCCCTTGCGCCTCGGATCGAAGACGTCCCTTAAACCCTCGCCGAGGAGGTTGTAGCCCATGACGGTGACGAAGATGGCGAGGCCGGGGTAGAGGGAGAGCCACCAGGCCACCTCTATGTTGTCCTTGGCCTGCGTGAGGATGTTGCCCCAGCTTGGTGTGGGGGGCTGGACACCGATCCCCAGGAATGACAGCGCCGATTCCGTCAGGATGGCCCCGCCGATGCCCAGCGTCGCGACGACGTAGACGGGCGTCACCGCGTTGGGCAGGACGTGGCGGAAGATGATCCTCAGGGAATTGAAACCCTGCGCCTTCGCGGCCATGACATATTCCTTGCTCTTTATGCTCAGTATCTCCGCCCGCACGAGCCGCGCCGTGCCCATCCAGCTCGTCAGCCCGATGACGATCATGATGTTCCAGATGCTGGGCTCCAGGATGGCGATGACGGCGAGGATGAGGAAGAACGTCGGGAAGCACATCATGAGGTCGACGAAGCGCATGATGACCTCGTCCACCATCCCCCCGAAGTAACCCGATATGGCGCCCAGGATGAGCCCGATGAGGATGGCTATGCCCACGGAGACAAACCCGACGAGAAGGGATATCCGCGTCCCGTAGAGGACCCGGGAGAAGACGTCCCTGCCGAGCGTGTCCGTGCCGAAGGGATGGGAGAAGCTGGGCGCCGAGAGGACGTTCTTTATGTCCGGCTCGATGGGGTCGTGAGGGGAGATGACCGGCGCGAAGACGGCGCAGAAGAACATGGGCACAAGGATGATGAGCCCCACGAGCGCAAGGTGGTGCCGCACTGTCCGTTTGAGAATGTCTTTCATGTCACCTCATATTAATAGCCCGGGGACCTAAAATCAACAAAAAGCGTCGACAAAGAATGGTGCGTGATTGGATGTGAAGTAGGGGGGCTGGCGTTTCACGATCTCCCGGATGGCGGGATGGCGCGTGAATTCCCTGTCGATAAAGCGCCTCACCTTCCTGCGGTCCCATCCCTTCGGATGGACGAAGTCCGTGTAGAAGGAGAGGTCGCCTCCGTAGAAGGGTTTCGCCTCAACGGCGGCGGCATCGGGGCTTGAGTGGGGAAGGTTGAAGACGGCGAGGTTGACAAACCCGATGAACTCATGGTGCTCGACGACGAAATCCATGGTCTTGCGCGCGGCCTCCTCGTCCTCTCCAGGCGTCCCGAAGAGAAGGTAGACGTAGGTGCCGATACCTGCCCGCGCAAGCGCCTTCAAGGCCTTCGACACGTCGGCAACGCTGATCCCCTTGCGCATGCCGTCGAGGACGTCCTGGTCTCCCGACTCGACGCCAAGCTTGAGCATGACGCAGCCGGAACGCTTGAGCCCCTCGCAGAACCCTCTGTCGGTCAATTCCTTCGTCACCCGGGCGAAGCCGTACCAGGGGACTCCCGGTGGATCGTTGACGAGGCCCTTAAGCACGGAAGGGCTCACCGCGTTGTCGACGATATGTATCAGGGAGGGTCGGTATCTCGCTGCGAGTCCGGCGATCCCGGCCGCGGCTTCCGCCGGCGCGAGCTGCAGGTACCCCGTGCCCTCGGCCGTCTCGGGGCAGAAGGAGCACTTGCCGTAGTAACACCCCGTCGACGTGCTGCAGGGCATGACCATGCCCGGCGACAGGTAATCCTTCAAAGGAAACGTATCGTAGGCATAGGAGGCGGAGATACTCCTGCCCCCCGCCTTGGGCGGTGATCCGAGAAGCTCGAGGAGAAAGCCCTCTCCGGGGCCCGCAACGACATGGTCAACGAGCCCGCCGAAACCATTCTCCCATGCCGCCGCGCTCATCCATGACGTCACGAGCCCGCCGCCGAGAATGATCTTCACCCCCGGGAACTCATTTCTGACAAAACCCATCATCGCGAAGGCGGCAAGGGCCTGACTGAGGTAGGTGAGCGAGAATCCAGCCACACCATCGCCGCGCTCCAATTCCTCCCTGAGACGCTCCGCGAAATGATCGTAGAAAGGGCTGTCCTCGGGGTGGCGCGCGGCCTCAAGGAGGTCTTCACTCCTTAGCGGTGAGAGACGCCGGTCCTCGTAGTCGCACAGGCTGATCCTCGTGTCCTCTCCCCCGACAAAGGCAAAGAGCCGGTTGACGTCGTTGACACATCTCTTGTAGCGGTCGAAATTGCGGTATGTCCTTTCGTCCCGGAGGGCATCGAGGTTTCGGGAGAGGTTTCGGGCGGCCCTCTGCGACCACCTGTCGTCACCGGGAACTGCGCCGGAAAAAAGCCGGAGCATGCCTTCAAGGTTCATGTCGAGGACCCTTGAGGGATGGCCGGCATCCTTCAGGGCGCCGGCAAGACGCGCGAGGCCCGCGGGGGGTTCGCAGGGTTTGGCTACCGGGGGATTGATAAGGAGCACGTTCTTTCTTTCAGACACGGTGGAGCGGGACCCCGGCTACCGTATGCCCTCCTCCATCTTCCTGAGGTTCTCGTTGTCGGGAAAATCGGCCTTGAGGGTCTTGATCTCGGCGCGCGCCATGTCGTTCAGGTTGTTGTCAACAAGGAAGAACACGCAGGAAAGCCTGAAGGAAAGGTCCTCTTTGCGCTCCCTGAAGGCAGCTATCTTCCGGCTGAACTCCTGAGCCTCCGCCTCGGAGGGCAGGGAAAAGACACCTCCCGAAACATTGTTGACCTTGCCGGAATCCACGATCCACCGGTACTCATTGCCAAAGGCCAGCACCTTATCGGGGACCTTGAGGGAGCTTCCCTCGCTCTCTGCGCTGTACACGACGGTGTCGCCGGAGATTATCTTCACCGTCACCTTCCTGTCGCCGGGACATCTGTTCTCCCAGGAGAGTATCGGCGCCGGGTCGAGTATGGTGGTGCTCACCGGCGATATCGCCCTGATGCAGGGCCGGACGCCGCGCACGACGAAACCGCCCATGGACCCCGGGGTGGCGCTGCCCGGGGTGTGCAGGCCCGTGAGCTCCGAGACCTTTCCCCTGACAGCCACTATCCTGCCCGGCTTCGCCAATCCTTCCGAGTTGTCACCGATCTCGAAACCCTTGCCCTCCTTCAGGGACGCGACGACGACCCTGCCCTTTTGCACGCTGATCCTGTCCCCTTCCCTGACGGCGTAGAGGATGTGTTCGCTCCGTTTGAGGGCGATCGTCTTTCCTTCGGCGCTCCTGAGCTCAGCCGTTCCCTTAATGTCGAAGATGTACCCTGTCCGGGCGGCCGCGCTCACCTCGCCGGCCCCGGCAAAGACAGCCGCGGCGCAGAGGATGAAAAGAAGGACCGTGGATACCGTTTTCATGTCATTCTCCTTCCGTTGGAAAAGATAACCTCCTGTTCCCGCACGTACCTACATCACATCACGTCTCCCCGATGGTGTAAAGGGAAATGGGGCGCTCAACCCCCCTGACGGCAAATTCTCCCGCCTCCCTCCACGGAAAGGCGTCCCCCGCCGCGGCGCGGGCGTCGCTGCTGACTAGAAAGGCCGCGCCCGCCTCCTTCGTGAGGCCCTCGATGCGGGAGGCAATGTTGACGTGCTCGCCGATGATGGTGAAGTCCATCTTCCTGTGAGAGCCTATGTTGCCGAGGATGACCTCGCCATGGTGTATTCCGATGCCGACGCCCACCTGCCAGTCCCCGATGAACTCCCTGAACAGGCCTTCGTCATTGGCGCGCTTCGTCTCGTTAAGGATATCGAGGGCCGCCGACACCGCGTCAGCGGCAGGTTTGTCACCGGTCATGAAAAAGGCCAGCAGGCCGTCGCCGATGAACTTGTTCACGAAACCGCCGCGCTCCTGTATCCTTTCCGTAACGGCACCGAAGAAGGAGTTGAGGAAGCGCACCACGTGACGCGCCTCCCTCTGTGTCGACAGGACCGTGAAATTCCGGATATCGAGGAACAGGATGGAGACATCGCGCGCCTCGCCGGCAAGGAGGGCCTCCGGATCCGTCTCGAGGAGCCTGTCGAGAACATTTCTGTCCATGTAGTAACCGAAGACCTTCTCCACCTTCCGCCGCGTCCTTTCCTCGACGAGATACCGGTAGGGATAAACGAGGATGGCGACGACGAAGGGAGCGACCGCTTGGGGGAAGACATGGACGTAGCTCCCCGCGGCAAAGAGGAAGATGTTGACGGCAAGGAAGAGGGCCGCGAGGCCGACGATCGCGGCGATCGCCGGAAGAGGCCTCATCAGGGATATGGCCGCGAGCGACAGACCCGCGAGAACAACAAGAACGGCGATATTCACGGCAAGGGGCGCCTCCGTCAGGGAGGTGCCCGTCAACATGGTCTCCGCCAGTATGCCGTGGATCACGGGACCGGGCATTCTGCCGCTTCCGCGTTTTGCAGATGAAGCGTCTCGTCTCACCGGGTCCCCGGGAAAGACGTCGCGCTTGAGGGGCGTCGCGTGGACATCTTCGTATCCGCTGATATAACCGAGAATGATCGTCTTTCCTGAAAAGACCCTCCTGTCGATCCTGCCTTCCATGATATCGTCAAGGCGGTAGAAGGGGATGGAACGCGTCAGCGCGTAGTTCAGAAAGACCGGGGCCCGGCCGTATTGCCGTCCCGTGGACAGGTGGTACAGGACCGAGGCAAAGGACGGACCGCCGCCTTCGACCTGTTTTCGGATAACACCGTCGTTCCCGGCAAGCCCGCCATCGGTGAGGGCGGCGTCGGCAATGACCATGTTCTTTATGAAAGGGCTCACCCCGTAATAGAAAGGGACCATGTCCCCGTGGACGACCTGCACGATGTTCATGCGCTCCGAGACATCCATGATCGGGCCCAGCACCGACCGGTCCAGACTCTCGCCCACCTCTTCCATGACCCGGACCATGTCTGCCCTCGTCCCGCCAGGGCTGCCGGCCATCAGCGCGGCCGCGGCATCCTTGAGCTTGTCGCTCTGCTTGTGGACGAGGATGAGGTCAAGGCCCACCGTCCTCGCACCGCATTCATCCATCCGCCGAAGGAACCGGCCAATGTCGTCGTAGACGAAGAGGAGGGGCTTCTTCCTCATGAAGGACCTCTCATCGATGCCGACGACAACGATCTGCCCGCTCGGTACGCCCTTTCCGAGGCCGAGGACATCGACAGCCTGGACGCGCCTGTCGTAGCCTCTTCCCTCCAGGCCCCTCTGCAGGCCTGCCGGATACATGCCGACACAGAGAAGCACCGCAAGGACTGTGATCGAAACGGTAATTATGTGGTGTCTTCGGTACTTCACCCGGTGGCCGCCCCTGAAAGTTTTTCCCTATTATACACCACCCCCCGGACGGGCACGACCTATTTTATGAGCCCCCCTCACGTCACACCGCAGGCCTGGGGGTCCCGGTGCAAACCCGCACGGGGACACAGCCTTTCCCCCGTACGCCCGTACGCCCGTGCGCGCTTGCCTTTACCATTTCCCCGCCAACATGGTATAACATATGCCGCAACAGGGTTGATGATGAAGACAGGACAGTCCTCCCATGTGATTCTCGTCGTGGCTCTCCTCTTTCTTCTCCTTCCGCAGATGTCCCGGGGTGGGGACGCGGTCCCGCCCGGGCCTGTCCTGCGCATCGAGACGGGCGGCCACATGGCCCGCATCTTCAAGATGGACAGCGACCGCGCCAACCGCTTCCTGGTGACCGGAGGTGAGGACAAGACGGTGCGCCTCTGGGAGTTGCCGTCGGGTAAGGCCCTGAAGGTCCTGAGGCCCCCCATCGGCCCCGGCAATTCCGGGGTCATACGCGCCGTCGCGATGTCTCCCGACGGGACCATGATCGCCTGCGGCGGCATGATACGCACGGGCGACGGATACGGCATCTACATCTTCGAGAGGGAGACGGGGCGCGTGGCACGGGTGCTCGACGGGCTCAAGGAGCCCGTGCTTCACCTGTCCTTTTCGAAGGACGGCAGGTTTCTCGCCGCCGCCCTGATGGGAGGCGCCGGGATAGATGTCTACAACGTGCCGGGGTTCACGGCGGCGGCCGTGTCGAACGGTGGGTACAAGGGCACAGCGACGGGTGCCGATTTCGACTGGTCGGGCCGCCTCGTCACCGTGTCCTTCGACGGCTTCATCCGCCTCTACGACAGCTCCTTCAGGGTCATAGGAAAGGCCCCCCTCCCCGGGGGAAAGACACCCTCGTCGGTCCGGTTCAGCCCGGACGGATCGAAGGTCGCCGTCAGCTTCTACGACTCGCCCCATATGGACATCCTCTCGGGGAACAACCTCATGCCGGTGGCATCGCAGACGCTGCCCGGCGAGATGGTCCTCCATACCGCCTGGTCCACAGATGGGAGGCACCTCTACGCCTCGAACGGGGGCATGAAAGGGCCCTTCGTCCTAGCGCGGTTCGGGGAAGGCGGCATGGGGAGGATGGAGGAGATAAAGGCGGAGCGCGGCTCCAACCGGTCGACACGAAGCACGAAGACCGCCTTCCTACCCCTCAGGAACGGCAGCCTTGTCTTCGCCAACATGGAGCCCGCCATGGGCATCGTGACGGGGAATGGTCAAACCCTTCTCTACAAGGACCCGACGGCGCTGTGGTTCGTGGGCGACGACAGTCTCCTGGCTTCGGCTGACGGCACCGAGGTCCGGCTCAATGTCCTCGGCACCGAGAAGGGGACGATGCGCTTTTCCCTTCGCGACAGGCGCCTTGACGAGATACGCGGGAACGGTCACGGTGAAGGGGAGCTTTTCAAGGCCGACCCCGGCACACCGGCCATTCGCATCACGGACTGGCGGTCTTCGGAATCGCCGAAGCTGAACGGAAGGCCAATCAAGCTTCGCCGCGGGGAGTACTCCGTTGCGAGAGCGGTGGCCGCGGACGGCAAGAGCTTCGCCCTGGGAACGAATTTCGGCCTCTACCTTTTCGACAGGGACGGTGCCGAGATGTGGAGACAGCCCCTCCCCGGGGTCCGGGCAATAAACATCCCCCCGGATGGGCCCGTCGTCATCGCTGCCTCGTCGGACGGAAGGATCCGCTGGCACGCGATCGGTGACGGAAGAACCCTTCTTACCCTCTTTCCCGCCGTCGACATGAGGCGCTGGGTCGTCTGGACCGATTCGGGCTACTATGACGCCGCGCCGGGTGCTGAAGAACTGGTGGGCTGGCACATCAACCGCAACGGCCCCCTCGCCGCCGATTTCTTCCCCGTGTCCCGTTTCAGGTCCATTTACTACCGGCCCGATGTCGTGGCGAAAACCCTTAAGATGGGCGATGAGAAGAAAGCCCTCGCCGAGGCTGACAGGGAGTCGGGGCGCGCCGCGCAGGACGTCGCCCTCGAAAAGGTCCTTCCCCCCGTGGTATCCATCATCCATCCGCCGGACGGGGCTGAGGTGCGGGAAACAGAAATGAACCTCCGGTTCACCGTTCGCTCGCCCTCGGGGGACCCCATCACCGGCATCAGAGTGCTTGTCGACGGAAGGCCCGTCCAGCGCGTCCGCGGGGTGGCGGCACAGGGCGAAGAGGTGCGCGACGTGACGATCAGGATACCGGAAAAGGACTCGGGGATCTCTGTCCTCGCCTCCAACAAGAATGCCGTCAGCGAACCTTCCACGGTGCGCGTCAGGTGGTCCGGCCCTGCCTCTGCCCGGGAAGACGAGCCCTCCCCGGCGGCGCAAAACGAGAAGGGGCAAAGGGTCATGAGCGAGAAGACAGGGAACGCCCCGGGACCCGCTTCCCGGAGCACCGCCGACGCGAAGCCCGGTGAATTCGTCATCAAGCCGAATCTTTACATCCTCGCCGTCGGTGTCTCCGGCTACCACGACAAGGAGCTCAAGCTCGGGTACGCCGCGAAGGACGCCCACGACTTTGCCGGGATCATGTCACGTCAGAAGGGCGAGCTCTACCGGGAGATCGTCGTCAGGAGCCTCATCGACGAGAAGGCGACGAAAGACGAGATCCTCGATGGCCTTGACTGGATCACGAAGGAGACGACGAGCAAGGACGTGGCGATGGTCTTCCTCGCCGGGCACGGCATGAACGACCCCAACGGCATCTATTACTTCCTGCCCGTGAACACGGACCTCGACAGGCTCAAGCGAACGGGGCTCGCCTTCTCGGACATAAAGAACACCGTCATCTCGCTGGCCGGGAAGACGATCCTCTTCGTTGACACCTGCCACTCGGGCAACATCATGGGCTCGCGGCGCGCCGTGGCGGATATCAACGCCCTCGTCAACGAACTGGCGAGCGCCGAGAACGGTGCCGTCGTCTTCAGTTCCTCTTCGGGACGCCAGTTCTCCGTCGAGGACGCCTCCTGGGGCAACGGCGCCTTCACAAAGGCCCTCGTCGAAGGCATAGGAGGCAAGGCCGACTTCATGGGCAAAGGCCGCATCACCATCAACATGCTCGACCTGTACCTGTCTGAACGGGTAAAGGAACTGACGAAAGGCAAACAAACACCGACAACGGCGAAACCCACAACGGTGGCGGATTTCCCCATAGCGGTGCCGGCGCGGTAACCTTTGCGCCGGGCGCAAAAACGCAAACGGGCACACGGGTCGGCGCGCTTCGCCCGCCTGCGGCCAGACGGGACAAGAGCGCGTCCCCCTTCGTCCTCCACGATGGATCGGCATTCTGCGGGATTGGGACGGCATGGGAGTATGAGGGAAACAGAGAAAGGGAGGCGTGAATAATAATGAAGATCGGGAAAGGGCTTCTGGCGGCATTGTATGTGGCGGTGATGGTTGTGAATTCGGGCTGGTCTGTGTGTGCCGCCGGAGATCAGGGCAATATCCTGGACATGACCTACGCATACGACTCAGACACGATCTACTGGCCCAACGCGTCACCCTTCAAACTGACGACGGAATTCCGGGGGACGACGGAAAAGGGTTACTGGTATACGGCGAACCATTACGCCGCCTCCGAACATGGCGGGACCCATGCCGACGCGCCCAATCACTTCGCGATGAACGGGCGCACCATCGACCAGGTCCCCCTTGCCGAGTGGATCGGTCCGGCGGTGAAGATCGACGTGACAGAACGCTGCGCCCGCGACCGGGATTACCTCCTTACCGTCGATGACATCAAGGACTGGGAGAGAAAGTATGGCCCCATTCCGGCAGGGGCATGGGTGATCATGTACACGGGGATCGGCACGCAATTCTATCCCGACCCGAAACGCGTCCTGGGAACGGACAAGAAGGGCCTGCCCGCCCTTGCCGAACTGAGCTTCCCGGGATTTTCCCGTGGATCCGCGGAATTCTTGACGAAGGAACGGAACATCAAGGGCATCGCCATCGACACACCGAGCATCGATTACGGCAGGTCACGGGACTTCCCGGTCCATCGCGTCATCTGCGGCGCCGACAAGCTTGCGCTGGAGAACATCGCCAACGCGGACAGGCTCCCCCCAAAGGGAGCGACCCTCTACGTCATCCCCATGCGGATCAAGGGCGGATCGGGGGCCCCCGCCAGGGCCTTCGCCATCGTGCCCTGACGCCCGGCAATCCCTTCCCTTCCCCGTCGCGTTTTCAGACCGGCAGGGAATGTCTCTTCCCCCTCCTGACGTTCCGGCGTGCAAATTGTTCCATGCTCCTGTATAGTAATATGTAGTATCCGCAATAATTGCCGTACGAACAGGGATGATATGAAAGATTCGGACAAAACGAAGAGCCAGCTTATCGATGAGCTCGCCTCCCTTCGCAGAAAGGTTGCCGAACTGGAGAGATCGGCGACAGGCGCGATGTCCGGCCATGAACTTCCCGGGGGGCTTGACGAAAGATATCGCACCCTCTTCGAGCACGCGAGTGACGCGATAATCGTCGCCGATTCCGAAGGGAACTTCCTCGATGTCAACAGGAAGGCGGAGGACCTTCTGGGTTACGGGAGGGAAGAGCTGCTGGGCATGAGAGTGACGGATATTCACCCGCCTGAAGAGCTCGACAGGGTGATCTTCCACTTTTCAGGAGCAGTGGCAGGCCGGACCGACTCTCTTCACGATACCCGGGTATTGAGGAAGGACGGCACGGCGGTTCCCGTCGATATCACGGGATGTCCCGTGGAATACCAGGGGAAGGTGCTGGCCCAGGGGATCTTCCGGAACATTGCTGAACGCAAGAAGATGGAAGAGGCCCTGCGCAAGAGCGAGAAACAATTGCGCCTCCTCAGCGAGAACCTCGCCGACGGGATGGTCTATCAGATCAACAGCGGCGCCGACGGAAGGCAGCGCTCGTTCACATACGTGAGCCCGGCAGTGGAGAGGTTTCACGGCGTGAAGGTGGAAGATGTGATGATGGACCCTTCGCTCGTCTACGATCAGGTGGATGAGGAGTATCAGGCCGCGGTGGCCGAATCCGAAGCCCGCTCCTGTGCGACGATGTCAAAGTTTGAGATGGATGTGCCGTTCCGGCTTCCTTCGGGCGATGTCCGTTGGCGGCGTCTCATTGCTCTTCCCCACGTTCATTCCGACGGAAGCCTCATGTGGGACGGCATCGAACTGGATATCACCGAGCGCAGGGAGATGGAGGAGGAGCTTAAGGCGCACCGCGACCATCTCAGCAAATTGGTGGAGGAACGCACCGCCCGGATCACGCAGGA
This sequence comes from Syntrophorhabdus sp. PtaB.Bin047, assembly GCA_002067235.1. Taxonomy (GTDB): domain Bacteria; phylum Desulfobacterota; class Syntrophorhabdia; order Syntrophorhabdales; family Syntrophorhabdaceae; genus Delta-02. The sequence goes on from MVQP01000058.1 coordinate 10,788, forward strand.
GGTTGCGAGGAGAAAAGAGAAGGAAGAGCAATACCTGGCCCTCGTGGAATCGATAAAGGAATGGGTGTGGGAAATGAACGCGGACCTCGTCCACACCTACGTAAGCCCACGGGTGCGTGAGATCCTGGGGTATGAACCGCAAGAGTTCATCGGAAGGACTCCCTTCGACTTCATGGCTCCAGGCGAACCGGAAAGGGTCGCTCCCCTCGTGAAGAAGGTCCTGTCCGGCAAAGAACAGTTTGCATCCGTGAGAACAGCGGCCCTTCACAAGAACGGGAGGGTGGTCTATTTTGAGGCAAGCGGGCGCCCCTTTTTCGATGAGAAAGGCAACTTCCTCGGATACCGGGGCAGCTGCCACGACATCACGGAGCAGAAGAAGACCATGGACGCCCTGGAAGACCGTGAACGGGAACTGACGGCCAAATCGGAGGCCCTCGGGGAGGTCAATGCGGCCCTCAAGGCCCTCTTGAGGCAGCGGGAGGAAGACAGGGAGGAACTGGAAGCGAGACTCGTGTCCAACATCCGGGAAATGGTCCTGCCCTACATACACAAGATGCAGAAGGACAAGCTGGACCTGAGGCACAGGACATACCTCGACATCGTCGCGGCGAACCTGAACGAAATAATGTCACCCTTCCCGAACACGATAAAGCAGCTGAACTTCACCCCCAGGGAGATCGAGGTGGCCTCGCTCATAAAGGAAGGCAGGACAACGAAGGAAATAGCGGAATTCCTGGGGATAGCGACAAGCGCCGTCGATTCCCACAGGAACAACATACGGAACAAGCTCGGCCTGAGCAACAAGAAGATCAACCTCCGGTCCTACCTCCTCTCCCTGGGATGAGCAAACCTCCGTGTTTCTCATTCCATCCACTCTCTCCCGAAACACGGGTCTCTCTTCCCCACGGCCCGGTGTTTGTGGTAGAATAGTGAAAAACTCAGGATGGAGGGTCTTCTTGGAGCGTAAGAACATTCTGTGCATTGGCGCCGGTTATGTCGGCGGGCCGACGATGGCCATGATCGCCTACAAATGCCCGCAGTACAGGGTCACCGTGGTCGATATCAACCACGAGAAGATCGCCCGCTGGAACTCCGACGACCTGCCGGTGTATGAGCCGGGGCTCGACGAGATCATACGGGCCACGCGGGGGAAGAACCTCTTCTTCGAGACCGATATTGATAAAGGCATCAGGGAGTCGGAGATCATCTTCGTCGGAGTGAATACCCCCACGAAGACCTTCGGCGCCGGCGCGGGCAAGGCGGCGGACCTCCAGTACTGGGAGAAGACGGCGCGGCAGATCAGGGAGTCCTCCGAATCGCCGAAGATCGTCGTCGAGAAATGCACCATCCCCGTTAAAACGGCCCTCGCCATGGAGCGCATCCTCACGTCCAAGGACGGGGGCGTCCGCTTTGATGTCCTTTCCAACCCGGAGTTCCTGGCGGAAGGGACGGCGGTACGGGACCTTGAGTTTCCCGACCGCGTCCTCATAGGCTCCCGGGAGACACCGAGCGGTATAGAGGCGCGCAAGGCCGTCGTCGATATCTATCTCAACTGGGTGCCGCGTGAGAAGATCATCGAGAGCAACATCTGGAGCAGCGAGCTCTCGAAGCTCGTCGCCAACGCCTTCCTCGCCCAGAGGATATCATCCATAAACGCCGTCTCGGCCCTGTGCGAGAAAACAGAGGCCGACGTGGCAGAGGTGTCGCGGGCCATCGGCCTCGACAGCCGCCTGGGGCCGAAGTTCCTCAACGCGAGCGTGGGGTTCGGCGGCTCCTGCTTCAAGAAGGACATACTGAACCTCGCCTATATCTGCCGCTCCTACGGCCTCGACGATGTCGCCGACTACTGGGAGAGCGTCGTCGACATCAACGAATACCAGAAGGAGCGCTTCATCCTAGGCATCCTGAGCGCCATGTTCAACACCCTGGCGGGAAAGCGGATCTGCCTCTTCGGCTTCGCCTTCAAGGCCGATACGGGCGACACCCGCGAGACCCCGGCATTTACCATAGCGCGAAGGCTCGTTGAGGAAAAGGCCGACCTCGTCATCACCGACCCCAAGGCCCTCACCAACGCGAAGATCGACCTCGCCGACCTCGACGGGATCACCTACGAACCCGACCCCTACACCGCCGCCCGCGGCTGCGACGCCATCGCGATCATGACGGAATGGAAGCTCTACACCGAACTCGACTACAAGCGCATCTACGACTCAATGGCCAAACCGGCCTTCATCTTCGACGGCCGCAACATCCTCAACCACAGGCTGCTGCACGACATCGGCTTCAACGTCTACCCCATAGGCAAACCGCCGCTGGTGCACTTCTAAAGACGGTTTCAGGAAGAAAAGACCGTTTCAGGTTTCAGGCAAAAGACAACGTGAACCTTTGCAAGTCCGTAACATTAAACTTGAAACCTGAAACGGTCTCTAAGGTCTCTAACCTGAAACCTGAAACGGTCTCTAGGAGAGTTCGCCGTCCACCATCGTGAGCTTGCGTTCGCCGACCGCGCCGATCTCGGGGTCGTGGGTTACGAGGATGAGGGTTGCGGAGAGGTTCTTCTGGATGGTGAGGATCTGGCGCATGACCTCGCGGCCTGTCTTTCGGTCGAGGTTGCCCGTCGGTTCGTCGGCGAGGATCACTTCGGGTTCGTTGATGAGCGCCCGGGCGATGGCGACGCGCTGCTGTTCGCCGCCGGATAGCTCCCCGGGTCTGTGGTTCCACCTGTGGGTAAGCTCTACCGTCTCCAGGAAGGTCCGTGCTTTGGCTTCCGCCTCCGCGGGCTTCATGCGCTTTATGAGGAGCGGCATCATGACGTTCTCGATGACGTTGAGGTCCTGCAGGAGATGATAGAACTGGAAGATGAACCCCACCTTCTCGTTGCGGAAACGGCTCTGCTCGTCCTCGCTGAAGGACATGATGTCCTGGCCGCCGAAGAGGACCCTGCCTTCCGTCGGTTTGTCCAGGGTGCCGATGATGTGGAGGAAGGTGCTCTTACCCGCACCGGAGGGGCCCATGATGGTGATGAACTCACCCTTGTCGGCGGTGAAGTCCACGCCCTTTAACACCTCGATCACAATGCCGTCCTTCTGGAAAGACCTTTTCAGTCCCGAGACCTCGATGATGTGATCACTCATAGCGCAGGGTCTCCACGGGGTCGATCTTCGCCGCCTTGTAGGAAGGGTAGATCGTTGAAAGGACGCATATGACGGTCGTGACGAGGGCGATGAGCGCCACGTCGACGATGCTTATCTTTGCGGGCAGGGTGGTTATGTAGTAGACGTCCTCGGGAAGCCGGATGAGCTTCGTGCTCTTGATGATCCAGCACAGGAAGTATCCCGTCAGCGAACCGAAGAGGGCGCCGACGACGCCGATGGTGATGCCCTCCATCATGAAGATCTTCATGATGCTCCGCTTCTTCGCGCCGATGGACTTCAGTATGGCGATGTCCTTCTTCTTCTCCATGACGGTCATGATCAGCGAGCTGATGATGTTGAAGCTCGCCACGAGAATGATGAGGGCGAGAATGATGAACATCGCCAGCTTCTCGAGCTTCAAGGCCGAGAAGAGGTTCCGGTTCATCTCGATCCATGTCTTCGCGAAGTAATCACGTCCCAGCGCCTTCAGGATCGTCCACTTGAGGTCCGTCGCCCTGTACTCATCGGTGAGTTTGACCTCGATGCCCGTCGCCCCCACTCCCATCGCGGATTCCACGTCGGAAAGCGCCATGACGACAAGGGTGTTGTCGATCTCGTACATCCCCGTCTCAAAGATGCCGCCCACGCGGCCGCGCACCGTCTCCGGCATGGAGCCCATGGGAGAGAAGCCGCCGAAGGGGACCATGATTGTGAAGCTGTCGCCGACGAAAAGTCCCAGGTGCTTCGCCAGCTCCTTCCCCATAAGGACGCTCCCCTTTCTCCGCAGGACATCGATGGAGCCTTCCTTCACCAGCTTCGACATGTACTTCGCGTCCCCGGGGTCGATCCCCTTCACGGCGACACCGGAGAACTGCTTGCCGTTCTGGGCCATCGCCTGAAAGGCCGTGAAAGGGAAGGCCTCCACAACGCCGTCCACCTTCTTGACCTTTGCCACGACCTCGCCGGGGTTACGGATCTCGCCGTTCACGTCAAGGACGAGGATATGGGGATTGATGCCGAGGATCCGCGCCCTGATCTCGTCCTGGAAACCCGTCATGACGGCGATGACCACGATGATGGCCATGACGCCGATGGCGATGCCCACCACGGATATCCACGTCGTGAAGGAGATGAAGGCCTCCTTGCGCTTCGAGCGCAGGTACCGCAACCCTATTATCGTCTCGTAGTCCATGAAAGTGCTAATGTCTTACCACAAGGAAGGGGAAATGAAAAAGAAAATAACCAATGACCAATTCACCAATAACCAGACAAACAGACAATAATCAATGACCAAAACGATGCGGGCAATCCGCTCTGCCCTTTATCTTGGTCAATTGGTCATTCTCTTCTTCATTGGTTATTGGAATTTGGTTATTGGTTATTCCCTTATCGGGGTTGTTCTTGAAGAAATCGGCGGCCCTTTCCTCGGCCTGCGTCATTGTGCGGCTGCCCTGGATGCGTGAGCTCAACTGGTGGCCGAACTGGTAGTTCCCGGCGAAGTGGTGGGTGAACTCCTTGAGCCTGCCGAGCCGGCGCTCGGGCGGGAAGAGTTCTTTTATGAGATCCGTGAATCTGCCGTAGACGAGGGGCAACGAGACGCAGGGCGCGGCAATGTCGGAGCCATAGACCTCGCGGGCGATCTCGGCGAAGAGCCAGGGCCTCGCCACGGCCCCGCGGCCGAGCATGAGTCCATCGGCACCCGAGGCCTTAAGGCATTTGCGCGCATCCTCCACCGTGAATATGCCCCCGTTGGCGATGACCGGGATGCCGAGCCATTCCTTTATCCTGGCGACCCACTCCCATCGGGGCCTTCTGGCGAAGGGCTCCTTCTTCAGACGGGCGTGGACGGAAAGCATGTCGATGCCTTCCCCTTCGAGCATAGCGCAGAATTCCTTCAGGCGGGGTTCGTCGAGCCCGACGCCGAGACGGACCTTCGCGGTCAGCGGCAGGTCGGTCCTTCTTCTTGCCGCCGCCACCAGGCGGCAGGCGTTATCAGGATTCTCCATCAAGGCGAATCCGGCGCCCGACCTTCCCACGGACCAGTCGGGACAGCCCATGTTGAGGTCGACCGCATCCGCCCCGAGTTCGTGCAGTTTGTCCACGGCCGGGCCGATATCCGCTTCGCTGGAAACGAGGAGCTGATAGGAGAGCGGTCTTTCCCCGATCGTCCTGACGAGGTAGGGGGACATTCCGGGGTTTTCGGTCGGCAGCCTCCTGGCGAGGAGCATCTCCGTCGACAGGAGGCCGACCCCGCCGAAACCCGCGACGATCTGCCTCAGGGCGCTGTGGGTAAGCCCTGCCATCGGGGCCTGGAGCAGGGGCGGACAGAGATCGAGGCCGCGGACACGAATATTGTATGTCTCCGGGACAGTCGCCGGCAGGGGTTCGTGCATCGCTTTCAGGGTCTGCCCTCCGGGACCGGCAGGCCCTCGCGGATCTTGCGGGAGAATTCCGGGTCGTCGCCGATCATGTGAGCCTTCCTGTTGATGTAGCTCATCTCCTTCAACTCCTTGAAGGGAACACCCCTGTAGAGCCCTCCCATCTCGTAGGCGTAGTGCGGCGCATAACCGGAGAGGAGTATCTCCCAGGTGTACCGCGCCCGGCTGCCCAGCGCTCTGACGTGGCGGACGACGTTGGTTGTGCAGTTCGTCGTCAGGGTATTGTACCACTCGGGCGTCTTCCTCATGCTGTTGATCTGGCGTACGTATTCCATGAAAAGCCCGCGCGCGTTGGCGGGCCTCGCGCTCAACCGGAAGAGGTAGACATCCTCCTGCGGTCTGCGGTAATCGGTCCTCAGGCGGATAAGGTCGCGCTCGTCGCCGGCTATGTATATCAGCTCGTACTGTTTGAAAAAACCTTTGATCGTGGAATAGTCCTCGCCCTCTTCCTTTCGTGTCTCGATGGAGAAGGCGATATACTCCTTTCCCTCAAATCCGAAGCTGACCATGATATGTGCGATGGCGTCCCCCATCCAGTACACGGCTATGAGGTCGACGGAGCTGAGCTTCGCGAGGTCGAAGGTCTTCGCGTAGTACCGGACGTCATAGTCCGTTTCGCTGCGGTAATGGAAATTGCGGATGTTGTGGATCCTGATCTCATTCCCCCTGATGACGGCATAGGGCAGCACCGCCACATCCTTCTGCCACACGCGGTCGTTGGAGGGCGGAATGGTCGACCACCACCACGCGAGGCCTGCGAAGGCGGCGAGGAAAAAGGCTAAGGTGAGCCCCCTGCGAGGCAGGAAGATGAATGACGCGGCGGTGGCAACTCCGAATGCGGCAGAGAGGGACCCTCGTAGCGTCTCGCTTCCGAGGTTCGAATAGTAGATCGCCATCACGCCCCAGAGCGTCATGATGACCACGGCAAGACCGAGCAAGCCCCGGCCGGCATATCTCACGCCCTTTCCCGCAAGACCCACTGTCACGTTTCCTTTGCGTTTCTCCCGCTATGTGCCGCAGAGGTTTGATCTCTCACAGGGAGAAGATGTCGTTGTATGTGTCCCGTTGTCTCATCACCGTCAGCTTGCCGCCGCTCTCCACGAGGACGCGGGCGGGACGGGGAAAGGAGTTCGCGTTGGACGCGAAGAACTGGGGGCCGTATGAACCGGTGTTGTGGATGAGGATGACGTCTCCCCGGACCGGCCTTCTCTGAAGGGACACCTTGTACTTCGCCAACATGTCCCCGGAGAAGCAGAGGTTGCCCGCGACAAAGGCCTCGAAGGGCTCGGGGTCGCGGCGGTCGCGGTCGTTGACGATCTCCCAGTGGTTGACGGGCATGTACACGAGGGCCTCTCCGAAACTGGTGACGCCCATCTCGAGGCTCATGAGGTCATGCCATTTCCCGATCCTCCTCACCTGGGACACCCGGGCGAGGGTGACGGCCGAATCCCCCACGACGCCGCGGCCGGGTTCGATGACGAGAGCGGGCTCTCCCAGGTCCTTAAGGGCCCGGACGGTATCGATATCCTTCCCGTCGACTCGCACCTTGCCCCGCAGTATGGCCTCCACCATCTTCTCCTTGGGATAAGGGGTGTAGAAGGTGTCGTCATTCCACCGCGAGGCATCGATCGAACCGTCGGGCCGGCGCTCGAAACCTCCCGTGCGGTTGTTCCATATGAAGACGCGGCTCATGTCTCCTTTCAGCGACGCGAGGTAACCATCCTTCACCCTCTCCATGAACCTGTTCCACTCTTCCTTCGTCACATAGGAAAGAGGGAAACCGCCTCCGATGTTGATGATCTCGCACTTCCTGCCCGTCTTCGTGAGGAGGTGGCCGAGTTCGATCATCCTGCCCAGGACCGCGAGGTACGGCGCAAGCTCGGCGATCTGGGAGCCGATATGGGTGTGAAAACCGAGGAAACGGACATGGGGGTGACTGTTGAGGGTCGTCAGGAATTGAGGCATATCGTCGAGGCAGGCCCCGAACTTCGTCCACCTCCCCGCGGTGAAGACGGCCTCCGCCGTGACATGGCCA